>NZ_JADEWY010000211.1 GCF_015207375.1 Coleofasciculus sp. LEGE 07092 | reverse complement strand
CCTCACCCCCAACCCCTCTCCCCAGGGGAGAGGGGAGCTGATTGATATTCTTTAGGACTGACGCACTGAAACGAAAAATCAATGTTTTAGGCTACGGGGAACGGGGAACAGAGGATTACGGCTATTTTATGTGTTTGAGTGCGTAAGTCTTGTTCTTGTTCCCTCTCCCTTGGGGAGAGGGCTAGGGTGAGGGCTTTCTAGGCATCTGCTCACAAGTTTTGTCGGTCAACCAACATTCAGTAGAGAAGTTGTGTACTAATGTCTCTACCCCCAACCGTGTTTAATAAAACTGCAAAATTCTCTGAAAATCTACACTTAGTCAGAGAGGGCAAGTCACTCTACTGATAGATGTAACTGTAGTTAGAGCGGCTGTAAATTGATTGGAGTAAGTAGAACGCTCGAATAATAACGTTTTACAACCGCCCCCACCTAACTGTTAAGGAGTCAGTTACAGGGCTTAATTCACTGCTTCTTGAGAAGCCGTAAATTTTGTTATATCTATCAGGATAATTATGCTCGATCAAGATTACATTAGCCCCCTCTGGACTAAAAGAACAGGAGCTTGTCTAGGAGCGATCGCTCTGAGTGTAACCACTTTGCTGCTTCCTGGCTGCACTACAGATAATGAAGAGATTCAGGAAGGAAAAACTAACGTTACCACTGAAGACGTTGCTGAAAATACCGAAAGCGTTATTGGGCAAGAGATAACGGTAAGAAGCCTAGTGGGAGAAGCCGTTGGGAAGTCTGGCTTTGTTATGAACACGGAGGAGGATAAACCCATTCTCGTGATTAATGCCACAGGTACTGTCTTCACGCTTCCTGCCGAAGAAGATATGCCGGTTCAAGCTACAGGTCAAGTTGCACAATTTGTGCTTGCTGACGTTGAAAAAGAATACGGTCTGGACTTAGAAGACGAGCTGTATGTAGACTACGAAGAGCAACCCGCCATTATTGCCCAATCTCTGGCGCTTGCCCCCACTACTGAAGAACTCGCCGCCGCTCCGACCGGCTATTTTGATAAAGTCATTGCTGTAGAAGGCGATGTCAGAAAACTGGAAGCAACCAACAATGCACTTGCCCTGTTTGAAGAGGGTTGGGTTGATGATATCGGAGTGCTGGTTGTTGGTGTCGAAGCCGATCTTAAAGGGGGTTCAATCGCCGCAGTCCAAGAAGGTGAAAACATTACAGTGACTGGCACAGCGCGCCAGGCTGATGCTAAACTCCTGAAGGAAGCTAACCTAGGCTGGGACGACGCAAAGATCGAAGAGTTTTTGTCCAGATACACCCAAAGACCCGTAATTGTAGCCGATGGTATCTATCCATCTGCTGTCGATCCTGCTCCTGGTGAGTAGCGGCTTTGTTACGACTGGTTTTCAAACTAAGTCAAGAGAAAAGAAAAGGGCTTAGTCACACCCTAAATTGTTGAATTCAAGACAAAGGAAACAAAATGATTGAGAAAGAAAAGTTTACTCCCAAAACTGGTAACTACAAACGCGCCGTCGGTGTTTTCAAAAGACGCGAAGATCTCCAAGATGCGCTCCAAGACCTTAAAAAGTCTGCGTTTGACATGAACAGAGTCTCCTTATTGGCACGGAATATTGATGACGTTGAAGGAGCTAGGGAAGTAACCGAAAAACACGGCAACGAAGCCAAGGAAGGAGCTGCTGCGGGCGCGACTGCTGGTACAGTTCTAGGCGGTATTGGTGGCTTCTTAGTAGGGGTCGGTTTATTAGCGATTCCTGGTGTTGGTCCTATACTCGCAGCCGGAGCCGAGATATCTGCCGTAGCCTCTACTTTGGCAGGAGCCGGAATCGGTGCAGCCTCTGGCGGTATTATTGGTGCCTTGGTGGGTATGGGTATTCCTGAGGAGAGAGCCAAGGTGTACAACGAGCGCATCAAAGCTGGCGAGTATTTGTTGATGGTTAGCGGCAGTGACAATGACCTGAAGCGCGTCCGCTCTATCATGCACGATCGCCATGTTGAAGAATTTGAAATCTTCGACGCTCCTGCTCGGCGAGAAGCTCGTGAGGAAGTCGCGGAAGTGGAGCCTGTTGCCACTCGCGAACGGGTAGCAACCCGAGAAGTGGTTACTGATGCTCGCGACTTAACAGGTGATGGTGAGCCAGAGGTCATTATCGTTGACGAGCGAAAAGAAATCCGATAAGGTCGCTGCTACTGGGTACACTTTAGTTCATCAATTCCCCCATCCCTCCCTTAGATAATAGGGAATTGGGGGCTTTTCCGTAGCTCATTCCCTCTAGAGAAATACCAATATCTGCAAAGCGATCGCGCAGATACACAACCTTTGCTGAACCAGGACTTGATGCAAAACCGTGAAGGTAGATAAATCTCAACGATCTAACCTTTTTTGTTGCTGAGTGTGATTGCTCACCTCGTCCTGCCGTTGCTCCATCAGTTGAGCAAATCGGTGGCGTTGAGTGGGGGTAAAAACGTCTCGCATTGCCAACATACTTTCAAAGCTTAACTCTCCTAGCTGCTGGCTGAATTCTTGAACCTGCTCGTGTTGGGTACGAATTTGGTCAACAGTAGCAGTACTCGCCATCAACTCCGCTAATTTTTCCTGGGCTAGAGCTAGTTCCTGGCGCTGGTTATTAATCTGACTTCTGTACTGCTGTTGAATGCTATGCAACTGTTGCATTTGCTCGGATGTGAGGTTGAGTTCTTCCATCAACCTCAATCTACTTTGCTTCTGGGGCGGTTGACCTTCAAAGGTTGGCACAATTGATGGGATTACACCCTTAGAATTGGGATTGGCAAGAGCCATAACCCCTCCCAGAGAAAGCAGGAGGACTGATAAAATAGAAACACGACGTAACAACATAAAAGTTACCTCTTGAGTTGGGCA
Organism: Coleofasciculus sp. LEGE 07092; assembly: GCF_015207375.1. GTDB lineage: Bacteria > Cyanobacteriota > Cyanobacteriia > Cyanobacteriales > Coleofasciculaceae > LEGE-07092. Next base: position 3,621 of record NZ_JADEWY010000211.1, on the reverse strand, counting down.
TCAGTTTGACTGACTTACCAACGCTTACCTTTAAATTTTGTTGGAATTAAAAGCTCAAGGTGCTGTATTCGCTAAGAGCACCCAATTTGCTGGGGTACTCTCAGGTGAAGAACTGACGGGTGTCTCTCCCGTAACGCTGTTCCAGTTATTTTCTAAGAACGCTTCCAAACTAGCAGACGAGTGAGACGGTTCTGGCAAAGGAATCAGCGTGCGGTAGCCACTCCAAGCCATCAGTAAACCAGCAACAATGGCTGGTGGTATAGCCCATAACCCCCGACTCCGCATAGGTTGCTCTTGCTCCTCGATAGCATTAAGCAGCCGATCCTCTAAATCATCGGCGGCAGGGGGAGGTGTAGGGCAGTGTTGGCGCAAAAATTCTTGCCATTCTTTATCATCAGGTGGTAATTGAGTCATAGCATTTCTCCTTGTTGCTGAATACAGTTTCGCAACGACGTTCGAGCATGGAAAAGGCGAGACTTCACGGTTCCTACTGCAATGCCCAAAATTTGTGCTACTTCTTTTTGGGGCAGATCTTCAAGATCGTGCAGCACTAAGACGGCGCGGTGTTCAAAACTGAGTTGTTGCAGTCCTCGTTGTACGATATCTTGATAGTGCAACTGCATTAGGTCAGAAGTCTGGGACGGTTTACACTCGTCTAGAGACATTGCCTCTGTATTTGCTCGAATTTTAGCGTTGAAGGAACGCTGCTGGGCAAACTGCCGCCGCCGATCGGATGCCACATTCCAACAGATGCGATATATCCAAGTGGAAAATTGGGATACCTGTCGCAGTTGGGGTAAGCCTTTCCAGGTTCGGAGGAAGACGTCTTGTACTAAATCATCTAAACCCTCAGCACCACATAGCTGATAGAGCGTAGATCTCACTCGCTGCTGATAGCGCCGATACAGTTGACGGAAACTTTGCTGATTTCCCTGTTGGCAATGTAGCACCAAGTCGGCATCGGTATCGGTATCGGATTCTCGAACAGCGCGGTCATTCTTTGACACCTTTGCGGGTATGGCTGACACCTGTAAGTTCTCTCTCACCAGTTTTTCTGTTCATTGTTTAGACTCCCCTAGTGCAGAAAAGGTTCAACCAGGGTGTTGACACTCTTCGCTCTCATCGTTCATCCTCCAGCTCCAGAATGTGCGATCGCTTTATCAGAGCACATTGCGAAACTATACTACTTGATGAGGGGAGTGAAGAAACGAACATCTGGGGAGCTGACTGGTATCCCTGATTGACTGAGCTGGGGCGATCGCACTCGGTGATAGCTCAACAAGTTAGGATGAGAGCAAGATGTGAGCAAGCAGATTATGCAAACCCTAACTGACATTGGTACGCTGATTGTTCGCACACCGGGAACCTGTGGAGGGCGTCCCCGCACACAATATAAAAGAGTTATTACTGAAAAAAAATATGCTGAAACGTATCTATATTGATAATTTTCGCTGTCTAGTAAATTTTGAACTTGACGTTAATATGATTAATCTATTTCTCGGTTCTAACGGAACAGGCAAATCGACCGTTTTTGAAGTCCTACAAAAAATTCAGGCATTTGTTAATGGTGACAATTTGAGTTGGGCGAAGTTACACTCTATCGAGACAATCATGACCAAGGTTCCCAATATTCATTTGATTGGTCACGGTCTATGCTGCCTTCATTAATGCCAAGAGTCTACAATACAAAATTAACTTGGTTTAGAGAACGGATGGCACGTTTCATTATCGTGCGAATTATTCCAAACTTGATGATTGATGAGAGTAGCCAGGAAGAAATGTGTTTGACCAATAATATGGAGAATTTTGTTTCTTGGTATCGCTATCTTTCTGAAGATCAAGGTAAAGTCGCCGAACTAGGAAATATCTTCAAAGATGTTATGGATGGTTTTACGAACTTTTGTAGTGAAGGACAGATCCAAGCGTTACTGATTTCTCATCATCCTGAGTTAATCAACTACCTTTTAGCTTCACCGATTGGCTATTGGTTTGAACGTCAAAGTAACGCTCCTGTCCGAATCAAACGAATTAGCAGTGAAGTTGCTGACAATTCTGGACTACCCGTTTCAGAACTCATTGCACGGGGATGGTTGAATGAGTCAGCGTAGAGTTCAGATTGTTATCCTCTGTGAAGACAGACAGCAATAAGTGCGATCGCTCATACTAGAATTCAAACACCAGCAGAGGATTAATCCCCAAAAATATCCAACTGTTCCACCCCAATTCCCTCCTCCTCTACCGCCGATATCCCTCGTTCTTTGCCAATTCCCTTACGCAACCCCATCGCAATTTTACTATGCTTCTCAATTTGTCCCATCACCTGCTTCGCCCGTGCAATCACCGATGCAGGTAAACCCGCCAAACGCCCTGCTTCTATCCCATACGAACGATCCGCCCCTCCCGGTTGAACTTGATGCAAAAAGATAATTTGATCAGGCAGTTCCTTCACCGTTACCTGGTAATTGGCAACATTCGGCAAAATAGACGCCAGTTCATTCAATTCATGATAATGAGTGGCAAAAATCGTTCGCGCCCCAATTTCCATTGCTAGATATTCCGCAACCGCCCAAGCAATAGATAACCCATCAAAGGTTGCCGTGCCTCTGCCTATTTCATCTAACAATACCAAGGATTTCCCGGTGGCATGGTTGAGAATATTTGCTGTTTCATTCATCTCCACCATAAACGTCGATTGACCCGTCGCCAAATCATCTACCGCACCCACACGGGTAAAAATGCGATCGCAAATTCCCAATGTTGCCGACCCCACAGGCACAAAACTTCCCGTTTGCGCCAATAACTGAATCAACCCCACCTGCCGCAAATAGCAACTCTTCCCACTAGCATTCGGTCCAGTCAAAATAATCAAATCAGGGCGTTCTATCTCCTCCATCTTCTCCCCCCTTTTCAAGGAGAGGTGGGGGGCATCTTCCTGTCCCAAATACGCCGAATTCGGCACGAAAAACCCCGTAGGCAGTGACTGTTCTACCACCGGATGCCGCCCGTCAATAATCGTAATCTCGCGCCCTTCAACGATAGTAGGACGGCAGTACCCTTGCTGTACTGCCACCTCTGCTAACCCGCACAACACGTCAATCGCAGCAACTGCCCGTGAGATACTGCGAATTTGTTCAGCATACTCGGCAACTTCAATTCGCAAACTGGCAAAAGCCTCATATTCCAGCCGATTCAAATCGTCCCGTACCGTGAGAATTCGAGTTTCTCGTTCTTTTAAATCGGGGGTAATGTAGCGTTCCTCATTCGTGAGGGTTTGCTTGCGGATATAGTTATCGGGAACTTGGTCAGCTTTGCTGCGAGAAATACTGATATAGTAACCAAAGGTTTTGTTATACCCTACTTTTAGATTGGGAATACCCGTGCGTTCTCGTTCCGTGACTTCTAAATTCGCAATCCATTGCTGGTCATCTTCAGCAGTGCGGCGCATTTCATCCAGTTGAGGATTGACGCCGGATCGAATTAAGTTCCCTTCCGTTAAATGCAAGGGCGGCGACTCAACAATATGAACGCGAATTTTGTTCCCCAACTGTTCCAATTCTGGGGGAAACTTTTGCAACATCCTCAGATAGGGAGAAGATCCATAAGCCGCGAGTTCTGCTAGGT
>NZ_JADEWY010000210.1 GCF_015207375.1 Coleofasciculus sp. LEGE 07092 | reverse complement strand
CCCCTAATCCCCCCTTAGTAAGGGGAGACATTAGAAACGAGGGGGATGCAAGAGGGATCTAATTTTATTTAGAAACCGGATCTAAATGACTCGTGCTATCTGCAAAGACAGAAGCCATAACGCGAGAGTCTAGATTCGTAACAGGAGATTCAGATGAGTGAGTCGTGGAAAGACGCTTATTTCTCATCGCCAAGCGTTTTTCTGGGTCAATTCCTTCAAAAGTGGGTGGCAACCACACGCGAACGATGAGGAGTGCTGCCATCACGATTAAGAAAGAACAGGCGGCTAAAATTTGAATCCAGGATGTTTCTAAAACGCCCCGCACGATAACTTCTCGCAGAACGGAAACGATAGAAACTTCCACAGCGACTCCAATGGATACGCGCTGTTCTTGTAAGTAAATAATCAGCAGTCGGAATAACTCAACTAAAATCAGCAAGAACAGAATATCGGAGGTAACATTTTGGAAATCTAGGGGAGGTAGCAACTCTAAAAACATCTCTCGAAGCTGAATCGCCATGAAAGCGAACAACCCTACACACAGGGAAATGATAAATAAGTCTTGGATAGTTTCTAGCGCCCGGACAATGTGATTCCGCTTTAACTGTTCGTACCAGCTACTGGGTGGGGATGTTAGAGGCTCGTGCATGGGAGGTTCCTTCAGCCTGTGTTACTAGAACCCAGTATAGATTGGCTAATTTTATTGGTAAAGTCCTTATTGATTAAATATGCTGATTATAACTACAACAGAGACTGACTGAATGCGATCGCCTTTCATCCGGTAACGGTGACGGTGTAGCGGATAAGGGAGTGCGATCGCACTACGCTGGCAAGGGCAAAGTATTGTGGGCTTCGCTCAATGTAGTAGATAACTGGTGCAGTGTTCAGGAACAACCGCGTCACACCCTGGAGGCTTTCTGTAATGTTCACTCCTCTTTCCTTGATTCCACTTCTGCAATTTCCAATTCTGGAAATTCCCCACGCCTGATGCGGGTGACATATTCTTGAGCATCCATACCCCTTAGTAGATTAGGGGCTATTCCAGCAAATTCCGTAACTTTACGGCTTGGTTTCGGTTTAATCTCGCAACGTCGTAGTTTTTGTGTTAAGTGGGCTATGAGCTGCAATTGCTCATCAGGGGTGAGGGCGTCTGCTTGGTTTATTAAATCAACTAATTTTTGGGACATTTTTTATCCTTTCTTGGTTAAAATTAGCATCGATAACAATATGTTTTGTTCAATTTTTCCTTGTTCATCAGTAATTGGTTGGCAACGAATTTTGTAACGGATGTAACGGATAGGTTATCGGTGATAGTTTCTATTAATTCATCCGCTACATTTGCTACAAAATCCACTGCTGACGCTTTTCAATCTCTGCAATAGGTAGCAACAACGTCTCCTCAATCTCCTTCCTTACTTCATCACTTACCGCACAACCGCTATTTAGGCAATCCACCAGCAAGATATTTGCATCGTAATACTGCTCTAGCAATTGTTTCTGCTTTTCGGTGAACAGCCAATCATGACCAATATCGCAGTGGTTAATCATGACATCTCTCAACTCTCCAATCCAGGCTTGACTGTTATCCTGCCACCATTGCTTATAGTTTGCTCTTTCTCGTTGAGCTGGTAGCTGATTTTTTAGCTTTAGTAATGCTTCCTTGAGTTTAGGCTCAAGGTTGACCGATTGCTTAAGGAGTTCTCCAAGAAAGAGTTCAAAATCGAGATAGCGAGAGACAGCCATGAAGGAAGGGCCATCTGCACCAGAGCTGTAGAGGCATTGCTCGAGGTCAGGAGAGTAGGAGTGGTGGAGAGAGCGGTATAGGCAGTAATCAGAAAAGAGACTTAGAGGATCGGATAGGTATTGCTCGAAGGAGGGATCGAGAGAGCAAGATAAACGGTGTTCAAAGGAGAGATTGAGGGAACGAGACAAGTAAAAGGCTCTAACTGCTGCTTGTTTACGTAGATTCTCCAGTGAACGAGATTTCTGATTGACCCACTTCAAGTACTTCTGAAAATGCTCATCACCAGCTACAAGTGCATCAACCTGCTGTTTCATTAACTTCAGGAAACGGTTTACATCCTCACACATTCCGGTTGTCAGCAGCAAAACTTCTCGCCAATGCGAGTGTGTAATGTGCTTGATTAAACTATCCCAATCAGAGCTATCGCAAAACCATTTCGCTGCAAAATACTCTTGAAACGTCAGGTGAGAGAACGACCAAATCCCCTGCGCCCGTTTAATCAATAAACCATGCTGCGCTTCTATCGCCTCCAGCACTTCTTGGCTCTCCTCAGTTGAAATACTTAGATACTTCGCAATGTAGCTCTGAATTTCACTTTGCTCAAACAACAAAAATTGCTCTTGCTCAAACTTACGGACAGCAAGATAACTCAGAAGCTTTTTCTTTTCTGCTACTGATAAATTGCGGTAGCGTTCACTTCCTACTGTTCGCCTGACTCCCCTTTTTTCATCCCAGTCTTGTAAAAGCAAATTAATTCCCTGCTCATACAAATCAGAGCGTTTAGCAGGTAAATCTTTCAAGTCGGTGAAAACCAAGCAAGTCAAACTCAGTAATATTGGAGTAACTGCTAGGTCAGTCGTTGGTTGGTTTTCAGGCAATCTCAGCTTATTGAGAAACTTTTCTGTAAGATCTGCTCCTTGTTCCGGTGTTTCAGCAAATGACTTAAACCAGTTTTTGGCAAATTCATCAACTTGCTTTGGTGTAAATTCAGCAACTTCAACGCAATCAAACTTATCAGATATGTATTTTGTCGTTTGGGTCCGACAGGTAAGGATAAAACGATTTTTATAATACTTCTGTTGCTGAGAAAACTCATAAATATGATCTTGTACATCTCGCCTCGACTGACTGGGAACTTCATCTAATCCATCCAGCAATATCACAGCCTTACCCTGCTTCAAGATTTGTTTGGTTTGCTCCTCATCAACCAGGTCAAATTCTTGATGAATAGAGTTGAATAAGTTGAACTCACTAGCATTGATACCTCTGAGTTCAATCAAAATGGGGATATAGTCAGCCAGAAATTCACCCTTGCAGCAAGCAACAGCCAGATGTCGCAAGAATGTAGTTTTACCTGAGCCTGGTTGACCCAATATCATTAATCTAGGGTGATGGGCAGCTATTTCAAATCCAGGCGATCGCTCTCCACGCTGACCTAACCCCAAGCGGTCAAAGTTATCTCGATAGTTTGAGTCTTTCAGCAGATCGGGAATCTTTGCGTAAGACTCGCTAGTAAGCTTCTCCAGCACATAAACATCCACATAAAGCTTATCTACGTCAATCTGCTGGCGATTCAACAACCGGATTTTGCTGTACAGGTGTTGGATTTTCTCACAACAGCGCGATCGCACCTCCTGCACCAATTCGTCAATATCAGAACCGTTGTCCTGATTCTTCTCAATTGAACCAGATTCAACTGTTTTCGGTAGATCCGTAACCTCTTGCCAGTCCAGCTTTAGCTTTTTACAAATTGCGTGAAACTTTCTGGGTTGAACGGGTCTACCTGCAAAAAAATTCGTCACTGTCGTAGGAGACATCTCCAGGTTAGCTGCTAAATCCCGTTTGCCAGCAAATTTTTTTAAAGCAATGTCCGCCTTCTGTATTCCTTGTGCGGATAATCTAAGCGATCGCCCTGTCTGTCCTGCCATATTCAAGTTTCAGCCTTTTAACTATCCTAGCCACGCGAACACAAGTTGGACAAAGGTGGACACAAGCTGATTCGTACCTGTTCATTTGCTGAACCAGGGTACTGGCTTAGGTTTGACACAGTGTTGGGAGTTCACTGAGGAAATCATCACGATGAAAACTGCCAACACCAATAAGCCTGCGGAAGAACTCAAGCAAAAGCGATTCCCCACGGGACAGCTTCGCTTCACGCAACCCGCTCAACCAGCGAAATCTAGGAAGACTCGGAAATGGCTAAAAATAGTCGAGTTTGTTGTCGTCAGCTTTGCTACTTGGCTGAACCCTGAAGCAGGGTTTCTGATTTTTCTACTCAAACTCTGCTTTCAAATCTTAGAGATGCTGCAAGACGAGCCAAAGTAGTAGGAATTGAACTCTCCTCTTACACCTACGCACCAATCAGCCAGGGGTTCAAACCCCTGGCTCATAGCGAAAGTCCTCTGAAGAGGACTAGAAAACCAATTGAGTTAGACAGTCAACTATACAGAGATTGCAGTCCACTTGAGTGGACTTAATGTATTAGCCCGGAGTTTGAAGATACCGTTGGCGAATTGATGAGGGGTCTGACCCCTCCCCAAACCCCTCCCCTGCAAGGAGAGGGGCTTTCAATCTCCCCCTTCCCTACTAGGGAAGGGGGCTGGGGGGTTAGGTTTTCGGAATTCGCCAACAACATCTTTGAACTCCGGGCGGATGATGAGCATGGCTACCCAATCAATAATGATTCCCCACCTTACGATGGTGTACCGCCGTCAGCGCATCCGTTTGAGACACCCGACCTGCCGAAACCGTGGCGTAAATCGTCCAATGATCGCCACAATCCATCCGGCTTTTCACTTCGCATTCCATATAAGCCAGGGCATCTGCCAGAATGGGAGAACCATTACTTGCGGCATAGGTCTTGACCCCCTCGAAACGGTCAGCACCGGGAGGAAAACGCTTCAGGAAATGCTTTATCAGTCCCTGGTAATTCCCCGCTTCCAGGACATTCAGGATAAAGCGATCGCCAATATGCATCAGAGACTCGATCGCTCGGTCTTTGGCTACCGCAACCGATATCCCCAAGGGTTGGAAACTCGCTTGCGCTACCCAAGACGCTACCATCGCGCTACTGATATTACCCTTTTTCGCGGTAATAATATAGAGTCCGCTACTGAGTCTGCCTAACGCTTTATCCAGGTCACTATCTAAAGCTTTGATTTGCTTGATCGTGCGATCGCGGGATAACCACTGTCCCAAATCTGTCCCCGCTTCTTCACATAAGTGATAGGTTTGTTCGGTGGGCGTATCTTTAACTAAAATCGGTGGAAAACCCGGATTCAGCCCTAAATCCCGAAACTTATTCACCAACAAATACGCTGATTCGCTATCCCCATCACCCGACTCAAACACACCAAAGGACTGCTTAGAATTCGTCGATCCGAGTAGAGTACCAATTGCCGTTTGCGCTGTAGTTGCTGTATCTCCAGTTGTGGGTGGCGTACCAATCACTACCCCAGAGGCAATACTCATCAATTCTTTCACCTCTTGGGGTTCAGCCGATCGCAAATCCATCATTTCCACGGCTACCCCTGTCTTGGTGATACCATGGGCGATCGCTTGGGAAAGGCGATCGCTATACCCATAATCGGATAGGTAAAATACCGCCACCGTCGTTTCAGCTTTCGCCTGTTCCTCACTCCACTGGCGGTAACGTCCAGTTAGTTCAGTAAGGTTGTGATACAGTAAAGGTCCGTGACCTGTGGCAATGGTGGTAATTTCCGGTAACTGACCCATCCGCTTGAGTGCCGACAGTACCGAACGGGCATTCGGACCCATCAAACAGTCATAGTAATATTTGAAATCCTCTTCAATCAGGTCTAAATCTTCATCAAAGGTGTGGTCATCACAATAATGCATCCCAAACGCATCACAGGTATAGAGAATCTGCGTTTTGGTATCGTATGTGAAAATAGTATCGGGCCAATGGAGGTTAGGGGCAATCACGGCTTCTATGATATGTCCATTCCCTAAATCGATGCGATCGCCATTTTTCACAATTTGCGATTGAAAGGGTTGATGCAGCCAATTTTCCAGAAACTGGATTGCCACTTTTGAACCCACAACCGTAATTTGGGGAGCCAGTGCCAGGATATCTTTAACTAAGCCACTATGATCGGGTTCCGTATGGCTGACAATGAGATAATCCAGGGTTGTCGGGTCAATTAATCCCGTTAATGTATCTAGATACAGTTGGCGAAACTTTTCATGGGACGTATCCACCAATGCAGTTTTTTCACCCCGAATCAGGAATGAATTGTAGGTGGTGCCATTTTGTAGCCCAAATTCAATATCAAAGCGATCGCGATCCCAGTCCAACGAGCGGATTGCGGTTGTATCTACAGCAATTTCGATAGTCTGCATCGTCAACCGACGCTGAACTCCCTCAGCAACTGCTATCATCGGTTGCCTCCTTATTTATGTAATTGAGTTAAGTTTGTATTTCTGTTTATTAGTTTTACATATTATCTGAAGGAATTTAATCATATTATCTTATGATAATGTTCAGGATAAAGGTGAAAGGTGTACTCCCCGACTTCTCTAAGAAGTCGGGGATCTGAACTGTAAAGAAGTCTCAGGGGTAACAGGAACAGACCGAGGTCTTCTAACGGCTAATCGTGTAGTCAGCAAATAAAGACCTCCGACAATCAGGGGCAGCAACAAAAGCAGTAGCAGCCTGACAGCGGTCTTCTGGTGCCAATTTTTCTGATCTGGGTCACTCATGGGATTCACTGTTTTCGTACAGGTTAAGGTAGGGGAAGAGATAAGGGAGACAAGGAGACAAGGAAACAAGGAAGTAATTTTTCTTCCCCCATCTTCCCCACACCCTACACCCCACACC
>NZ_JADEWY010000209.1 GCF_015207375.1 Coleofasciculus sp. LEGE 07092 | reverse complement strand
CTCCCCACTCCCCACTCCCCACTCCCTATAAACTAAACACCATAGCAGATAACTGATTCAGTGCTGCTACTCTTGCGACAGCATTGCGCCAATCCTGTTGCTCTTGCTTTCGTTTTTCCAAGCTTTCAAATTCCAACCAAACTTGGAAACGAATATCCTCATCACTCAGAAAAATTTCCCACTCTTTTTTCATATCCCTCGCATAAATAACCAAATCGATAAATTCCTGTACCATATAATATCGAGCCTGACTCGGTGAAGTTAGACAACTGTTTAAGATTTCCTGGCAACTTACCACCGCTTGCTGATGAAGTTTCTCTAGATTTTCCCGCACCTCTGAGGCATTGGCAGGTTCAGCAGGCAATCTAGAGTGTTCAGAGGTAAGGGGGTGGATGTCAACTTGGAGAATTTCGTCCAGATGCTTGCGAATTAAGTGTAAGAGTACACTGCCGTAGGAAAACTCAAACTCCCAAAGGGTTCTAAACCCTAATTCCAGTTGATTACTTCGTTCAGACAGTAAATCTGCCATATTTTTGAGAAATTCTGCGCCGCGATTGGGTGTCAGTTTTCCTAGCCGTCCTTTTGAAATTAATACATCTGCTACCAATCCTTTAACTTTATCGATGGAATTTCTTAATCCTTGGTCTACAGTTAAAAAGTGCCGTGATAAGTGAATTTTTAATTCCCGAATATAAACACGATAGATAGCTTGGTAAGATTCTTTAAATTCAAACTCACAACTGCGGATTATAATTTCTTCGTCATTCTTCGGAATTCCTGTGTCAGTTTCGCAGGATTGCAAGGCATCTTTCACAGCAGCTTCAAAGTCCGGATCAACTTCCTCACGTTGTTGTTTAAGTTGGTTTCTCAAATCTAATAAACCTTGAATCAGGTCTTGAGAAAGTTGCTCGAAGAGTCTCCGAAATTGTCGCGATTCTCCGGAATAGTAAATCAAAGCATGGCTGGCTTTTTCCAGTTCGCTGTTAATCTGATGATGCAGATTTTCAAGGCGGCTTTGGCAAGCACTCGCATATCGCTGATCTAACTCTTGAATCGTGAGAGTTAAGTAGTCCAAGACGTGGTTAAAAATTCGATTAGCGTCTTCAGAGTCAGAACAATCGGCAATTTCACTCTGAACCACTTTAATGGTACCGATATTTTGTTGTAGAGTTTTGCAAGCTTTAAGATTTTCCGTTCTGCGGCTATAATTGAGAATCATAAATGACCGTTTCTCTAAATCATTCAGAGCTTTAGCGGCTCTATCATAAAGTTCTGTATCTACAGTTTGCCATTGATAGCGCTGGGGATCGGGTCGCTTTATAAAAAGAACAACATCAACTTCCTTACCCAATGTTTCTAGCATTAATTTTTCATCCCCTAGCTTAGAGTCACCTAAACCGGGAACATCAACCAGGGCTATTTTACCAACATCGGGATTTTGAAACGGACAGATAATTTTTACATCTCGGACTGCTAAATGTTTGAATGTCGTCAGATTATTTTGCTGGGTTCCGTCTCGTTTTTGAGTCACGTAATCAGCAATTTCTTTAGTATCAACTATAAGGGTTTGCGGGACGCCCTGCTTGATTAAATGTCGGTATTTGTTGAGATGGCGATGATAGTCGTTGCGGAGGTGCTTGTAGATATCCTCATCGCTAGCACTCTCCAACCATTGTTCAGAAAAATGTTGCAGGGCAAAGTCATCTAAACTTTGAGGTTTGTCGGTTAATCCCAGTTCATCGTAATAAGGGAAAATGACTTCTCTTAAAAAAGATTCTTCTGAATGAAGGGTAATTTTAGCTTGACTAGAATAGTCCTTTTTTGTCAAGACTATTTGTTCTTGAAGGGTGTAAAAACCAGAGTGAATACCATTAGATTGGGTTGTTTTTTTCCGTGAAGAAGGTTCGGAGTGGGTGTTTTCTTGCCGATTTTCAATGGTACTGCGGACAGCAGTGCAGGCTCCCCCTTCTAAGGCAGGAATCTCGTTATCAGTGAGTCCACTCAGGCTTTTGAGTAGGGTACTTTTCCCCTGTCCCATCAATCCCACAACTCCAATATTTAGGGTGGGACGGGAGAAGCGTTTCTGGAGAGTCTTGAGGGTTTCTGCTTCTGCAATAAGCTGTTGGATAAGGGACGATAAATTAATCGTCTTTAATTTTTCTTGTACATCAACTTCACTAACGGATACTTCCAGCCGTTGGCGGTAATTTTCTAGATTACGGATGGCTGCGGAAATTTCTCGCAGGTGAGTTTCTACCCGTTGAATTTCTTTGGCTAAAGGTTGACGTTGCTCGATAATGCGATCAATTCGCTGTACTCGAGTGAGGTGTTGTTGACTACTGTTCATCAAGTCTAATTTAATACTTTTTTTAGTGGTATGGAATCAGGCAGCTAAGATTACACCCACTGGTAGATGTGTTCTGACACGGTTTTGACTACGCTGGAAGCTGCGTAGAGATAGGAAAAATATAGCATTATGGCTTCACCCACTCCCCTCAAAGGCACGGATTTAGTTGATTGTGCAAAAGCTAACGCCAAGCAGGGAACCGGAACGGCTGCCCAACTCTGCGGCTATGGTGAGGATGTCAATACCTTCACACGAGAACTCAAGCAAGCTTGTCAACGGATGGGTATCGAAGTTAATGACATCAGTGATTTAATTACCGAGCAAGACGTTCTAATTCAGAAAAATAGCGATGTGATCGCTCCCGACACGCCCAGCAGTTTATGATAGTTTCAGTTTACAGAGCTGAAGACTAGCTAGCTTTTGCTGTAGTCGAGCGAGCGCTTGCTCCAATCCCTCCACTCGTTCACAATGGTGAGATAGCTTTTGCTAAAGCTACCTCGGTTCGCTCCTGAAGCCCCTCTGATGGCTATTACAGGCGATCGCGCTTAGGAATTAATTTCATCAATAGTCTGTTTGAGAGCTATGATAATCCCTGCCAAACTTTCAATCTGCTCTAACTCTGGACGGTGGTTAAACTGTTCACTCAAGTCATTCAGTTGGACTTGAATAGGTTTTAGAGATAGCCGCAATCCTTTTTGCTGCTCGTTGAGGGCTTCAACGGTTGAGACAATAGCACTTAACTCCTGTCTAGATGCCAGATTTCCGACATCCTGTTGTACTTGGGCAAGCTCGGCACTCAAGGAATCAACTGTTTGCCTTAACTGCTCAACTTGAGCGCGATTGATGGTACTTTTCTGTATCTGCTGGGCTAATTGACGGCGGTTAAGTAGGTTCAGCAACAGAGATAGAGAAATGGGGGCTAACCCGTAAATAACCTGTTCGACAACTACCGCGATGGCTGCTCCTACCACTGAGGTAGCTATAGAGGTAGATTCGGCGATTAAAAGCCAGCGACGACGGTTGGGCATGACTAGAAGGGTTAGAACAGGGAGTAGGGAGTAGGCTTGGGCGCTCGCCGAAGTCCGGACGGGAGTTGGGAACAGAAGCGGCTAAAACCGAATAACTTTATACTTCATATTAGGGGTTTAGAGCAAAGAGGAACGAGTTATTCATCTTGCCGCCAAACCTTAATGGTGTCATCCTCCATGCCTCCAGCAATCCATTCACCGTTGGGGCTCATAGCAAGAGACATCACGGAACTTGTGGCATCATAGTTTAAAACAGTTAACACTTCACCTGTGTTTAGCTGCCAAATTTTAATCGTCTCCTCGGCGCTGCTACCAATAAACGTTTGCCCCTGAATGCTAAAAATGCTCGGTATCACTAATCCCGATTGGCAATCTAAATTTCCTAAAGGTTCTGCTGTACTGAGCTGCCATAACTTGAGATACCCATCCGTACACCCTGCTGGTAAAATCTGACTATCTGGGCTAATGGCAAGGGCACAAATCGAACTGAGGTTGCCTGTAAGGGTTAATTCTAGAGTTTGGGTATCGAGCCGCCAAAGGTTGATCGTGCCATCACCTCCACCACTGGCAAGAATTTGCCCGTCTGGACTTAATGCGATCGCTGACAAGTGTCCAGCATCCTGGGCTAAGTTCTGCAAAAATTGCCCGCTATCTAAACGCCACAGCTTGATCGTTTGGTCAAAACTGGCGCTGATCAAAGTCTGACTGTCTGGAGTGATGGCAAGCGATCGCACTGAACCCTCATGACCCTTAAGAGTATATAGCAATTGTCCGCTATCCAAACGCCATAGTTTAATGGTTTGGTCAAAGCCTCCACTGGCAAGAATTTGCCCATCTGGACTGATAGCGAGGCAAAGCACTCCTTCGACATGACCACAGAGAGTATGAGTGTTATTACTTGTTGACAAATTCCACAATTTAATATTTTTGTCAAGACTGCCGCTCGCAAGAATTTGCCCATCGGGACTCATTGCCAAGGCACTCACCCAGTCTGAATGTCCCTCAAAAATGTGTACTTCGCTCCAAGTCGGCACAATTGGCTCAATGGTTGATGGTGTTTCTTCCGGCACAGACTCAAAAACTACCGGGAACAAGGAGGGTGAGGTAGCGAGTTCTGAAAGTTGATGGGTTGATAGTCCCGCGCTCTCATCTAGAGTCTCTGTGACAAGAGACGGCAGGCGCTGCATTCGGGCAAGCTCTGCGGTTGCATTCGTGATTGCCTCTTCTAAATCTTGGACTCGAGTGGGGAGCGAGGCGCTGTTTAGGTAGTCCACCACACTGCGGAGGGATTGCTCTAAGCTGTTAATTTGGGCTTGGAGTTGGGCGAATTTGAGAATATTGGACTGAGAGTCAGGAACTTCGAGCTGGGCAAGATACTCTGGCAGATTAGCTTGGAAAGATGCGATCGCATCTTGGATCTGTTGTGAGTAGAACGATTGGTTTTCTTGAGAAATTTGTCGGTGCAACTGAGCGAGTGCTGCTGTCAGTCGCCGCTTGATTTGTTGCTCAAACCGCAAGCGATTAATCAGGTTTAGCAACAGAGCGATCGACAAAGGCACTGCCCCATAGATAATCTGACTAGACGCTGCTGCTACAGCCCAGCCAATGACAGAGGCAACAACAAAAACCCACTCGGCAACTTTCAGACGGTGATTCAGCATCCCATGATCTTTATGCTTGTCATTTTATGAACCCTAAACTAAAGCCCCAAAACGATTCTGGCAATATTGAAATATATCAGCACCCCTAAAACATCAACGGCTGTCGTAATGAATGGGGCTGACATCAAGGCAGGGTCTAAACCCAGTGAACGGAACAGAAACGGTAGGGCTGAACCGGCAACTGAGGCAAGAAGTGCGATCGCAATCAGACTCACTCCCACCGAAAAAGCAACGAATGGGTTTCCTTTTAAAAAATAAGCCCACACCGTTGCTACCGTCCCTAAAATTGTCCCCAGCAGTATCCCTGCCATTGCTTCTCGCAAAATCACCTGATAGGTTTTCATATCCCGAATCTCATCCGTATTCAAGCCACGAATGACCACGGTTGAAGACTGAGCACCCACATTACCCCCTGTACCGGTGAGTAGGGGAATAAACGCCGCGAGTGCTACCACTTGCTGCAAGATGTCTTCTTGAGAACTAATAATTGATGCCGTAACGCTATTGGTAAGTAGCAAGACAAATAACCAGACGACTCGCTTGCGGGCAACTGTAAGTAAGTTCGTTTGAAAATAATTATCACGTCCTGACTGCACACCACCACCCAAAGCATAGATGTCCTCAGTCGTTTCTTGCTCAATGATGTCAATCACGTCATCAACCGTGATGATACCCACTAGACGCTGCTCCCGGTCAACCACCGGCACTGCCAGAAAGTCGTAGCGCTGAATTAACCGAGCGACTTCTTCTTGATCCGTATCGGTGTGAACGCAAACCACATCACGAGTCATAATCTCACTGAGGATTTGCTCAGGCTGAGATACCACCAAATCCCGCAACGAGACAATCCCTGTCAAGTGTCGCGCCCCATCCGTGACGTAGAGGTAATAAACCGTTTCCGTCATCTTGGCTAACGAGCGAATCCGTTCCAAGGTTTCGGCAACCGTGAACGTTTCTTGCAGGGAAATGTACTCAGGCGTCATGATCCGTCCGGCTCTATCGGCTTCGTAACCGAGTAGCTGGGCGGTAGCTTGGCGTTCTTGGGGACTCAGTTGTTCGAGCAAACGCCGGACGACTTTAGCCGGTAACTCATCAAATAAGCGAACCCGATCGTCTGGTGACATTTTGTCAACGATGTCAAGTACTTCCTGACGTTTGAATTCCTCGATTAGCGCTTGCTGGACGCTAGAGTCAAGATACTCATAGACCTCAATCGCCTCAGCTTTAGAAAGCAAGCGAAACGCAATCACTTGCATTGCTTCTGGTAAACCTTCAATGGCTTCGGCAATGTCCACCGGTTGTACGGGGACAAGTAGCGCTTTTGCTCCTTGAAGGTTTCCTTGCTCCAGCAATAGTTGCAGTTGGGTACGAACCAACTCCCGCAGTTCATTGCGGGATACCGCCTGGAGGGAAATTTGGTTTTCGGTCAAGGCAAGCCCTCCTATCCAGTCCTACATTCAGTTCTGACTTAAGTCTAGGGGCTACCGCTCGAAATTAGTTAGATAGATGATAGTTGATCGCTTACTGTCAGGTGTGAGGTTTGAGGTGTGGGGTGTGGGGTG
>NZ_JADEWY010000208.1 GCF_015207375.1 Coleofasciculus sp. LEGE 07092 | reverse complement strand
GTGCAGAGGTGCAGAGGTGCAGAGGTGCAGGGGGGCAGAGGTGCAGAGGAGATGAGTAACACCTCAAAAATCTCCTTGTCTCCTTGTCCCCTTGTCTCTTCCCCCACTCCCCACTCCCTACTCCCTACTCCCTACTCCCTACTCCCTAAACTCCAGGGTGTTGTATCTTACCAGATAGAGAAACCCTATAGAGAACAGTGAAGTTATTTTTAGAGCGATCAGAAAGGCACGATGCCTTAAAGAATCTTAGACTGTAAAGAAGGGGGATCTGCATCTAGCCATAGCCTGCTCCCAACCCAATCACTATGCAGCCTGATACTCATCCCATTGTTTTGCCTGCCCTAGAGGATTTAATCGATACTCATCCCCTAACGGTGACTCCTAACACCCCTTTGGTGGAGGTAGTAGCGTTGATGGGTCAAAGATTGCAGCAATCTGCCCTATCCCATCGCCGATTAAATTCTTTTGCAGGTAACGAAACCCCCAACAATCTGACACCACCCCAACCAGTAACGTCTGTCTTCGTGGTAGAAGGCTCATCTTTGATGGGGATCGTTACCGCACAAGAGCTCATTGGCTTAATGCTGGAAGGGGTGAATTTAGCAGAAACTGCCATTGCTGAGTTCATGGTGCGATCGCCCGTCACCCTAACCCGCTCTGAGGCGGGCAATTTCTTTGCTGCCCTATCCCTTCTGACTCACCATCAGATTCGCCACTTACCCGTTGTCGATCCAAACGGTCAATTGGTAGGAATGATAACAGCCGATCACATTTGTCGGCAACTGCCACCCCTCAATTGTCTGAAGTTGCAACCTGTATCAGCAGTGATGACTACTTCACTACTTCCCATCCCCGTGACTACCTCTATCTTGGATCTGGCTCAACGGATGCGGCAAGAGCGTGTGAGTAGCGTAGTTTTGATGACAGAGGAGGGACATCAACTTTCAGGAGATTCAGTCCCACTGGGGCTAGTTACAGAAATAGAGTTAGTGCGGTACTGCGAGCTATCACTTTTTGGGCTTGACTTATCAAAAACCCAAGCACGCATGATGATAGGAACGCCCTTGATGAGTGTTAGTCCAGAAGATTCCCTTTGGAGTACTCTCGAACAGATGCGGCAATCGAGTCAGGGACAGCCCTTTGGAGTTTGTGAAACGTCAGGAAACTTGGTGGGCGTTCTGAACCCAATGGACGTACTCAAAGCCTTTAACCCCATGGCAATACTAGACCTAATTGAAGAATTGCAGCAAAGGGTTGGGGAACAGGGAGAAGAACTCAGCGCCGTTCAAGCACAACTTCAGAATAAAACGGCTGCGTATCAGCAACTCGAAGCTGTACTCCAAGAAAGCCAAACACGCCTGCGGTTAATTAACAGGTTGGCAACGGAAATGGGGGAAATAGAAGAGGCTGCTGATGCTGAAGACTTGGACGATACCACTCTGTCCCATGATATTGTGCCGTTTTTACCTCCTCTTCTGCCCAATTCCCAAACCCCGAGTCTTTCAAAAAAGTCCATTGAGAGCAGTGATTCCCGAGCAGATAGAACAGCGCCACCCGAACTAATCAGCGCCAAAGAAGTGCTTCTACCGTCCCAAAAACTGTTGCAATTAGCGATCGATAACCTGCCTCAGGCAATCTTTTGGAAAGACCGTAATTCCATTTATTTAGGCTGCAACCGTTACTTTGCTAATCTCTTTGGTATGAGTTCGCCAGATCGTATCGTCGGCAAGACAGATGATGATTTGGTTTGGAGGCAGGAAGAATCAGAACGATTTCGACAATGCGATCGCCGGGTGATGGAATCCAACGAGCCAGAGTATCGCGTCGTTGAGCCGCAACTCCAAACCGAGGGCAAACTTGCCTGGATCGAGACGAACAGAATCCCCCTACATGATGCGAGGGGAAATGTGGTAGGAATCCTTGGCACCCTTGAAGATATTACAGAGCGCAAGCTCTCAGAAGCCGTACTACAGCAGCAAGCCGAACGGGAACGATTAATTAGAGCGATCGCTCTGCGAATTCACCAGTCCTTAGAGCTAGAAGAAATTCTTAATACCACCGTCACGGAAGTGCGGCAGTTCCTAGCCACAGATCGCGTTTTGATTTACCGCTTCAATCCGGACTGGAGTGGCGTAGTTGTCGTAGAGTCCGTTGGTGCTGATGTATTATCGGTTTGGGGAACCACCGTCCACGATCCCTGCTTCGGAAAAACCTCTGCTCAGTTGTATCAGCAAGGTCGCATTCACGCCTTAGAAGATATCCAAACGGCGGGTTTGCCGCAGTGCTATTTAGACTTCTTGGCTCAACTTCAAGTCAGGGCTAACCTCGTCGTCCCCATTCTTCAGGGACAAAAACTGTGGGGCTTGTTGATTGCCCATCACTGTCGCAGTCCCAAACAGTGGCAGCAGGTAGAGGTCGATTTACTGGCATCCTTAGCCACCCAAGTAGCGATCGCCATTCAGCAATCGGAACTGTACCAGCAACTTTCGACAGAACTGGCAGAACGCAAACAAGCAGAAGTGGCATTGCGACAGCAAGCCGAACGGGAACGATTAATTGGAGCGATCGCGCTGAAAATTCGCCAATCCCTAGAACTTGAAGAGATTCTCAACACCACCGTCACGGAAGTACGGCAGGTTCTTGCCACAGACAGGGTGTTAATTTACCGCTTCAATCCGGACTGGAGTGGGATTGTTGCCGTAGAGTCAGTGGGTTCAGAGCAGTTATCAGTTTTGGGAATGACCATTCACGACCCCTGTTTTGGAGAAGCCTCTGTCCAGTTGTACCAGCAGGGTCGGATTCACACTATCGATGATATTAATACCGCCGAACTCCAGCAGTGCTATTTGGATTTTTTAGCTCAGTTGCAGGTTAGGGCGAACCTGGTGGTTCCCATTCTCCAAGGAAAAAAGCTGTGGGGACTGCTCATTGCTCATCATTGTCACAGTCCCCGACAGTGGCAGTCCTTAGAAACAGAGTTGCTAGAGCAATTGGCAATTCAAGTCGCCATTGCCGTCCAGCAATCAGAACTCTATCAAAACCTCTCCGCAGAACTCACCGAGCGCAAGCAGGCAGAAGCCGCCCTGCAACAGCAGCTTCAACGGTCGTTACTCCTGCGACAAATCACCCAAGAAATCCGCCAGAGTCTCGATGCCAAGCAAATTTTTCAAACCACTGCCACTCAAATCGGTCGGGCATTTCGAGTCAATCGTTGCGTCATTCACACCTATGTTGCGGCTCCAACTCCCCAGATACCCTTTGTCGCGGAATACTTAGAACCGGATTACTCCTCCATTCTCGGTTTAGCGATTCCCGTCTTAGACAATCCCCATATCCAGCAAGTATTGGCAGGCGATCGCGCGATCGTCTCCAGTGATGTTTACAGTGACCCACTCCTGCAAGCCGCCGAATCCATGTGCCGTCAAATTGATCTACAATCGATGCTGGCAGTTCGGACGTCCTACAAGGGAAAGCCCAACGGCGTGATCTGCTTGCATCAGTGCAACTCCTACCGCTATTGGAGTGCCGATGAAATTGAACTGCTAGAAGCAGTCGCCGATCAGGTGGGCATTGCCCTTGCCCAAGCCCAGCTATTGGAACAAGAAAAGCACCAGGGAGAGCAACTTACTCAGCAGAACCTTGCCCTAGAAACAGCTAAACAATCTGCCGAGGCAGCCAACCGCGCAAAAAGTGAATTTCTGGCAACTATGAGCCATGAAATTCGCACGCCGATGAACGCGGTAATCGGCATGACTGGACTGTTGCTCGACACGGAACTCAAACCCCAGCAGGCGGAATTTGCCGGCACTATTCGCAACAGTGGCGAAGCTCTTCTGACGATTATCAATGATATCCTCGACTTCTCTAAAATCGAATCGGGCAAGCTGGAGTTAGAAGAACAACCCTTCAATTTGCGGACTTGTATTGAGGAATCGTTGGATCTGCTCGCTTCTAGAGCGGCTGAAAAGGGGCTGGAGTTGGCTTACCTAATCGATCCCAAAACGCCCAGCACGATTAGGGGAGATATTACCCGCCTACGTCAGATTTTAGTGAACCTGCTCAGTAATGCTGTCAAGTTCACTAAAACTGGAGAAGTTACGATATCCATTTCAGCAAAGGTTATTGATCCTCTGTCATTAGAGCCAGAACAAAACTACGAGATTCTGTTTGCAGTCAAAGACACCGGCATCGGCATCCCACCCGAGCGGTTAGACCGTTTGTTTAAAGCGTTCAGTCAGGTTGATTCTTCAGTCAGCCGCAACTATGGCGGTACTGGCTTGGGCTTAATCATCTGTAAGCGCCTATGCGAAATGATGGGGGGAAAAATTTGGGTCGAGAGTAAAGCGGGTCAAGGTTCCATTTTTTACTTTACTGTAGTCACTCAAGCCTGTCAGAGCGACCCGGAACTCGATCTAGATGCCAGACAGCGCCAGTTGGAAGGCAAGCGCTTACTGATTGTGGACGATAATGCCACAAATCGCCAAATTTTGATCCTGCAAGGACAATCGTGGGGTATGCTGACCCATGCCGTTGAGTCAGGTCGGGAAGCACTGGAGTTATTGCAGAATGGTGAATCCTTTGACTTAGGGATTTTGGATATGCAGATGCCGGAAATGGATGGGTTGACCTTAGCTGTAGCCATCCGCCGCCTGCCAGCTTACCAGAATATGCCCTTGGTGATGTTGACCTCAATGGGGCATCCAGAAAGCCGTGACCAAATGGCTGAAGCCAAGTTAGCGGCGTTCTTGAGCAAGCCAATCAAACAGTCTCAGCTCTATGATGTTCTGATGAAGGTGGTGGTGGGTCAACCAATCAAAGTCCGGTCTGCCTGCTCAATTTCGCCGCAGATTGACCCCTACCTATCGTCCCGTATGCCCTTGCGGATTCTGCTGGCTGAAGATAATGTGGTCAACCAGCAGGTCGGACTACATCTATTGCGGCGAATGGGTTATCGGGCAGATGTGGCGGGTAATGGTTTGGAAGTGTTGGAAGCCCTGCGTCGCCAGTCTTATGATGTGGTGTTGATGGACGTGCAGATGCCGGAAATGGATGGATTGACGGCAGCACGACGTATCTGTCAGGAATGGTCATCAGACCAGCGTCCTCAGATTGTAGCAATGACGGCGAATGCCATGCGAGGCGATCGAGAAATTTGCTTGCAGGCAGGCATGGATGACTATATCAGCAAACCCATTCGCCCCGAGGAATTGGTTCGCGCCTTGAACGCCTCTCAGGAAAAGTTAAATGCCCATCTGGTTGCTCAAGAACCAACCACGGACTCTTCCCCAACCTCACCTCTCGATCCGACTGCGTTTCAAGCATTACAGGACATGGTGAATCAAAACGACGTTTTGGTAGAAGTGATTAACAGTTATCTTGGGGAATCGCCCAAACACTTGCAAGCGATGGGCAATGCCTTAGCCTCGCTTCAGAGTAGAGCGATCGCTCCAGAGGACGTAGCAATATTACAGCAATCAGCTCACAGCCTCAAGTCAACGAGCGCCACCCTCAGTGCTATCCGTCTGTCTCAATTGTGCCAGACACTGGAAAAGCTCAATTTTGAGGAAAATTCTGCGAATGAGCAAGAGAGTCCTCTCACGATAGCAACCGCCCTTTTTTCTGAAATGGAAACAGAGTATGAAAACGTAAAAGCGGCATTGGCAGCCAAACGTCAGTGCCTGAATTTGATTTAACTCAGATATGTTTTTGAGGGCAAGTGGGTATCAGACTTGTGAGCTGCTTGTCACCCTTTCACAGAGATTGCTCTACTCAATCCCATCTTCTTCTGGTAGGGGTTCGGAGGATGGCTCATCTTCAACGGTGAGGTCGAGTTGGTAATCAATCGGTTCGGAGAGTTGGGACACTATGACAAACTCGTAAACCCCTGATTCGGGCAGTTCTCCAGACCAAGCCCGATCGCGGGAGTCTTCGAGTAGGGCAACCTGACCTGTGGGACTGTAGATGGAGAATAAGATATCCTCATCAGGAGACAGCTTGACATTCATGAGCTGACCTGATATAAGTTCGGCTGTAAAGATTTGACCGCCTCCCGGTTGCAGGGTGCCGTTGATTAGTTTGCCTGTGGTTTCTGGAGCGAAGACAATGCGATCTAGGGCGCGTCTCGATTGTAAGGCTTTCACCGTGTCGCCGACAATGCCTTGCCAGACTTGACCGATTGGCTGATTGAGAAAATCTTCACCTTGTTGTTTAGGGAAGTGGTGAAAGAACTTAGCGTCTGCCACGTCGTACAGGGCGCGACTGCTAACCCGCAAGCGATTAGCTTGGTTTTTCCAGCGAGTCAGGTCATCTTCTTTATAGCTTCCCAACTGCTGCCGTGCGGCTCGACTCAATTCTAAGGCTTCGATGCGTGTTAAGAAATCGTCTGCGATCGCATCCCATTCCTCTCTAAATCGCGCATCTTCTGAACCGGCACCTAACTGCTGCCCCCGCCGTTCGGGGTACTGGTTCCAAAACGCCTCATCAACTAAACTAACGTAGACGTTATAGTCAATACCCAGATTGGTGCGATGCTGCCGCAATGCTTGCTTGCGCTGTTGCTCTTCGGCAGAAAACTCAGAAGAGGCATCGGGTTCAGTGTCATCATTGGGTGAGACGACTGGGTCTTTAAAATCTTCCTCCGAGGGAAATTGATCAACGTCATCCGATTGCCTTTGAGACTGTATCCAGAAGTTGCCGACAAACCAGCCAATGCCACCAGCAGAGAGAATTAATATTAGTACCAGCATGACTTTACTCAACCAGCCGAGTGATGGCTTAGTGGCTGAACTGGACAAGGGTGTTACAGGGGCTGGGGA
>NZ_JADEWY010000013.1 GCF_015207375.1 Coleofasciculus sp. LEGE 07092 | reverse complement strand
TCCCCTGCCCCCTCGCCTCCTACATCTGCTAACCTTACGAACCAAAAGTGAGAAAGCATTGCGGCAACTCGCCGGACGCTATGCAGACTTCTTAGCATCCAACCCTCAAGTCTCCCTAGCCGATATTTGTTTTACTGCCAATACAGGGCGATCGCAATTCCCTCACAGTTTAGCCGTTACCGCCGCATCTACTCAGCAACTTCAAGAACACCTTACTGCCTTCGTCGCTGGTAAGGAGTCTCCAGTACAACAGGGACAGCGTAAAAAACGCCAAAAGGTCACATTTCTCTTCACAGGACAAGGCTCTCAATACCCCCAAATGGGACGCCAACTTTATGAAAATCAACCTCTCTTCCGAGAAGTCCTGAAGCAATGCGATGAACTGCTCAGTCCGGTTCTCAACCACTCCCTACTCTCAGTCCTCTACCCAGAGTCCAACAGCAACCTCCTACTCCACAAAACCGCCTATACCCAACCCGCGCTCTTTGCCCTAGAATACGCCTTAGCTCAACTCTGGCAATCTTGGGGAATTAAACCCGATGCCGTCATCGGTCATAGTGTCGGCGAATACGTTGCCGCTTGCATCGCTGGAGTTTTCAGCTTAGAAGAGGGACTCAAACTAATTGCCGCACGGGGACGGCTGATGCAGGCACTGCCTCAAAATGGCATGATGGCAGCCGTATTTGCTCCAGAAGCACGAGTGAGAGAAGCGATCGCTCCCTACAAAACAAAACTAGCGATCGCGGCGATTAATGGGGCAGAAAATACGGTGATTTCAGGACTCAGTGAGGCAGTCCAAACCGTACTCGCACAACTAGCATCAGAGGATATTGTCGCCAAACCCTTACAGGTATCCCACGCCTTCCACTCTTCCCTGATGGAACCTATGCTGGATGCCTTTGAAAAGATAGCCCAAGGCGTAGAGTTTAAATCCCCTAGCATTCCCTTCATCTCAAATGTAACTGGTCAATTATTAGCACCCGGAGAAATTCCCGATGCTAGCTACTGGTGTCGCCACCTGCGAGAACCTGTGCAGTTTGCGGCTGGGATGCAGACTCTCCAGCAACAGGGCTATCCAATTTTCCTAGAAGTGGGACCCCATCCCGTCCTGTTAGGCATGGGCAGACGCTGTTTACCAGAAAATACAGGGGTTTGGTTGCCTTCCCTACGGAAAGGGCAAGAGGACTGGCAACAACTTCTAGAAAGTTTAGGTACGCTCTATGTCCAAGGCGTATCCGTGAACTGGACAGCATTTGACCAACCCTATCCCCGTCACCGCATCCCTTTACCAACCTATCCCTTCCAGCGATCGCGCTATTGGGTAGAGGGAGTCACAGTGCCAGGGAGCCAGGGAGCAGAGATACTGGGGAGTGATTTCCCTCTGTCAGAATCCTTAACCGATTGGTTTTACCAAGTGGCATGGCGACCCAAAACCCGCTTAGATCGGGCATTACCCTCTCAACCAGCCGATTATATCCCCACACCCCAGCAAATTGCAGCAGACATACAACCTCAAGTAGCACGGCTGAACCAGCAACACCAATTGCAGCGCTATCAGCCCCTTGCAACCCAACTCGATCGGTTAAGTACCGCTTATGTTCTAAATGCCTTGGCTCAACTCGGTTGGCAACCTCAGTCTGGACGTATTTCTCTCAGAGAACTATCACAAAATCTTGAAATTGTCAAGCAACATCACTGCCTTCTGCAACGGATGCTTCAGATGCTGCAAGAGGAAGGCATACTCAAGCAAGTCGGCGGCGAGTGGGACGTTTGCCAACTCCCTCAGATGGATGATCCAGAACAGATCCGACAAACCCTCTTAAGCCACTATCCAGCATTTGAAACCGAACTGACCCTCCTAGGACGCTGCGGACAACAGTTAGCGGCGGTTTTGCAGGGGAAATGCGACCCCCTGGAACTGCTATTTCCCCAAGGCTCCTTGACATCGGTGGAGCGGTTGTATCAGGACTCGCCCGTAGCCCAGGTGATCAACACCCTCGTGCAAGACGCGATCGCCCAAGCTACAGCTAAATTACCCCAAAACCGCCCCATCCGCATCTTGGAAATTGGGGCAGGAACTGGCGGTTTAACCTCTTATCTATTGCCCAAGCTGCCAGCCAATCGCACAGAATACGTCTTTACTGACTTATCCAGCCTGTTCACCGCGAAAGCTCAACAGAAGTTTCAGGATTATCCCTTTATCCAATACCAGCTTCTAGATATCGAGCAAAACCCGAGTACACAGGGATTTGCCGCTCATCAGTTTGATATGGTAATAGCGGCAAACGTGCTGCACGCCACTGCCAACCTGCGCCAAACCTTGAACCACGTCCAACAGCTATTGGCTCCAGCAGGATTGTTAGTCTTGCTCGAAGGAACCCAGCCGCAACGGTGGATGGATTTGATTTTCGGGTTAACCGAGGGCTGGTGGAGGTTTACGGATACCGACTTACGGAAGTCCCATCCCCTGTTAAGTTCCCAGCAATGGCAAAATTTCCTAGAGCAGTTGGGCTTTCAGGAAGCCAGGACAATCTCAGCAGGTGAGATTAGCGAAGCTTTGACGGGACAAGGGATTATTCTGGCACGCGGTTCTCAGCTTCAGGGATTACCAAAAGAAGTCGTTTTACCTCCCCAACCTGCCAGTAGCTGGTTAATTTTCGCAGATCGAGGGGGCGTTGGCAGCCAGTTAGCCACTCAACTCAAAAAACAAGGCGATCACTGTATTTTAGTGTTTCCTGGTACAGCTTATCAGCAATTAGAGACGGGAGATTATCAGCTCAACCCCTCCCAACCCAGGGAGTTTCAACAGGTATTAGCGGAGGTGTTCACCGCCGAACTCCCCTGTCGTGGTGTCGTGCATTTGTGGAGTTTAGATGGGACATCCCCCACAGCCCTAGAACAGGCATTAGTTCTAGGCTGTCGCAGCGCCTTGCATCTACTCCAGGCTCTGGTTAAATCAGAATTCCCCCAACCCCCGCGCCTGTGGTTAGTCACCCAAGGAACTCAGCCCATTGGCTTAGAACCGTCACCCTTAGCCGTGGCACAATCTCCCCTATGGGGACTCGGTGGTGTGGCGGCACAGGAACACCCGGAACTGTGGGGTGGACTGGTGGATTTAGATGGGGGTGATACCCAGGAGCAAGCCCTAAGGCTGTTAACTCAAATTTGGCAACCGGATGGAGAAAAGCAAGTTGCCCTACGTTCCCATCATCGTTATGTGCCTCGCCTAGTTCGTAGCCAAGAACAGGCTTCACCAGCACCATTAAACCTGCGGGATGATGGCACTTACTTAATCACCGGCGGTTTGGGTGGACTGGGGTTAAAAGTGGCTCAATGGATGGTTCAGCGTGGGGCAAAGTCTATAGTTTTGGTGGGGCGCTCTCATCCATCACCTGGGGCTACCGAAGCCGTGCGATCGCTAGAACGCTCCGGTGCTAAAGTGGTCGTTCAGCAGGTTGATGTCTCCCAAGTAGCGCAAGTTGCCCGATGCCTGAAAGACATTAGCGAATCCTTACCTCCCCTGCGTGGCGTTATCCACGGCGCAGGTATTTTGGATGATGGTGTCTTACTTCACCAAGATTGGCAGCAATTTGTCAACGTCTTAACCCCAAAAGTTCAGGGTGCTTGGAATTTACACAGCCTTACCCAGGAAATACCCCTAGACTTTTTTATTCTCTTTTCCTCCGCCGCCGCCCTCCTCAATCCTCCCGGACAAGGCAACCACGCCGCTGCCAACCGCTTTTTAGATACCTTGGCGCATCACCGCCAACAGCAGGGATTACCCGCATTAACGATTAATTGGGGAGCTTGGGCTGAAGTGGGAGCCGCTGCTAAACCGGATGTCGGGAAACGGCTGATGTTGCAAGGTGTCGATACGATTGCCTGGGAACAGGGAATCCAGGCACTGGAGCAGCTTATGCAGCAGCCTGCCGTTCAGGTGGGTGTGATGCCGATTGATTGGGGACTATTTGTTCAACAACTAGCAATTCAGGAAACATTTCTCCATGAGGTGGCACGGGAGTTGGAGCCGCAGGATGCGGTAGAATCAACGTCCCTGATTCTGGAGCAACTCTTAGCATTGCCACTCACCCAACGGCAGGACTTTGTGAGGAATTACCTTCAACAGCAGGTGGCTAAAGCGCTGGGGATAGATGGGGACGTGCCGTGCGATCGCAATGTGATGGATCTGGGCATGGATTCCCTCATGGTCGTGGAAATCCTCAATGCCTGCAAGCGAGACTTACAACTCACCTTGTATCCTAGGGAATTTTACGAACGCCCTCAGATTGCATCACTGGCTGAATACCTCAGCAATGAAGTAGAACGGGCACACGGAAAAAATCAAGGGACACTATCTGTAAAACCTATTCCTGCCCAAGATATAGAGATGTGGGCATGGGGCGATCGCCAAACGGTGCGAACCTATACTAAGCCGACTCAACGCAACAGTGCGATCGCCTTTGTCTTCTCCACTCCCAGAGCGGGTTCCACCTTACTCAGGGTTATGTTAGCCGGTCATCCAGGATTATTCTCCCCGCCAGAGTTGCACTTGTTACCCTTTGAAGGCATGGCGGAGTGGAGTGAGGAGTTAGGACTCAGTTACCTAGGAGAAGGACTCCAACGGGCGTTTATGGAGTTGATGGATATTGATGGGAAGGGGAGTAAGAAGCTAGTGGATGAGTTAACACAGCAGAATATCTCCATTCAGCAGGTTTATGGCAGGCTGCAAGAGTTAGCCGGGGAACGCCTATTAGTTGATAAATCTCCCAGTTACGCTGCCAGTATGCAAACCCTGCAACGCTCGGAGGAGTTATTTGCCGGGGCGAAATACATCCATCTCGTGCGTCATCCCTATGCCGTAATCGAATCCTTTGTCCGCAATCGGATTGATAAAATTCTAGGCATTGAAGAGTTAGACCCCCATTTTGTAGCGGAGCAGATTTGGGTAACAATTAATCGCAATATCCTAGAATTCGGTCAGCAGATCGAGCCATCCCGTTATCATCAAGTGCGGTATGAGGAACTGGTTAGTGATCCGGCTACAGTGATGAGTAGCTTGTGTGAGTTTCTAGAAGTTCCCTTTGATGAAGCCATTTTACAGCCTTATGAAGGCAAGCGGATGACTGATGGCGTTCATCCGGAGTCCCTACCCATTAACGATCCGAATTTCCTCAAACATAACAAAATAGAGTCCGCTCTCGCAGATATTTGGCGAACCATCAAACTACCACAACCCCTAGGAGACTCGGCAAAGCAGATTGCTATTGAATTAGCCTACGAACTCCCCACAGAGACGGCAATTGATAAATTATCATCCGTTACATCCGTTACCCAATCCGCTGCCACCATTACCTACCCCATGCAGGAATCCTACTTAGAAGTACGAGGACTGCGACTATGCCTGTGCAGTTGGGGACCAGAGGACAGACCACTAATTTTCTGCCTGCACGGTATTCTAGAGCATGGTGCAGCATGGGATGATATTGCCCGTCCCCTAGCGGCACGGGGGTATCGAGTGGTTGCTCCCGACCAACGTGGACATGGACGTTCTGACCATGTGGGCATGGGGGGGTCTTACCAACTCCTTGATTATCTAGGAGATGCGGATGCGATCGCCCGAAAACTGACGGATAAACCCTTTACATTAGTAGGACATTCTCTAGGATCGGCGATCGCGGCAACCTTTGCCAGCATCCGACCTGAACAGGTGGGTTCGTTAGTCTTAGTGGAGACAGTACTGCCAGCGGCAGAAAATAATACTGAAACCCTTAATCAGTTAACCACTCATCTCAATTACCTGGCATCCCCACCACAACACCCCATCTTAGCTGACCTAAAAACGGCGGCTGACCGTTTGTGTCAAGCTCTTCCTTCTATGTCCGAAGAGTCAGCGTTAAAAACGGCTCACAGACTGACCGAACCGGTTGAGGGCGGTGTGCGCTGGCGTTGGGACTCTCGCCTACAAATCCGCACAGGTATTGGTTTAGGCGGTACAGTTTTCAACCGCGATCGCTACCGTCAGATCCTAAGTCAGATTCAGGCACCAATTACCTTAATCTATGGAGATATCAGCAACTTCAATAAACCCGAAGATTTAGCACTACAACAGGAGTCAATGCCCCACGCAAGGCGCATCACTCTACCCGGTGGACACCATCTTCATATTGATGCACCCGATGCTGTAAGCAAAATTATTGCCGAAGCAGCGTTAAGGAAATGATGAATTCCCTCCGCGTTCCTCTGCGTTAAAAAATATAATGCCAATGCTAACAAAAAATAAAACCAACTCGATAACAAAGTAAGGAGTTCAGATATGGCGGTACTCAAGGGAGTGAATTCTTTTTTTGAAATACTATGGGAAATCCCCCTAGCCGTTTTATCATTATTATTTTCTCGATTACTGCGATTTGTGATGCAAAGTCTAAGCAGCTTTTATCTATCATCAAATCCGCAACAAACTCCACAATGGCAGCTTGTCTCCGCAGATTTTTTAGCCAAGCCCATCAAGCTACTTTGGGCAATGAGTCGAGCGCGTTGGAACTTGCACGCAATCGTGGCAATTGTCGGACCACTAGAAGTCAAAGAATCGATTAGTTTAGATATTCAAGCCGCTCATAAATCAGCCCCATCCTGGACGGTAGTCATTTACACACCGCCTAACTTTAAAACCATTACGAGCATCAGCTCCCTGACTATTTCCCCATCCACTTCCTGGGAAACGATTAAACTTCAGCCAGGAAAATACTTGTTGGGTTTGAGATACTATCACTGGTCAGAAACCGTGGAATTTCCCACAGTTAAGGTCGATGGCGTGAAAATAGTGGAGCCTCAAACTATTCCCGCTCCTCCAGATATTAATAAATTTTACCACACTCTAATCCAACGGAAAAATTTTATTCACGTCTGTTTGAACTATTACGTGTTTCCCTTATTACGCTTCAAAGGTTGGTTGCCGCAATCCTTTGTAAAAAATGTTTTCTTACCCGTTCCTAATCCTGAAACCAAGTTTTATTATGGAGCCTTAATTGCGGGAGAATCTTTAGAATTCCAGCTAGAGGAAACCCTATTAAAAACCCATGATATTTATTTTAGCTTATATAGTCGAGAATGTTTTCCCCTAGACTGGTATCCCATTGTTGAACCGAAAAAAGCTACAGCGCCCACTCCAGAAAAATGTTTTTATATTGTGCGAATTCATCCTAAATTTTCCCGAGAAGAAAACTTTGTAGAGGATGGGGTAAACATAGTAGTACTCAGGAACTCGTAATTAATGTGGCAGCGGATTTGATAACGGATGTAACGGATGTTTAACTAATGACCACGGAACAAACTCTTCACAGTGCAGCCCAGGACGGTAGGCTTTATGTGGCAGATTATGCCATGCTGGAGGGGATTACCCTAGGCAGCTATAAACATTGGCAGAAATTTATCACTGCACCACTGGCTCTATACTATTGAGAGTCTACAGGCTTTGCTGATCGAGGCGTGCTAGTGCCTGTCGCGATTCAACTTTATCAGCAGCCAGGAGCCGACAACCCTATCTTCACCCGACTCGACGGACTCAACATATTTACCTGATGCCATCATTGATTCCCAACAGTATTAACATTTGAACCGCTCAGTGCTTTATTCATTAGAAGATAGTTCAATAATTAATGACCGATAATTATGCCAAGCCCAGACCATAGAGTTTTTCTCCTTGATTTTGAAAAGCCACTCCATGAATTAGAAGCGCGAATTAACCAAATTAGAGAACTCGCTCAGGAAAACAACGTCGATGTCTCCGACAAAATTCGTCAGTTGGAGGAACGAGCAGTGCAACTGCGTGAGGAGATTTTCAGTAGTTTATCCCCGGCACAGCGGCTACAGTTGGCGCGTCATCCCAAACGTCCCAGTACTCTGGATTACATTCAGGCGATGAGCGATGAATGGATTGAGCTGCACGGCGATCGCGGCGGGTATGACGATCCGGCGATAGTTGGTGGTGTCGGGCGTTTCGCTGGGCGTCCCGTTTTGATGTTGGGTCATCAAAAGGGTCGGGATACGAAGGATAATGTGGCGCGAAACTTTGGGATGGCATCTCCTGGCGGCTATCGGAAGGCGATCCGGTTGATGGAACACGCCGATCGCTTTGGAATGCCGATTTTGTCGTTTATCGATACACCAGCCGCCTATCCAGGTGTCGAAGCAGAAAAGTTGGGTCAAGGAGAAGCGATCGCTTACAATCTCCGCGAGATGTTTAAGTTTGATGTGCCGATTATCTGTACCATTATCGGTGAAGGCGGTTCGGGTGGGGCGTTGGGGATTGGTGTGGGCGATCGCATCTTGATGTTTGAACACGCTATTTATTCAGTTGCACCCCCTGAAGCTTGTGCAGCTATCCTCTGGCGAGATGCTAGCAAAGCTCAACAAGCCGCCGCCGCCTTGAAGATGACAGCACCTGATCTGAGCGAGTTGGGGATTATTGACGAAATTTTACCCGAACCCGTTGGTGGTACTCACTCTGACCCTCTGGTTGCGGCTGCAACTCTCAAGAAAGCCCTGTTAGAGCACTTAGAAACTCTAACTCCGTTAAGCAGCAAAGAGCGCCGGGATTTACGCTATCAGAAGTTCCGCAATATTGGCGTTTTTACCGAGCTTTCTGCCTGAAGGGGCTTGCAGGGGTTGGCGAGTTAGAGCAGACTTATTTAGTCCGTCAAACCCAAGTGATATAATTAATATGTAACAATTATTTATATACTGTTAATTTCAGGACGTTAGCCTGTTGTTAACTAACCCTACCTTTAGGGAGTGAGTGTCCCATAGAAATCGATTCTGTGTTACCACGAAGCTTGGGGACAGCTTATCGTTTTCGATTCGTCTGCGTAAAGCCGTCTGTTTGCTCAACTGCAATCAAGAGTGACAGGAGTGACGAATTGAACATAACCAGCTTCTCAGAAAACGTTAAGCAAGTATACAGGATGCTATCAGAGCATCTAGTTAGAGAGTACTGGAACATTTCATGACTTCTCCCATTGAACAACGTGTCCTAATTACGGGGGCTAGTAGTGGTATTGGCAAAGCAACGGCTTTGGCGTTTGCCAAGGCAGGAATTGATGTTGCCTTAGTTAGCCGTTCCCAAGACAAGTTAGAGACAGTAGCTGCTGCTGCCAGAGAAATTGGGGTGAAAGCCAAGGCTTTTGCCCTGGATCTGGCAAAAGTAGATCAGGTTAAAGCTGGAATGGAAGCGATCGCAGCAGAGTTTGCTCCCATTGACATTTTGATTAACAACGCGGGGATGGGTTATACCGGCTCGGTGATGGAGACGTCCCTATCCGACTGGCAGCAGGTGATTGAACTGAATCTTACCAGTGTTTTTCAGTGCATTCAGGGAATTTTACCTGCCATGCGCCAGCAGGGACGGGGGACTATCATCAATGTTG
Organism: Coleofasciculus sp. LEGE 07092; assembly: GCF_015207375.1. Lineage (GTDB taxonomy): Bacteria > Cyanobacteriota > Cyanobacteriia > Cyanobacteriales > Coleofasciculaceae > LEGE-07092. Next base: position 63,012 of record NZ_JADEWY010000013.1, on the reverse strand, counting down.
CGTCCATCGCCGGTCAGCAACCTTTTCCCGGTTGGGGCGCTTACAGTGTCAGCAAAGCGGGTGTGATTGCCCTGTCGAAAACCTTAGCGGCTGAAGAACGCTCCCATGGCATTCGGGTCATTACGATTTGTCCTGGTACCGTTAATACTCCAATATGGGATACGGACACTGTTAAAGCTGACTTCAATCGGTCTGCAATGTTAACTCCAGAAATTGTTGCTCAGTCAATTTTGCACACAGCTTTGGTGCCAGACCAAGCAGTGATTGAGTCAGTAACTCTAATGCCCAGTGCTGGGGCTTTGTAGAAGGACTAGTTAGCTACACTCACGCTGATTTTCGTTCATTTTTGTTAAGGATTTTTATCAAACTCAATTATGACTATTGCTTCTTCCAATGGTTTCAATCGCTCTGACATAGTGTCAACTGCCAGTGGCAAAAAAACCAAGGGTGGCGTTGAGACTCGACCCGACCGCAATACTCAGAACGGTCAGGAACCGAATTTACAAGCGCCCTCGGAAGACTTGAACGACGAAATGATGGGCGCTGTACGGACGCTACTGTTAGGCGTTGGCGAAGATCCAGAACGGGAGGGACTCCTCAAGACTCCGAAGCGAGTAGCGGAGGCACTACAATTTCTAACTGGGGGTTACAATCAATCCCTAGAAGAATTGGTGAACGGAGCCATCTTTGATGAAGGTCATAACGAGATGGTTCTGGTTCGGGATATTAATTTTTTCAGCCTTTGCGAACACCATATGCTGCCCTTTATGGGCAAAGCCCATGTTGCCTATATCCCCAATCAAAAAGTGGTGGGACTTAGCAAGCTAGCACGTGTGGTAGAAATGTATGGGCGGCGGCTGCAAGTACAAGAACGCCTAACTCGCCAAATTGCCGAAGCCATCCAAACCATCTTAGAACCGCAGGGTGTGGCTGTGGTGATGGAAGCAACCCATATGTGTATGGTGATGCGGGGTGTTCAAAAACCCGGTTCTTGGACTGTCACTAGTGCTATGGTGGGTGTTTTTCAGGAAGACCCAAAAACTCGTGAGGAATTTCTCAACTTGATTCGCCATCAACCCAATTTTTTGTAGTTACTCATTCATTTTTGATGGGGATGCTTGTTGTGAACAATGAGTGATCCTAACTCCGTAAGGGCGCACAGACAGACGTGCGCCTTTATTAGCGGGACTTAAATATAAATCAAGCTCTATCACTAGCACTACCCTAATCCTGTATCAGAAGTCAGGTGTTAGGAGTCAAAAAAAGTCAAGTTCCCCCAAAACATACGCTTGTGCCAGTTTGTTAGAAGATGAGATTAGCGCACAACGTCAATCAATATAAGCCATGACCAAACGCCACTGGCTAGAGATTACCGAATATGTTTTTATCGCTGGTTCAGCACTGGGAACTGTTGCAGCAGCAGCAACCCAGCAAGTGGTCTATGCCGCAGCTCCTTTGACTATAACATTGGGGTTGAATACAGCCAACCGACAGCGGATCAATCAGCTTAACCGACAGTATAGCGATGCTGCGATCGCTCAGGTGCATGAAAACCTAGAACCGATTAACCAGCAGTTCACTCAACTCGATACCCAAACCAAGCACCAATTTGAACAATTCAAAGAGTCCAACCACCAACAACACGAAGCGACTCTTGCCAAAGTTCACGACTTCATTAATCCACTCCATCACCAACTAACGCAACTCGATACTCGTCTAGGAGAGCAAATCGAGCAATTCAAGGTATCAAACCAACAACAGTACGAAGCAACTCTCGTCAAAGTTCACGAACTTGTCAGCCCACTCAACCAACAACTGACGCAACTCGACAGTCACACCCAACAAGAAATCGAACAACTCAAGGCATCGAGTAAGCAACACCAGGACGTGACTTTAGCGCGAGTTAACGCCCTCATTGAACCACTCAAGCAACAATTGACGCAACTCGACAGTCACACCCAACAAGAAATCGAACAACTCAAGGCATCGAGTAAGCAACACCAGGACGTGACTCTAGCGCGAGTTAACGCCCTCATTGAACCACTCAACCAGCAATTGATTCAACTCGACAATCGCACGGCACAGCAAATTGAGCAACTAAAGGCATCTGGCAAGCAACACCACGAAGCGACTCTGACACGAGTCCGCGAAATGATTGAACTCACTAACCAACGCCTAACTCAACTGGAAAGCTTAACACCACACGTTAATACTCACGAACACAAAATCGCGCAATTGCATCAACGCCTTGAACCGATTGACCATGAATTAACGCATCTTAAAGCAAACTCCCAGCAAGTCAATCACCAACGACGGCAGCAAATTGAGCAATTAACAGATGCGATCGCCCGACTCCAGGATACAATTACCCAAATTGGAGAAGTGCAAAACTCGCATCAGCTAGCCGAACATCAAGATGCCGCCGAACCTAAAACTTTAGTAACCCAGCCTGTTTCACTACAGGTTTTGGGGCGCGAAGCTGAAGAAGGAATCCGGGAGATTGGTGAAAATATCAGCGAGATTGGTCAATCGATCGAGGATTTATTGATAGAACTGACCACTCCAGATACAGTATCCCATTCTGCGTCAATTGTGCGATCGCCTCACTGGGAATGTGTTCAAACCCTAAAAGGGCATACGGGTAAGGTGAATGCGATTGCCATCAGCCCTACCGAACAGATACTCGCAAGTGCGAGTGATGACCAAACTCTCAGGCTCTGGCAGCTAGACACGGGTCAACAAATCCGCGTCTTGATGAAAAATTTTGGCTGGTTTAATGGGATTAAGTCAGTCGCAATTAGCCCAGACGGTAAAGTGGTTGCTATCGGTAGTGACGATTACACCGTTAAAGTTCGAGATTTAGAAACGGGTGAAGAAATCTATACTCTCACAGGACACTCCGGTTCCGTCAAATCCCTGACCTTCAGCCGGGATGGAAAAATTCTTGTAAGTGGCAGCGATGACAGAACTGCCAAGCGATGGCAAATCGACACAGGTAAAGAAATTCCCAGCCTAATGAAGCATTCTGACTGGTTTGCCGGAGTAAGATCAGTCGCCATTAGTCCCAATGGTGAGATTCTCGCCACTGGCAGCGATGACAAAACCATCAAGCTTTGGGACTTAGCAACAGGCAAGAGCATTTGCACCCTCACCGGACATACTGCCTCTGTCAAATCAGTTGCGATTAGTGCCGACGGCGATATTCTAGTGAGTGGCAGCGATGACAAGAGCATTAAGCTGTGGCAGTTAGCGACAGGTCAAGAAATCGTCACTTTAAAAGGGAAATCTGGCGCAGTGTATTCCCTGGCAATCAGCCCCGATAGCAAAATCCTCGCTAGTGGCAGTGCTGATAAAACCATTCAACTGTGGCAGCTAACTACAGGTCAAGAAATCGGTATCCTGCAAGGGCATACAGGTGCGGTTCATTCCGTCACTATCAGTCCCGATGGACAAACCCTTTTCAGTAGTAGTTCCGATAAAACCATTAAGATTTGGCAGCGTCCATAAGGCTTAAGAGGTGGGGAAGATGGGGAAGTAATGGCAGCAAAGCATATCCTTCTCTACCTCCCCTATCTCCCCTATCTCCCCTATCTCCCCTATCTCCCCTACCTCGTATCATTTATTTAACACAAAGCCAAATTCTATTAGAATAATGTAAAGAAATATAAATTTTTACCAATCTTTGTTGTTTTGCAAGAACACCCAAACGATTTCATGCAGCTAAAAACCAATAACCAAGCCCCTTTCGCCTTCTTAGGTTTAATTGCACCGTTTTTCCTGTGGGGTACAGCCATGGTAGCGATGAAAGGCGTTATTCCTCATACCACACCCTTGTTTATGGCAGGAGTGCGTTTGGTGCCAGCCGGAATTTTAGTTGTAGTTGCAGCAGCGCTGATGGGGCGTCCCCAGCCAAAGGGTTGGATGGCTTGGCTTTGGATTAGCTTGTTTGCCCTGGTGGATGGCGCACTGTTTCAAGGATTTTTGGCTGAGGGATTGGTGAGAACGGGGGCAGGGTTGGGTTCGGTGATGATAGACTCTCAACCCTTGGCTGTTGCGTTGCTATCGGGGTTGTTGTTTGGTGAAATCATCGGGTTATGGGGAGGTGTCGGACTGGGAATTGGCATCTTTGGGATCAGTTTAATTGGTTTGCCAGACGCCTGGATTTTCAATGTTCTCCACGGTGATTTCCCGGCGGTGGAATTTGGCTGGCAACGGTTATTCGAGAGCGGTGAGTGGCTAATGCTGCTGGCATCCCTGTCGATGGCAGTGGGGACGGTGATGATTCGGTTTGTAAGCCGATATACTGATCCCATTTCTGCTACCGGCTGGCACATGATTTTGGGAGGATTACCTTTATTTTCCCTCTCCAGTCTCTGGGAATCTGAGCAATGGGTGCATATTGACTTCAGTGGCTGGACGGCTTTAGCGTACTCGACTATTTTTGGAAGTGCGATCGCTTATGGTTTATTCTTCTATTTTGCCTCCAAGGGCAATCTAACCAGCTTGAGTTCTCTCACTTTTTTGACACCCATCTTTGCCTTGTTGTTCGGTCGGGTGTTTTTGTCAGAGGTGCTCAGTCCCCTTCAGTGGATTGGGGTATGCCTAACCCTAGTCAGCATCTACTTAATCAATCAACGTCAGGAAATAGCTAACCGACTGCAAGGGCTTTGGGGAAAACCTGTCACTGTTACCAGCCAAGAACTGACAGTAGAAAGCCAGATAAGAAGCGATCGCTTCTTACCGGAAACCCAAGCCGTGAAACTGACAGCAATTTCTGTCAACATAACAGAATCTGAGCCGGAACTGCATTAAACGAAAAAAAACTTAGCAGAGTCAGCCAGCATTTGATAAAGTAAGTGAAATAGGGTGCAAAGCTCTTGGTTTTAGAGAGTTGGCTCGTCGATTTCAGAATTTAAATTATAGGAGTTCGGAATTGAGCTAGCTTGGAGTGAGATCGAAATAGCCAACGAAGGCTAAACCTTCAATTCCCCACTTCTTTCTATGACTCGCCATCACTCGCCCGTACTGCTAGCTTTTTATCTAACCTGCTTGGGCTGGTCTTTGGGTGTCAGCTACCCCCTTGGACTAGAGCCAGCCATTGCTCGTCCATCCGTTGATCGAGCAAACTCTTTTTTTATGGCTCAATCTGCTACCCCTGAACCACTCCCTCTTAACATTGGCAGTAGGGGAGAAGCGGTCAAAGAATTACAGAATAGACTGAAAACCTTAGGTTTTTATAAAGGAGAGGCGGATAGCGTCTATGGAGAAAGTACCAAAGTTGCCGTCTCTGCCTTTCAAAAGTCTATCGATCTTAAACCCGATGGTGTCGTCGGTACAACAACGTGGAGTCGTCTGCAAGCGGCTGCCGCTGAGAAAGCCTCTGAAGAAAATGCCCAATCTGAGAAGGATGAAAAGCAAGCTAGTAAGTCCAACTCCTCAAATAGTAGGCGAAAAAAGCTGCTGTTGTTGCTAATCGGGGCATCGGGAACTCTAGCCGCCTTTGGTGCAGGCTTAGTCGTTTTAGTCAGAATACTCGACAGTGGCAAAAAAACTGCCAAATCTCCCCAAGCAGATGAAAGCATTGCCCTTCCTTTGAAGTCTTCTAAAAACAAGCGAGTTCCTCAACCTACCCCCATTGATACCGAACCCCCTACAAACGGTCAAACTGTTTCGGCTTTAACGCTTTCCAATCAAAATCTTACAGAAAATCCATCGAATCCTCAGACTTCAAACAGTGCGCCACTGGTTAGAAGTTCTTCTGGTCACCTCTCTAAACGAAATGTTATTAATCAATTAATCCGAGAGTTGCGGGAACCTGATCCCCAAAAGCGACGTAAAGCTATATGGGAACTGGCACAACGTGGAGATTCTAGAGCAGTACAGCCCCTCCTGGATCTGATGATTGACTCAGACTCCAAGCAGCGTAGCTTAATTGTGGAGGCATTGTCCCAAATTGGACTCAGAACTCTTCAACCGATGAATAAAGCCCTATCACTCTCATTACAAGATGGCAATCCAGAAGTGCGTAAAAATGCCATTCGAGATGTGACCTTAATGTATGAATCGGTGGCTCAAATTAGTCAAATCTTATCTTATGCTATTGATGATCCCGATCCAGAGGTTCAAGAAACAGTACGCTGGGCAATGGGTCAGTTAGATCGCATTCGCACACCAACAGCCGTTACTAGTTTGCCACCATCCCAACGTCCGCTCAGTTTCTCAGAAAATCAGCTCAAAGACTCTCCTCCTTTTGAGTAGTTCACTGTGTAAAATTCAAAATTAATAAATACTATAGTTGAATTTTGCCTAAGATGTATGAGAGAATGATGAATTCACTTAGACTGTTACTTGTTTCCAGTCCAGTGGGACTGTTGGGTTCTGGATTGACTGGTGGTATCGAACTGACCTTGCGCAATATCGCCGGAGAATTGGCGGGGCGGGGTCATCACATTACGATTGTGGCACCTCAAGGATCTACAGGATGGGGAATGCCACTTGTTGAAATTGCTGGTACTCTTCAATCCAGCGCTCAAACTCAAGGGCGAGATGCCCCGATTATTATTCCAGCATCTTCTGTCTTGGCAAATATGTGGGATTATGTGCGGCAGGTGCAAGGAGAGTATGACTTAATTCTCAATTTTGCCTATGACTGGTTGCCCTTTTACTTAACGCCCTTTCTCCGCCGTCCGGTTGCGCATTTAGTCAGTATGGGTTCGCTAACGGATGCCATGGATGAGATTATTGAGAAAGTCGCCATTGAGTTTCCGGGTACAATAGGCGTTCACTCCCAGGCGCAGGCAAAAACCTTTACGTTTGCTGACTGTTGTCGATGGTTAGGAAATGGCATTGACTTGTCGGATTATGACTTCTGTTTGGAACCCGAATCGTGGGTGGGATGGGTCGGTCGAATTGCACCGGAGAAGGGTTTAGAAGATGCCGTTGCTGCTTCCAAGTTAACGGGTGTTCCCCTAAAAATAATGGGTGTGCTGCAAGATAAAGGGTATTGGCAGAAAATTCTCTGGGATTACCCAGACGCACCGATAGGCTATCAAGGCTTTTTCTCAACGGCTGAACTTCAGAAACGCTTAGGTCAATGTCGGGCATTATTAATGACTCCCCGTTGGGTAGAAGCATTTGGAAATGTGGCGATTGAAGCTCTTGCCTGTGGGGTGCCAGTTATTGCCTACTGTAACGGGGGTCCAGCGGAAATTGTTGAGGATGGTAAGACGGGGTTTTTGGTGGAACCCAATTCTATAGGGGGATTAATCGATGCTATGGGAAAACTCGATGAAATTGACCGCTATACTTGTCGCCAACGAGTGGCAGCGATGTACTCCAATACAGCCATGGGCGATCGCATGGAGCAATGGTTTAATGATATTCTGAGCCGTAACTTGGAGAAAGGGAGTAGGGAGTAGGGAGTAGGGAGTGCGGATGACACCAGATTAAAGGGCAGAGAGTGAAATTTATTTCCAAAAGGAACATCACTTTCCTTTACCAGTTCTTAAATTACCAAGGATTGCCAATCAGCGTGAAAGCACTCCAGTAGTAGGGATGACGGAAGTTTTGTATCTGCCGAGGAAAATCTGAGGGTAAGGAAATACGACTATTGGGAGTGATTAATACATCCCCCTCTTGTCGTACCTCACCTTTGAGCAGAGCTAGTTGCGCCTGCCGCACTGCCTCAGCTTTGATGGGGCTTTTTTTCAGTTGCTCATAAAAAGCTGTCATTAATCCCAACGTACCTTCATCGCTGACATACCAGAGACTTCCTAAGGCTGATTTCACTCCAGCTTGTACCGCTAATCCCGTAAATCCTAGCTCAGATTCTTCATCTCCCAACGCAGTACGACAAGCGCTTAATACTAATAAATCCACCGATGGTTTATGCCAATCTAATCGCCACATTTGATCCAGTCCTAGTTGAGTATCCCATAATTGAATGTAGGAATTACTAGGCTTACCCGGTCGAAATTCTGCATGAGTAGCTAAATGGATAATTCCAAACGCTTCTTGTTGGCGAGCTTGCTTAAGGTTTGCCAAGGTAAAGGATTCGTTGAGGAAAGATTGACCTTGCCACAACTGATTAGCAATGACAGACAACTCTACTGGTACAGCAGGTAGGGGATTACGATCATAGAATTTTGAAGCGCCCATTGCCAAAACGGAATTATTCCTCACATCGTGATAGCGAGTATCTGTGAGGCTGAGACTAGGCATCAAGCCAACGCTATATCGTTCTATGATAAAATTGCCACCATCATACAACGCGGCAATGGGTAGGGAACGCAAACCTGTGTCCATCACAAAAGCGAGATGATTGATTTTTAGTGCCTTTAAATCCGCTTCTAAGGGTTGAACGAGCCACCGATACATCTGGTAAGCAGGTGGCAGGTAGTCCTGATTATTTCGGAAATTAGTAACCGTTTGCCGAAATTGCACCGCCATTTTCATGACTTCAGCTCTGGTAACATCAACAGATTTACGGATTGGTTTTCCTTCTGCTGATATTAAGATCAATTCTAAGCGATCGCTCGGTTGACGAGTCAAGGCACGTAACAAGCCAGTATTGTCTGATATTGCCTCTAATCCTTGACTATTTTCAGGCACTGCACTGATAGTTCTGGGTGCAAATACGGCATAAATAACAGCCGTTTTCACACCAGTTGCTGTTTCCGTTTTACGCAAAATTTCGCGAGCTTGCTCTAAAGTAATGCCAGAAGTTTTAGCGAGTCCAAAATAGTCTTCATAATCTCTGCTAAATAAATTATCAATCTCGATAACTCTGGATTCATCCTTCTGAATTGCTGATTGATTAGATTGCTGAGAGACAGTTAAATCAGAGGGGTTGATTGATGGATTAGGAGTCGGTTGATTAGGGGTTGATGGATTAGGAGGCGGTGGATTAACAGGTTCATCAACACTAATAATCTGAATATTCCCTTCAGTGTGGGTGAAGGGAAATGATTGGACTGGGGAAATGGTGAAATTACCGCTAGTAATTGCACCAGCCGTACCATTAGTAGTAGCGTCACCCACATCAAAGGGAGTTAATCCTTGTCCCCCATGGCGAATCGTGATAGTTCCCCCGCCGTTACCTCCAGTCGTTGAGATACTAGCTTCTCTACCGTTTTTATCGATAAAATTATTACTGACACGGAAGAATTGATCAGTTGTAATATCGACATTACCGCCTCTGCCATTACTACCACCCTGAGCATTAATCCAGTTCACCTCAATATCATTGCGAGGGTCAAGGGTAACGTTACCGCCATCACCAATACTACCACTAGAATTAATTTCCCCAGCCTTGATGCTAACCTCAGCATTCACAACAATATCACCAGCAGTGGCAGCAGAAGAATTTAAGTTTCCGCTATTAATAGTGTCTTGAGTACTAGTCAGGTGAATCTGTCCACCAGCCGTCCTGATATTACCCGTGGTTAGGTTATTGGTTGTAGCCAGCCGCGCATCACCTCCGAGGGTTCGCACGTCTTGCAGGTTAATTGTTCCAGTACCACTTGTGTGCGTGAGGCTAGCCGCAGTAATGGAGTTGTTAGCTGTCAGATTATTGGCATTGAGAATTATCAGGTTGCCGATGGGGGTGTTACTACCTACTGAATTTGTAAAATTGATATTACCCGTTGTAGCCGTCAGAGTGAGGTTTTCCGTACCGCTACTGCCCTCAATATAGTTGTTGAAACTAATGTAACCTGTATCGGTACTAAGAAACGTATTACCCGTTAAAGTAAACAGATTTTTAAATTCAATATCACCGCTTGTTGTTGTAACTTTAAAATCTTGCGTGTAGTTAAAATTTGCATTTTCTTCAATAGTCACACTACCGCTTAATCCGTTATTTTCTACAGTGATAGTTCTAGCGTTGACATTCCCTGCCAGGGTAATATCCCCACTATCGTTATTGCTCAAACCAGCACCGTTACTCAGAGTAATATTAATATCCCCAGTACCTGCATCAAGGATGACTCCATCTGCCAATAAAATTTCGGCTATACCAGAGTCTCGTTCAGCATCTACCACTCCATTTGCCAAAGTTTCGTTGGCAATCAAGTTTAAATCACCGTTATTGGTAACGATGTCAGCATTAATTTCAATACTGCGTCCTGCTTGAAAAGTAAGGTTGGCGCTGTTGGGATTAGTAACATTAATGGGGCTATTAAAGATAATGTCATTATTAGCTTGCAGCACCACGGCTGTACCTGTGTCTAACGTTCGCTGCAAAAAGTTGGGGGAGATAGTTACGGAATTAGTAGATATGTTTGAAAACGTGAGCGGTTTAAGAAATCCCACCGTGACTCGACCACTACCTTCATTAGCAAATTGCACTAAAAAAGTTTCATTAACTGGGTCATCAACAACTGTACCCAAACCCGCACTAGGCTGACGACCAATGATGCTGTTTGAATCACTGACAGTATTCGTACCATCCCAACTCCGTCCATTACTACCATCAACCCAGGTAACGGCTCCCACATTTGCCCCCTGATTTTTCCAGTCAGGGCTACTGACAAGGTAATTCCCATTAAAAAGAGCCGTTAAAGCACCACTGCCTACTTGGTCATTGGCTTGGCTACCGACTAAACTATTAGCTACACTCACAACACCAATAATCCCAGTCGTGCCATTTCCCCAGGTAACAGCTCCTAGCTTATTTGTCCAATCCGGACTACTGACTGCGTAATTGCCGTTGAAAAGGGCAGTAATACCACCACTGCCTATCTGGTCATTGGCTTGAGTTCCAACCAAACTATTAACAGTACTCACAATCCCGGTAATACCAGTCGTGCCATTACCCCAAGTTACTGCTCCGGCATTCGGTGCTATGCTATTTGTCCAGTCTGGGCTACTGATAACGTAATTGCCGTTAGTCAGAGCAGTAACGCCGCCACTGCCTACTTGGTCATTGGCTTGGCTACCGACTAAACTATTAGCTGCACTGACTACATCAACAATCCCAGTTGTGCCATTTCCCCAGGTCACGGCTCCTAGTTTATTGTTCCATTCTGGGCTACTGACAACGTAATTGCCGTTGGTAAGAGCAGTAATACCGCCACTGCCTATCTGGTCATTGGCTTGGCTACCGACTAAACTATTAGCTGCACTGACTACATCAATAATCCCAGTCGTACCATTTCCCCAGGTCACGGCTCCTATTTTATTGTTCCATTCTGGGCTACTGACAACATAATTGCCATTAGTAAGAGCAGTAATGCCACCACCGCCTACCTGCTCATTGGTTTGAGTGCCAACTAAACTATTGATGTTGTTTACCAGTCCAGTAATACCAGTCGTGCCATTGCCCCAGCTCACAGCCCCTACATTCTGGATTGCCCCATTGTCCCAGAAGGGACTGCTAACGACGTAATTGCCGTTACTCAGAGCCGTCACACCACTAAAACCGACCAGATTATTTGCTGAACTACCAACTAAGCTATTGGTTGTATTTACCTCTCCTGTAATCCCACTCGAGCCATCACCCCAAGTCACTGCCCCTGCATCCTGAATCGCGCCATTGTCCCATAAGCGACTGCTAACAACATAATTGCCATTACTCAGAGCCGTCACACCGCCATTGCCTAAACGGTCAACATTCTGAGTACCCACTAAACTATTAGTATTATTGACATCGCCAATAATTCCAGTCGTGCCATTACCCCAGGTTACAGCTCCCTTCTCATTGTTCCAGTTTGGGCTAGCTACCACATAATTACCATTACTCAGAGCTGTCACACCACCACTACCTACCGAATCGCCTGTCTGAGTGCCAACTAAACTGTTCGCTATACTCAGCATCCCCGTAATCCCAGTCGTGCCATTACCCCAAGTCGCGGCTCCTTGATTATTGCTCCAGTTTGGGCTAGCTACTACATAATTACCGTTACTTAGAGCCGTCACATCACCGCTGCCCACCTCATCATTTGCAGCTCCCGCAAGCATATTAATTAGTGCCCCAGTCGCACCACTGTAGAGGTAAACGGCACCTGCGTTAGTTCCCCCAAAGGTATCTCCTGGCTTAGTGACTACTATATTCCCTGTACTCAACGGTGCAATGGCATCACCAAACCCTGAACCATTGCCTGTATTCGGGTCGATTAAGTCAAACTGGGGAATGCTCCCAGCGCTATCGTCAATTACAATAGTTTTCGGGTCAAGCAATAGGGTTCCGGCTTGCCCGTTGGTAGCTCCTACATCTACAGTGCCTGCCATTAATAGGGTGTCTTTTCCTGAAACTTCCACAAAACCACCGTCACCGCCAACTGCACCCCCGCGCGCCTGAATTGTACCTGCAAATTCAGTTTGCTGGTCAGACCAAACAATTGCCCACCCCCCGTTTCCAGTGGTTAGAGCATTGGCTGTTAAGGTGCTGGCATGATTAATTGAGGTAGTTTGGGCATTGATGGCTCCAGAAGTCTGTCCCTGAAAGTTGCCACCTATTAAAATCTCGCCACCACCACTAGCCCCGTTAACATTGACATCAGCCGCTAGTAATTGCACAGTCTGAGCAAACAGATGAACTGTACCACCGACCTCTCCTGTGGCATCAAAGCGACTTGAAGTTGTCAGGACTGTACCGGAACCCCCGTTAAAGTCAATGCTTCCCCCTTGCTGAGAGCCATTGGCTGAAGTCGTAGCGTTAGCAGTTTGAATAATACTGCCGGTTGAATTAACTTGAATTTCCCCACCATTGCCCTGGTTGCCTATGGCGCTCAGTATCCCAGTGTCATATAAACTGTGGGTCTGAATCTGAATACTGCCACCGTTCTTGCCATCAGCAGTAATTTGACCGAGGTTATAGACGACAGAACCAGCTATGCTTATTATGCCAGTGCGATCGCTATCGGAACTAGACAGTTGCCCTTCATTTAAAATTTGCCCTCCGTTCCCGGTTAGTAATGTGGGCAAATCTAGAGGACTAATCGCTAGCTGCTGTCCATTCGCCGTGCGAGGGGGTTCAATCTCGACACTTAGCAGATTTCCGGGTTGAGTAATTCTGACCAAATTTTCACCAGGCACTGCCGTAATAATCAGCCTTCCACCCGGTGCAGTTATTTCTCCCTGATTCGTCACACTGCCACCCACTAATGCTAAAGTTTGCCCCTCCAGCACAGCTAGATTAGCTTCATTAATAATTGCTCCTGATTGGAGCAAGTCAAAGGCAAAAGTACTGGGAGTGCCGATTAAACTCTGGTAGTTATTCTCACCAAAAGCATTGAACCAGTTGTTCTCATCAAAACCAATGCCCGTAGCTGTGGTAGCAGTAAAGCCAGCAGGAACATTAAGCTGGGCATTCGGTCCAAAAATTATCCCAGCCGGGTTCATTAAAAATAAATTTGAGTTACCTCCCGTTACCTGAATGAGCCCATTAATGAGAGAGGCTTCCCCCCCAACAACCCGCCCCAATATATTTTGAATTTGGGGATTGGACAAAAAGTTAGCAACTTGATTCCCATCGAGTCTAAACCGTTCAAGGCTGTGGAAGAGATTCGCCCTGTCTCCTGAAGGAGTGCCACCGTCAATATTAAAGTAATTCCCCTCCTGGGTAACCCTTGTGCCAGCGCTATCTGCTTCTGGGGTAATGGGTTGGGCATGGGCAGGAGAAATCAACTCAAACCAAGCTCGCTCATTCCCGATTTGGCTTTCGCCATTCTGAAGCCCCGAATCGGGTATTACACCCGTCAGAACAAGACTGAGCAACAACCAGCCAAAGCAGGGATAGGCAGATTTCATGGGGAGGTTTCATATCCACGAGTATCTATCTGGTTTTACATACTTCATCTTCTATGTCAATCCTATAGGTTCCGGAATTTAGAAATCGCTCTTCTACCCTTCCCCTCTGAAGGGATTGGGTATTGAGAACCTCACTTGCCTTTGGTCAAACCTTATACTAACTTTCTTTATCTAGATTATTTTTATTTCATAAAATAATAATAATTTTAAGCTGATACAGTTTAAACCACCCCTTGATTTCTTAAGTTTCTTGACTCACGAGGTAGAGTTTAGCTAAATTACTAGTTCTATAAAGGAAAGTTTTTTAGGACTTTACCGAATAGCAAATTTGAGGAATTTATTATGCCTGAGCCTTTTATCGGTCAAATTGTAATGGTGGCTTTCGATATTGCCCCACCGGGTTGGTATCTTTGCGATGGTCAGCAACGTGACATAGTATCAGGGAAAAATGACATCCTGGCTACAATTTTGGCAGGGAAGTACAAACAGTCAGGTGATCCTGAAACAGGAGTTTTCCGTGTACCTGATTTAAGAGGTCGTGTTCCTCTGGGTATGAATCCGATGAAAGGGAATAGCGCTCCTGCTCCTAATCTAAGCCTCTACGATTTGGGTAAAAACGGTGGCAAGGAAGAGGTGAAGTTAACCGAAGAGAACCTACCCGAAATTCGACCTAAATTAAAGGCGACTAGTTCTGAATCTAGCACCACTAGCCCCGGTGAGTCGGCTCTCCTGGCAAAACCGAGAAGTAGTATCTATGCAACGGGAAGTACGAATTTAGTGGAAATGGAGTGTATTTCTGCAATAGGTCGTAGCAATAACGAAGCCTACGACAACAGGCAGCCCTATCTGACCGTTAATTTCATTATCGCTTACGTTGGCATAAATCCGGGAATCTAGATATGTCAGTTTATTAACGCTGAGTTAACTTACGCTTTAAGCCAGAACCCACACAAAAAGCCCCAAGTGTCAAGAACCCTAAAGCACCAGTCGGTTCTGGTACAGATATAGGTTCTGGCTCAAAAGCTTCTTTGACTTCAATGTTGTCAATAGCAAAGCTATTCATGCCAGGGAAGCCATCATCGTAGCCGATGGCATTGATTCCTTTGAACAGAACACTACTCAAATTGCCCCAGTTTTTATCAAACGTTACCCCTTGAAAGTCGTTTACCGGTCCGGCTCCATCGGTGTTTCCATCTAGTCGAATAAGCACTGAGACAAATCCTCCCTCTTCATTACAATCCTTCCCAAACAGACATCCTCTGATTTCAACGTCTCGAGCTTGGTTCGCTTCTTCTTCCCATTCAGCAATGTCCAAACTGTGTAGTGAGAAAGAATTCCCATTTTTTTGAGATATTGTCATCGGATTAAAAACGACAGAGCCGTCATTTTGGATAAAATCTTCGAGGACAATGTAAGTACTACCATTGTAAGCCTCATGGGAATCATTAGCGACAGTGAAACCTGTTCTTCTACCGTCTTTATCGGTTTCATCCGCAGCCTTGAAGAAAAATTGATTCGATTCAAAGTCTGATACTTCATCTTCGATGCTACCGCTACCAAAATTATCCCATCCAAAGGTATCCGGTACATCTTCAAAATCAATGATAATAGCCTTGGCTGCTGGGCTAGTTAGCAGAGCTATCAATGTAGCTAGAGTACTAGTTAGAGATAATTTTAAGATTGTTTTTACAGTATTCATACCAATTATTTCTCCAAAAAATTAAGGCTCGACTTTGGAGATACACCCATTTACCATTCACGAAAAAAACCTAAACTTTAACTCAAAAAGTATAAAATTTTGATGATAAAGTTTGTGAGATTAGAGAATTACGCTATCCTGGAGTATTTGAATTCATGATGGCATTTTTTGAATTAAATTAGCAAGAGTTAGAGCCAATCTTTACAGAAAAAATATATTTAGCACCTTTAAATGAAGGATTGATGAAGTTTTTCGTGAACTCCACTTTGTATTCCTAGGATTGCAACTTACGCGGCAGGAGCATACAGGATTTTTGAGGTCTTAGAATTAAGAGATAACTCTGTTTAATCTCGCATCTTGCACCATTATCAGTAAACCCGAAAACCCACTGTTATAGAATTCCCTACTCCCTACTCCCTACTCCTCCAAACAGAGTCAACACCACCTAAAACCGACGCCCCAGCAATCGCTGTCGCACACTTTCAGCAATTTTCTGACCTAGATATTCGGGAATTAAGTTTTCATTGGGTCCGAGCAAGTAGAGAATGAGCCGAGTGCGTCCGCGCCACACCAACAAGTTGGCATTGACGACTAATAAATCCTCTTGCCAGACAGCGTACATCACTTTGTAGAACAATCCTGGCTGGTTATCGGCTTCAATCAACAGGGCTGGAAGATGAAAAACCGGATCGACATAAAATTCGGTTTCCACCTGTTCCAAACCAGCATCAAGATTAAATTCGACTGCCAGCATCTCTTCGACTTCAAAACGTCCTGCTAGTGCCTCCCGAATGGCGCGGCAGACATTTTCTGCTGTTTTGTGGGTTAGGGCTTTACTGCCACGAGACACTACCAGTTTGATAAACACCAGCATCGGTGGATGGATCTGCCCATGTAGACTAAGACTGTGAATAGTCAGTCCGTAGGCAGCCAAAACCCCAAAGATGTCGCTGAGGAGGAACGATTGGTTACGATAAGCAAAATTCAAGGCACTTTTGGAGCCTTCGGGATTAATCTCAATGACTACACGCCTACTTTTGTACAGCTTGTAAGCCAGTCGAAGGTTGTGCAGTTGGATTTCGCTACTGACAAACTGCTCATAAAACTCGGGAAACGCCCGGTTGAAGCGCTTCAGGAGTTCTAGTGTTGATGATTTCAAACCCGCAGCCATAGATAGGGGTAAGGAGGCGTTTGCTGTTGCTTTTGGAACACACCAGCAAGGTAAGCTTATAGGATAGAACCTGCTGTATCTGGTTAATCTCTCACAAATTCTGTGCAATAGCCTCAGTCTAGCTAAAGAAGATCCGTTCTGAGTCTTTATTCGCTATTTACTTTCGGTAAGCAGGACTATTTGATAAACTTGACCAGGAGTTTTTGGCTGTAGGGTTAGGCTTTGGGATAAACTTCATATAGGTAAGCCGGTTTTCCACCCAGCAGCACAGCTCATCCGCTTTGGAGGAGAACCTCTGTTACTGTTGGGCGCTTGGAAATCCAATTTAGAAAAATGCCACAGCCACACCTGCATGGGTTTTTGGAAAAGTTTCTTCAGCAGCCCTGATGCTGCGACAACACCAACGACGTTCGATGGAGATGCAGTAAAACAGATCGACGATCGCACCGACGGCAGCTCCCGCATATTTTTTAGCACAGAGCGAGACCTTGACCTTTATGAACTAGAAGAACTTTGCGATGCTGTGGGTTGGTCTCGGCGTCCCATGCGCAAAGTCAGGAAAGCGATTCAGCATAGCTTCCTAGTCGTGTCAATGTGGCAGCAGCGAGGCAGCAGACGGCGTCTGATTGGCTTTGCCCGTGCCACATCCGATCATGCCTTTAATGCCACAATCTGGGATGTCGTGGTTCACCCCGAGTTCCAAAGTAAGGGCTTTGGTAAGGCGCTGATGAAATACACGATCAAGAAACTTCGCAGCGAAGATATTAGCAATATCACCCTTTTTGCCGACCCCCACGTCGTCAATTTTTATCGGAGAATGGGATTTATGCCCGACCCAGAAGGCATTAAAGGTATGTTCTGGTATCCCGACTGAGTTTCGGACTCTGGATGCTAGTTTAAACAAAAGCAGGTTATACTAAACAAGGTAGGAACCGGGATGTAGCGCAGCTTGGTAGCGCGCCTGCTTTGGGAGCAGGATGTCGCAGGTTCAAATCCTGTCATCCCGATTAGATTTAGAGCGATCGCTCCTGAGTTTGGGCATCGATAAAATCTACACAGGGGTTGCGGTTACTCCAGTGAGCGGCAATTTTTCACGGATTGGCACGGAACTCCACGGAATTGAACAGAGTCAAGGGAACTGACCGATGAATACACGTAGAGGTTCTCTCACATCTTTACCCAACTCTCGCTGTAGCGTTAACGGTGTTAATTAATCCGTAAAATCGATAGTATTAGTAAAACGCTTTGATTCGGATGAAGTGGCTTCGCCCTAGAGGTTCAATTCAGTTAAACTAGCCGAAGCTAAGAGATGTCATCCTCAGGCGAGAGCGGTATTCTAGTTGTCATGAGGTAGCTACGATCGAACTGGAAGAGGTAATGTTCATGAAATCATTCATTCGCTGGAGCGCAACAGTAGGCTTAGTGGGAACTACCCTGTTAGGTTCCTTCTTCACCAGCAATCTGCGAGCATTGGCATTGACAGAGCAAGAGGTTATGCAAAAGCTACAACCCGTGCCTGTCTTCACAGTCACCGATGAACAAGGAGCACCACTGGTTGCGTCAGTGCCCAATCAAAACAACCAGAATGAATCGGTTGCAGGTGTTTTTATCAGCCAACGGGATGCTCAAGCATTTGTCCAGCGGTTAAAGAGAGAAAATCCCGACTTGGGTAACAAAGTACAGGTTGTGCCTGTATCCCTGGCGGAAGTGTATCAACTTGATCAGCAGAATGCCAACCAAACCAACGGTGTAGATTTTGCCTTCATCCCTGTGCAGCAGCAGGTACAGTCAGCACAGGCACTTGTACAGCAAGGACAGCAATTTCGAGGTGTACCCCTGTTTGTCGCAAAAGGGGGCGACGGTGGGGGATACCTCACCATTGAACAAAATGGCACCCAGGTCATTCCCTTCTTTTTTGATAAAGAGCAATTGCAAGGAATGGTAGATCGCTTCAAGCAGCAACAGCCTAACCAGGCGTCTACTGTTGAAATTCAGGTTGTGCCTCTTGAGGGTGTCATTCAAACCCTGCAAAACGAGAATAACCCGCAACTCAATCAAATTGTTCTCGTTCCCTCCCAGGAATCCTTGCAATTTCTGCGTAGTCTCTCCTCGTCCCAGCAGGGGGGTTCCCAACGTCCACAGCGATAAGCGACTAATCAGCTTGAAGGGTAAGGTTTTGGGATTCGGCAATTCAAAACAAGATGAGTTACTTTCTCAAAACTCGCCAGCGTCATGCCAGGTAACGGGTCTAGCCCTATGGCAGTGGCGCTGTGATGCCCGTCAATCTGCTGTTAAGGTCGGTGTTCCAGTCTCTGAGGTAGACTGGCTTCTACGAGAAGTGGCAGGACTGGACTCCCTGTCCCTGCGCTTGGAGTCCTTTAAGGAGCGATCGCTCCTTAAACTATCCTATCCCCTGTCAGTACTCTCCCAACTTTGGCAGCAGCGCATTCACCAACGGCTGCCCATTCAATATGTAGTGGGAGTCACCCCTTGGCGTAATTTTTCCCTAAATGTCTCCCCAGCCGTCCTGATCCCCCGCCCCGAAACCGAGTACCTGATTGATTTGGCAGTAGAGGCGACTAAGCACAACCCAACTCTAAAACTGGAATCGGGACAATGGGCAGATTTGGGAACTGGCAGCGGGGCAATTGCACTGGGACTGGCAGAAATTTTTTCTGATGCCACCATCCACGCAGTTGATTGCAGCGCTGATGCCCTAGCCATTGCCCAACTGAATGCTCAACGGCTCGGCTTTGAGCCAAGGATTCAGTTTTATCAAGGCTCATGGTACTCACCCCTGAACGCTCTTCAAGGTCAGTTGAGCGGTATGGTATCAAATCCACCCTATATCCCCAGCAATTGTCTGCAACACCTGCAACCAGAAGTGCGGGATCACGAACCCCATCTGGCACTTGACGGTGGCATCGACGGTTTAGAGTGTATCCGAGATCTGATCCAAACCTCTGCCAACTATTTGCGTCCCGGTGGTATATGGTTAATTGAAATGATGGCAGGACAAGCGGATACCGTTGTCCAATTACTACACCAGCAAGGCAGTTACTGCCAAATTCAGATCGTCTCTGATTTGGCAGGTATCGACCGCTTTGCCCTAGCGTATCGAATTGATAATTTATGACTCAAGTTTCTATGTCCGCCCTCGTTGCAGGGGCAAATGCAGGTCAGATTGTGAGCTTTCCCACCGATACGATACCTGCTCTAGCGGTGCGACCCGACCGCTCAGAATTGGTGTTTGCCGCCAAGCAACGAAGACCGGAAAAATCATTGATTTTGATGGGAGCATTTTCAGCATCGCTGTGGTCTTTCGTAGAAGGCACGGATGCTGAGTTAGAAATTTGGCAGCACGTTGCTCAGAAGTATTGGCCCGGAGCACTGACTTTAGTGTTACCTGCATCAGGGAAGGTGCCAAGGGCAATGAATCCCACTGACCCGACTACGATTGGGGTGCGAGTGCCGAACTCTGAGGTAGCGATCGCCATATTATCCCAGACGGGACCGTTAGCAACCACCAGCGCCAACCGTTCTGGAAAGCCACCGTTGCACACGATGGAAGTCATTGAGGCAGAGTTTCCCGACGTTTTGACACTCCACCCCACTGAATTAGAAGCCCTGGAACCGATCCCGACGGGAGTGCCTTCAACCGTTGCCAAATGGATGGGGAATGGCTGGGAAATTTTGCGACAAGGTAGTGTTCGATTAGACGGGTAAAAGCAGGGAAAGTACTGTAGCATTTGGCTAAGTATGGCTGTTCCTCAGGACTCGTTTCCCATGACCCCTAAAAAACGGGCTATGCTTGAGGAGATTTTATTTGAAGGGGTGCTATCCCAATTGTTAGAGCGAATTTTGGTTGATTTATAAAGATGGGCAAAATGGAGCTGATTTATTTAGTCGTGGGGATCATAGCAGGACTAGTGGGAAGTCGCTTCACTCGTTCTCGGCAGGAGTCAGTTATTTCAACACCATCACCTGTGCCGAAAGAAGCGGTGCCTCCAGAAAAAGAGTTCACTCAACTCCAGCCTCTCGAAGAGGAACTCAAACAAGCCCAGCTAGCCTATGAAATGGCTCACGAAATGAGTCAGTTTAAAGCGGGCTTTTTGGCACGGACTTCCCACGAGTTGCGATCGCCCCTCAGCAGTTTGATGGGACTGCATCAGCTCATCTTGTGCGATTTGTGCGACTCTCCAGAAGAGGAGCGAGAGTTCGTTACCCAAGCCAATGTCTCTGCCCAGAAAATGGTGAAATTGCTGGATGAAATGATTTCTGTTTCCAAAACGGAACACGGCACCAACCATTTGGAGATTCGCCCCTTGCCATTGAGTAAGGTGTTTGAAGAACTCGAACTGCTGACCCATATGCAAGCAGCAAATCGCAACCTCCAGCTTACGGTCATTTCCCCTGAGGAGGAAATTCAAGTCGTAGCCGACTATAGGCGTTTTCGGCAAGTGCTGGTTGGGATAGTGGATAGCGCCATTGTTCAGATGGAAGAGGGCAGCATTCAGGTGAGTGCGACTAGCGCCCCAGATTCTCAGGAGGTTCACGTCTGGATTGATGTCGAGTGTCCCAATTCGATTTGGAACGAATCCGTCGATTTGTTTTCCAAAATTGAAGAGTCTGAAACTCAACCTAATCAAACGGACGAAGTTTCACCCGGGCGGACATTATTGATGGTTCAAACCCTACTAGAGGTTATGCAGGGACGTTTGGAACTTCTAGCCAATCCCAGCCCTGAGAAAAACGTCCTCCGTTTGCAGTGTTCTATTCCCCTAGGGAATTCTGAGACTGTAGAGCAGGGGTTGGTAGTGGACTAGTTAGGGGTTGGTTGTACAGCAGCATTGTCGTGCTGGCATTGCACTCAAAACCGATGCGTTCATAGAAGCGCTGTTGGTGAGTGGTCATCAAATAAACCCGTTCTACCCGACTCATGCGGGGGTGACTGAGTACGGTTTCTACTAGCTTTCGACCCAATCCCGCGCCACGATAGTCGGGGTGAATAACAACGTCCCAAATGGTTGCCCGATAAATCCCGTCTGAAGTAGCGCGAGCAAATCCAATCAGTCGTCCCTCATCCCAGATTGAGATTACGGGTTCACTATTAGCGATCGCTATTCGCAAATCTTCGATGTTTCGCTCCTTTGCCCAAAATGCTCCCAAACGAAACAGGTCTTGAAGTTGGTTGTAATCGATTTTAGACTTGCAATCGCAAAACTGAATATGGCGGCAATCCATTGTCACAAAAATTCCTTGATGAATTTTTCAAGATTTACGCAATTAGTGATATTAGATTATGGAGTGTCCGGGCTAAAGCTCCGCCTGAGTTGCTAACTTAAAGATAAACACAAGACTCTGATAAATCCGCTAAGATTATCATAATCAAACCCAGATATATAACTGTAGTTTTTACTACAAAAATCCGGGCTCACTCTATAACACTTGTCAAATTAATTGAATGTAAACGGCTGTGACGATGAATGAATAGTGCGCGATGAGAAACACCCCAATGTCATAATTAATGAACGCCAGCTAATTTCAAGCACTTATGGCTTTAGTCAATCCTTGAATCTCATCCATTTGTTCAGTTTGATTGCCGATACTTACAGGAATTTCCATCAAAAACTCTGTTCCTTTTCCAAGTTGCGAGTTAAACCCAATTGTCCCGTGATGCTTTTCGATAATTTGATAGCTGGTTGCTAACCCTAATCCTGTTCCCTGCCCAACAGATTTCGTCGTAAAAAAGGGTTCAAACAGGTGTTCTTGGAAGCTGACAGGAATACCACAACCATTGTCAGCAATGCGAATGATAACCGAAGCTTGGACGTTAGAAACGGTCATACTAATCTGAATCTCTGGTGTAAAGGAGGAATCCTCCTGAAATCTCTCCTCTATGGCATCAATTGCATTATTCAAAAGATTCAGAAACACCTGATTGATTTGAGCGGGATAGCACTCAACTTTAGGTAACTCGCCCAACTCTTTAATAATCTCAATTGCAGGTCGATTAGGCTGTTTTTTGAGGCGGTTCTGTAAAATCATCAGCGTACTATCTAATCCCTGGTGAAGGTTGGTTGCTTTCATTTGCGCTTCATTAAGGTGTGAAAAATACTGTAAAGACCGGACAATTTCTTGAATGCGATTGACCCCTTCTCGAATTGAACGAAGGGCTTTGGGTAAATCTGCCTTAATAAAATCAAGCTCAACCTCTTCTATTTCATCTTGAATTTGGGAGAACGAGTCGGGGTAATTTTGTTGATAAAGCTCGATCAACTTCAGGAGTTCAAAACCGTATTGATTGACAAAGTTAATATTGCCAGAGATGAAGCACACCGGATTATTGATTTCGTGCGCAATACCAGCAACTAACTGTCCCAGGGATGCCATTTTTTGAGTTTGGATAAGCTGCGACTGGGTTGTTTTAAGTTCATGCAAGGTTATTTCTAACTGATGAGCTTTTTCCCGTTCCCCTGCTTCTGACTGACGCAACGCTTCTTCTGCTTCTTTGCGATCGCTAATATCTCGATGGGTTCCCGTCATTCGCACGGCTTTACCCCTATCATCCCACTCAAAAACCTTGCCACGGGACAAAATCCACTTCCATTCCCCCGTTCTGCACCGCATCCGAAATTCCACTTCGTAGACGGGGATTAAACCGTCCATATAGGCGTTTAATGCTGCCTTGACCCTAATCCAATCTGCGGGATGAACAAGCTGTTCAAAGGCTTGAAAATTGTCGTCAATTTCTTCTATTGCATACCCTAGCATTGTCTTCCATTGTGGGTTAAAATAGGCTTCTCCTGTGCTTAAGTTCCAATCCCACAATCCTAAATCACTGCCTGACAACGCCATTTGCAATCGTTCTTCAGAAATCTGTAACGCTAACTGCGTTAAAACTTGTTCTGTAATATCATTGAGCGTCCCTGTAGAACCAGAAATCATTCCATTTGGGGCAAAAGTGATGCGTGCATTCACTTCTAGCCAGCGAATTTCGCCGGATTGGGTTAGACAGCGAACGGTATGGCGACAGGAGTTCGTTGTTCCAGTTATAAGGGACTGAAATGTTTCTAAACCCTTGGAGTAATCATCCGAGTAGATATAATTTAAAAAACATTGACCTAGACTTTCAGCAATGGAGAAGTTGGTAATTTCTGTCCAAGCTGCATTAAGGAATGTCCAATTTCCTCTCCCATCCGTTTGAAAAACGACTTCTTTGACATTATCTAGGACTGAGCGATATCGTTCTTCACTAATCCGCAGAGTTTCTCGCGTTTGCTGGCGCTCAATCGCATAGTGCAATGAACGAATTAACAGAGAACCGTTGACGTTTCCTGTGACGAGATAATCTTGTACGCCCGCTTGAATAAATTGAAGAGCTAATTCTCTATCCTCCCGTGTCGTTAACACAACAATGGGAATAGTAAATCCCCAGGCTTTCAGCCGAGTGACGATATCAAGTTCTTGACTGTCTGGTAGTGAAATCGCTAGTAAAAGAATATCAAATTCTTCTTGGTTTAAAATCACTAGCGCTTGTCTAAGACAGTCAACTTTTTTAAAAACGAATGAACGTCCTAATTGAGATTCTGATAATAAATCCTCAATGAGTTTCGTCGATTCACAACTGTCTGCTACAATGAGAATTCTCAAAGATTTAGGGACAGGATTGAGAGAAGAGTTTAGCACCGATAACATAGGAATTGCGTCGAACCCTGGATTGGATCAGTTTGACTAATATTCAAAAGTAGGATGCCTACTTTTAAGGTTAAACTGTGACAGTTTAAAAACTGAACACAGCTTGCTCAAGAACATTGTTTGAGTTTCTATTCAGAGTACTTTCAAAACTGTAAAACCACCATCAAATCCAAATCAATTCCCCCTTATCTCCCACCTAAATCAAGGCAATTACACCCACAAAGCCTATCTGGAATCCTAGCAATCTTTAGATATTTAGGGGGAGGTATCCACCAAATTTGATAGTAGATAGCTTGTTGTTTTCAATTCAATGATAAATAAGAAAGAGTTAGGAAATCAAGATATTTAATATAAATTTAATCTCTAGTTAATATAAATTAAGATAATAACTGTTTCTTAATTTGATACGGGGCAGTTCATGACTTCCGTTAACCCACCAAATGACCAATGACCAATGACGTGAGATCCCACGACTAAATGTCGTGGGATGAGCTAAACCTTTAGCGAGACTGCATCTGGGAGAGAGTCGCTTGTTGGTAGTAGTGACCCAAAATCTGTTGGTAGTTCGTACCTTGAGCCGCTAAATTATGGGCTCCCCACTGGCTCAAACCCAAACCATGACCGTAACCCCGACCATTGATTTGGAAGCTACCACCTGTTTTAGAGACGGTGAATAAGGTACTTTTTAGACCGAGTGCGCTGCGGAGGTCATTCCCTTTAACGCGCTTGCTGCCACCAGTACCTTGCACCCGCATCGTGGCAATGCGTCCGTTCGGAGTCGTACTTTCTGGCGTCATCGACGTTACTGTACCAACACCACCAATTCTACGGCTAAGTTCTCCACTAGAAAAGGATTGCATCCACTGATAGACGGGCGCACCTATATCGTAATCGGGAACACCCCGTAGGTAAGGTAGAGGTTGACTCCATACATCTTCCACATTTTCTGTATGTCCTCCAGAGGATGAGTGGAAGACTGCCAGAATCGGCTCACCACTATAGGTCATGATCTGACCTGAGGTGTCATTTACAGCTTGCTGAGTGCTTGTCGCTTCTGCTTCCAGTCCTTTGTAAACTTGCCATTTTGTCGTGTCACCGACATCGTAGATGCCATTTCCTGACTTAGCCCGTTGGTTAAGCGCATAGGTACGGGCAGCAACTGCTTGAGCTTTCAAAGCTTCTAGGGGCCAACTGGAACTCATTTCCGAGCCGATCACGCTGTAGAGGTACTGATCTAAATCAACCTGGTTAACGGCAATCAAACCGCCGCCAGTCGCCACGAGTCGAGTACGTCCCCGATACCAGCGATCGCCAATCCAGACAAAACCATTATCAGTCGGTTCAATCGACAATGCACCCGAACGCAAACTTCCCAGGGTGACGCTACCACTTCTAGATTGGGCATTAAAGCCATTCATCGCCTTCAATTCTCCCACCGCCTGCCCCGCACTATCACGGACAATCGCTTTGGTGGAACTCCCCACTTTCACTCGACTGACACCCTCTTGAATTGCCACCCGCAGTTCCATCGCGGCTTGAGCTGGACCGACTAAAACGATCCACACTAAAAAGGAGAGCAACCAATGCCGCCCTCCAAACAACATCATCTGCTTGAGTAGAGATACCAGTGAGACAGGGACACGTCTAGATGCCATCTTTGATTATTTCCTCACACGACTATAGGTTTCGTTTTCGGAATTGCAGCCATTGAATTGTAACTAAAGGCAAGCGCTAAATTACTTCGTTCAAGACTCTTAACACCAAATCCGCACGGATTGATTATTCTTTTTCAAACGTTTTACTTTTGGAAGCACGATTGATTCGCTTACTTCTAGCACATTTTGTGTCAATCGGCTAGAGGGGTTGAATGATGACTCATCGTGTCGCGTCCAGGGTGTGGGGTGCAATCCCCAATGTCGGTTCTCTACACCCCCTTGAACTTTGGGGGAGTCAACCCGTAGCCGCTAGACGAATAGCTTGAATACTATTGTCTGTAGACTGGTAGTCTCTCTTTCTGAGATATTTTTCGGCATGACAGACATTAATAAGGCTTTAGGTAGAGTTGTAGCTAAATACAGAACAAGAGCAAAGATTTCTCAAGAAGAACTGGCTGACAGAGCCGGAATTCACCGCACTTACGTTAGCCAAATTGAGCGGGGTTTGAAGTCTCCTACCTTGTCCGTTTTGTTTGAGATATCAAAATCTTTAAATACCACAGCCAGTAGCTTGATTGCCGAAGTAGAACAAACCCTAGATGATTTATATCATCAACCCTGAATTCAATATTTATTGTGGATTTGAAGTGAATATCCAGCATATTAAATCTGCACTAGAGCAAGCCAATAGCTTTTTAGAAGTTATTTAATCAACTGTAGGAGCTAGGAGGTAATCCGCGTTAATAATTCTCCAATGCTTAACCTTAAATAAATTTTGTGCCATGTATCGTTTACTGATCTCCCAATTTCTGGCTAAAACAGGGGTTACTTTAATAGTTTTGTAGTGAAAAGCCATTTTGGTGGCAGCATGAATAATGTGAAGGAATTCGGAACTCTTTTCACCAATCTCTAAATCAGGGAGGCTGCTGATTTTGGATGGCGTTGCCTCCTCGATCAACCACTGCCAAATCTCAGAAACTCGCTCATCTCTCTCAATGAGAATAACTTCCTTTTTCCAATTCTCCCCGTATAGTGAATAAGCGGCTGAACCTGCAAACGGTTCTATGAGGGTATCAAAGTTAGGAGAGGGGTAATATTTTGCTATTTGTTTCTTTCTGCCGTAGTAGTAGAACATTCGCTATTCGAGTACATTGAAGACTATAGTATTAGTCAAGAATGCACAGAAGTCAAGCAATGACGGAGATACGGACACCCTCGATCTCCGTTGCTGTGTACCATAGGGAAGGAGGGAAGTTGAAGGGCAAAGCCGGTGCAGATTACATTTTTAGGAACTAGCTCAGGAGTACCGACGCGATCGCGCAATGTGTCGAGTGTAGCGCTGCGGTTGCCCCAACGGGCAGAATTTTGGCTGTTTGACTGTGGTGAAGGCACTCAGCATCAGCTACTGCGTAGTGAACTAAAAAGCAGCCAGCTACGCCGCATTTTTATCACCCACCTGCACGGCGATCATATCTTTGGTTTGATGGGGTTACTGGCTAGTTGTGGTTTGGCGGGTAATGTCGAGCGAGTCGATATTTATGGTCCTACCGGTCTTCATGAGTACCTGAAAGCTTGTGGAAAATACTCTCACACCCACTTTTCCTTCCCGGTTCAGGTTCATACTGTCACCCCTGGCATTATCTATGAAGATGAGGAATTTATCGTTAGCTGCGAAAACCTCAAGCATCGGGTGCAGTCTTTTGGCTACCGAGTGGTAGAAAAAGACCGTCCGGGGCGCTTTGATGTGGAAAAGGCAAAAGCAATGGGTATTCCCTCTGGTCCCGTCTACGGTAGGCTCAAGCGTGGGGAAACCGTAACGCTAACTGATGGGCGTCAGATTCGGGGAAGTGAGTTGTGTGGCGAACCCGAAATAGGGCGTAAATTCGCATACTGCACGGATACGGTTTACTGTGAAGGAGCTGTAGCACTGGCACAAGATGCTGACGTGGTGATTCATGAAGCGACCTTTTCTCACCAAGATGCTCAGTTAGCATTTGACCGCTTACACTCAACGTCAACCATGGCAGCCCAAGTCGCGTTGGGTGCTGGCGCGAAACAGCTCATTTTGACCCATTTCAGCCCTCGCTATGCACCCGGAAATGATATTCAATTAAACGATTTGCTCCAGGAAGCACGGGCTATTTTTCCCAATACAGTCCTGGCGTATGATTTTTTCACCTACGAGATACCGCGACGGCGTGCCGAGGAATTGGTGCAGGTAGGTAGCCGTTAATGGGAAAAGTGGGGATAGTCTGTAATACAGGTGCGATCGCTCCAAGACTTTCCTTCTGCCAGTTAGGAAAAAGATTAGTAGTGAACTATGCTAGAGAAAAAACTCGAACAACTCAAAACAGTATTTGCCGAGATGGAGCAGGCATTGATTGCCTATTCTGGGGGAGTTGATAGTACCTTAATTGCTAAGATTGCCTATGATGTTTTAGGCGATTGCGCTTTGGCAGTAACGGCGGAGTCGCCTTCCCTGTTACCAGAAGAGCTGGAAGATGCCTCTATGCAAGCGGCGGTGATTGGGATTCCCCATGAGGTGATTCAAACCTATGAGATGAATAACCCTAATTACACGACTAACCCGGTGAATCGCTGCTATTTTTGCAAAAGTGAACTTCACGACACGCTCAAACCGTTAGCACGAAAACGGGGTTATCCCTATGTAGTGGATGGGGTGAATGCCGATGATTTGCGGGATTATCGTCCGGGAATTCAGGCGGCGAAGGAGAGAGGGGCGCGATCGCCTTTAGCTGAAGTAGGGGTTACGAAAGCCGAAGTGCGCCAACTCTCAAAACAGTTAGGGCTGACTTGGTGGGATAAGCCCGCCCAACCTTGTTTGAGTTCGCGCTTTCCCTATGGGGAAGAAATTACGGTAGACAAATTGCAACGGGTAGGGCGTGCGGAGATTTATTTGCGTCGGTTAGGTTTTTCTAATCTGCGAGTCCGTTCTGAAGGGGATACGGCACGGATTGAGTTACCGCCGGAACTGATTAAGGAGTTTGTTGTGACGGTAGATTTGCCGACTGTAGTATCGGCGTTTCAAGGGTTTGGTTTTGTCTATGTGACGCTGGATTTGGAAGGATATCGCAGTGGGAAGTTAAATCAAGTGTTAGATCGGGAAGTATTGGGCGCGAAGGTTTGATAAGGGCGGCGGAGGTTTCAGTCTCATCCCCTAACCCCTTCTCCCAAGGTTGGGATAAGGGGAACTAGTGACAGATAATAATTTGCTGTAGTTGTAAAATTATTGCTAATTTCAACATAATCGTAGTTTTCGGCTGCGTTTGGCTATTCGGACAATCCATCAATGAATTGACGTTCTAGAATCAAATCCATTGCTATTTCCATAAGTTCTTCTCGATTAACCATTGCACCGAGCTCTTCAGTTTCATAAATTCCCTCGAACGCTTCTAGGGCTGCATTTCTCAAGGCGGATTCATAAGCATCCTGTAAGGTTTCCCGTAATTCCTCTTCGGTTAAATAAGTTCCTTTTGCCTTATGGCGTCGATTCGTGCGTTGAATTTGCTTAACCGAATTGAATATAGAAACCTGCCACGATTTAGTGGTGCGGTTTTCGGCGGCTTTTTTAATTAAATGTAATAAGAGAATGATGCTATAGCTAAATATTTTATTGAGTTTATCAGATTTGCTCATCTCCTCTAATTCTTCCACAAGTTCCAATGCTTCCGGGATTTTGCCTTGCTGGATAAATTCCTTTAAGGTTATGAGTTCTTCCATGCGCTTTTATTCCTCCGCTTCTCAATTTCGGCAATGGGTAATAATAAGGTGTCTTCAATTTCAATATTAGTAAATCCATGAAAATAATATTTAAGGGCGGCAATTCTACAAGTTATAATTAATTTATTTTTGAAATACGTTTCGGGAAATCTTCGTATTTGCTTTAAAATATTATCTCCATCATCACCTCGCACTTCATCTAATCCATCTAACAAAATTAAGGCTTTCCCTTGATTAAGTACTATTTCAACTATCGATTTTTCTGCAATCCCACAACTAAAAAACTCTTCACTGATGTAGTTCAATAACCTGAATTTGCTGTCGTCTTTTCTGGTATCATCAGCAAAGTTTTTCAGTCGGATAAATATCGGGACTAGGTTCGGTTGAAACTCGCCTAAATCGCACTTAATTGCTACCCACTGCAAAAATGTGCTTTTACCCGACCCCGGTTTACCGAGTACCATTAGTTTAGAGTACCGAGACACAGCCTCTAACCCAGGTACTCGTTGCTGACGCTTGCCAAGTCCCAGTCGGTCAAAGTTATCGGATTCTAGATTAAAATCTCGCACTAGATCAGAAATCTCTCGCCATTGCTGACTGGGTATCTCCTCTAATATATTGACATCGGTGTAGATATCTGAAATTGCAATAGGCTGAGAAATATCCAGCATCCGCATGGTGCCACACTGATATTGAATTTTGTCGTGGCGCTGCTGGCGTACCTGTTGCACCAAAGTATCGATATCCAAACCTGACTCCCCTCTGTCTCCTCTACGAGGAGGGATGGCAAAAAACGAAGCCTTTTCATCAAGGAAGGGGGGAGAATTACGCCCTTCTCCTTGCAGGAGACAGGTTGGGGGAGAGCTCAATCCCTCCTCAGCAATTTCCTCCCACTTCAACCCCAACCTTTCGCAAATCCCCACAAAGATTTCTCGATCAACGGGTTTACCTGTAAAGAACTTAGAAATCGGCTGGCGACTCTGACACACAAAACCGATTAAATCCTTCTGCTTTAACCTTTTGCTGATTAAAGCTTGCTTGGCTAACTGAATACCTTGTTTCGATGCCTGAAGTGATCGCCCTATCATTCCAACAACAATAAAGCTTTCGCCTATTCTATCCCTGTCTATGAGACATCTGTGACGAACTCACACAACTCATACCCAAGTCATACCTAAACTCATACCTGCCCTAACCCTTACCCAAACTTGATTTCAGCAATCTTAGAAGGGTCGTAGTTCAAGGTGATGGTATGGACGCTATCCTAATGCTAATCCTCGAAGCCTTTTTAGTGTGGATTGTGGAAAAGTCGGCTGATAGAATCTTAACGTGGGTGATGAAGCGGTTAACTGTTGAAAAAAAGGGTGATCACGAAATCCATCTTAACCCCGAATCCCCTCAACCCGCCGAACATCCAGGGATAGAATAACTCACGCGATCCAAACAAAGAAGAGAGCCACTTCAGTGTCTCTCTTGATTATCAGGGTGCATCTACTAATCACACTATAGCGTGAAGGGGTGAGGGGTGTCACCCCCCATCGTATTAAAATTTCGTAACAAGACTAGCATCAATATCTTCAATCTGGGCACAACCACTCAACGCCATCGCCACCTCTAAAAAACCGGTGCATCCACCGTCAAGCATAATGCCTTAAAACCAGCCGCCTCTGCCCGTTCTACCAGAGTACGAGTCAACGCGCGATCGCGATGAATGTAAAGTTGAAACCACTGAGGCGTATCTCCTCGACTCTGCGCCACCTCCTCTAAACTCTTCGTCGCCAACGTACTCAACACCATTACCGCCCCCACCCCATCAGCAGCTTTTGCAGTTGCCAATTCTCCCTCCGAATGCGCCAAACACTGAAAAGCCATCGGTGCCACCAAAATTGGCAACGAGAGAGTCTCTCCTAGAAGTTGCGTTCTTAATAATAAACTTTTGCTTTAACGTGAAAGGAGATAGAGTTTCAACTTTATCAACCTGCCTCAATACTGTAAGGGAGTTGATCGATCCCCCCCTGTGCCATTGGAAAAGCCAATTGGTATTAGGGGGATCTCCCGGTATTGAATTTCACGCTACCAAGCACCATTTTCAGGACAGACGAGACGCCCATCCTACTCCCCAAACCCCCCTGCCCACCTCAACCTGAGATATTCTTTGAGCGGGAAGGGAGCAACTTGGATCTACCAACCAATAGATACGTTGTCATCTCCCCCTTCCCCTTAACGTTAATCGTTCCCCGCTCTTTAAATTCATACTGATCTCGCAAGCATTCGTAAGTGGAAGCCGTTACTTGAATACAACCGGGTATGCCGTGGGATTCCATACGGCTAGCCGTATTAACGGCATCTCCCCACAAGTCGTAAATAAATTTTTTCGTCCCAATCACTCCGGCAACTACGGGCCCTGTGTTAATGCCAATCCGAATACTAAACGCTTCACCTTGTTCGGCACTAAATCGAGCCACTTCCCGTTGCATATCCAGTGCCATATTTGCGATCGCTTCGGCATGATCGCAGCGCTGTGCAGGTAAACCGCCCACCACCATATAGGCATCCCCAATGGTTTTAATTTTCTCTAAATTATAGGTTTCAGTTAGTTGATCGAAGGCTGAGAAAATTTCATTCAGCAACTTAACCAGTTCCGTGGGCGAGAGTCGTTCTGATAGCTGGGTAAAGCCAACAATATCCGCAAACAAAACCGTTACCTCCGTGAAACTATCGGCAATGGTTTCGGTTTTTTGCTTCAAGCGATCGGCAATGGGTTTGGGCAAGATATTCAGTAGAAGCAGTTCTGATTTTTCCCGTTCCGCTTCAATCTCAGCCGTGTGACGCAGCGATCGCAACAAGTAGGCAACCAACGTACCCGTCAGCAACAACCCACTCACCAACGTCACGCCAGCGATCGGCGGAATGCCTAAACCCGAGGAGTTGGGCGATCGCCAGAAGCGAAGCAACCACCGTTGATCGGCAACTTGAATCGAATGGGTGTAAGCTAAATGGCGACGGCAGGACGCCCCCCCCGACTGCATCTCAACCCTTTGGTTATGGGATGTGTAGGAGGCTAGGAAGCGATTTTTGGCAGGGGCAGATTCGTCGTACAGACAAAAATTCAACTGATCCAGATTAAGTCCTTGCACAGAAGCATTAATGATATCCGCTACCGAATAAACACCAATTATTGCTCCCTGAAACGATTGACGGCGAGTTTCGGGGGTATTATGAAGCGCATCATTGCGATAAACGGCGAGCAACATGGCTAGATTGGTTTGAGAAGGCGTTTGAGAATGAATTGGCAAGTTTAACTGAGTGGTAGCCACCAAATCTCCCGTAACCTGTGCCTTCTCAATCACCGCTTTTCCCCATGGATGGGAACCCAGATCGAATCCCACTGCCTTCTGTTGTGGTGAAAAGGTAATAGGAAAATAGTCCGAGCGCTGTTTAGCTTTTACAACCTGCCCTGTTGCGTCTTGTTCATAGATATAAAAATTGGGAAATCCCCCGGCAGCTATCTCCGTTTCGTAAGCCTGTCGTTGGGCAATCGGTACAGGTTTAATCCAACCCAATGTCAAGATACCAGAGTGACGAGCCAGCAAGTATTGAGTAAACTCCTCATAATTGGGTTGGGTAATTTCCCTTGATGCCCCATAGAATGCCCGAATTGACACGGCAATAAAGGAATACTCATCAATTTGGCGCTGAAATGCAGTCGCTAAGTTGTCAGACTGCCGTTGGAATTGCATCAAGTCTTGCTTGTTCGCCCATCCCCAGGCAACGACAGACGCGACAACCGACAATCCCATCCCGATGCTAAGGGTTAAGCCGACTGGAATGTAGCGACGACTTTTCGCTAAAAAAGAGCCATTGAGCCATTGGCGGGTATTTGTCATCATCCTGTGTTTAGTCCAATCTGGAACGAGAGACTCAACCACTGATTAAGTTCTGACTTTTTCTGCCGATGAGCAGATAAGTCGTCATCTCTCCTTTGCCTTTAATCGGAATTGCACCCCGCTCTTTCAATTCAAACCGATTTTTTAAAAGCTCGTAGGTTGAGAGACTCACTTGAATTGCACCAGCAATCCCATGGGATTCCATACGGCTGGCGGTATTAACGGCATCTCCCCACAAGTCGTAAATGAATTTTTTCGTGCCAATGACTCCGGCAACCACCGGTCCAGTGTTGATGCCAATGCGAATATTGAGTTTTGCACCGTGCTTGTCATTAAACTGTCTGACGTCCTGCTGCATATCCAGTGCCATATCCGCGATCGCTTCAGCATGATCACTCCGAGGCATGGGTAAACCACCAGCAACCATATAGGCATCGCCAATCGTCTTAATTTTCTCTAAACCGTGCTTCTCAGTCAGGCGATCGAAAGCGGAGAAGATTTCGTTGAGTAAATTAACCAATTCTGTTGGAGAAATCTGAGAAGCCAGTTGAGTAAATCCAACAATATCAGCAAATAGAATCGTGACCTCAGCAAACCCATCAGCAATGCAGTTTTGATTTTGTTTTAATTTTTTCGCTATCGGTTCTGGTAGAATATTTAGCAACAAACGCTCAGATTTTTCCTGTTCGGCACGCACACTAACCTCCGCCTGCTTGCGCTGGGCAATTTCCCAGGAAACGCGCTCAAACATCTGGTTAAATGCTGCCATTACTTCTCCCAACTCATCGTGAGGCTGCACGGATAGAGAGTAAAAGCTGGGATGGGGCTTGTCTTGACTAATGGCTTCTCCCACAGCAATTAAGTCGTTACGGAGTTGCAAGATTGGTACAATTACAATCCTTCCCAAAACCAGCATTGTCGTGCCTGTAACAAACACTGAAATTAACAAGACTAGACCAGCTATCCGTAACGTGAAGGCATATAATTTGGGTTGAATGAAGGAGGCATTATGACGAATAATCACAACATACGGAACTCCCAATTGGTGGGATGACCAAGCTACGTCATAACGCTGACCGTTCCAACGGCGGATCTGCATCATCTTAGAACGTTTCAAGTCGGAGAAGGAAATTTGAGGAGGTTCGCCAAATATCCCCATCAGTTGTTCATCAGACTTGTAAATGGCAACGCCTAGGATGATGTCAGAACCAATAATCAGCTTTTGAACTTTATCCTCAAAGAAAATATCGGGGGTATTTTGTTGAGTGAAGCGCACTACCCCCTCAACAACTTCTTTTGACACCTCCTCTAATTGCTGAAGAAGTTCTCGTTCACGCTGGAAATACGAGGGAACTAGAATAATGGCTTCAATGGTAATAATGCTGACAAAAACCCACAAAACAATACGCCGCGATAACCGAGCGGTCAATAAACCTAATACCATTAAACGTTGAGATGACATCCAATTTTTCCTCGGATAGCTCTTAGAGGTAATGCCTGTAAGTTCAGTAGCACCGTGATGTCACCCTGGTTTAATCCTGGCTTTTGTTGCTGGATTTTAAGTTAGTAGAGGTAGCTGCAATCCTTCTCCCCTCTCCCTTGGGGAGAGGGGTTGGGGGTGAGGGCGCTCTTCTTTTTGTCAGTCAATCAGGACTTTGACAGACAAGATGCCTATTCTACCGTCTCAAAGGTTACGCCTGCCTATTAAGCTAACTTTCAGCCCTCAAGCCAACCGATCAGGAAATTTTCTCCCTATAAGGAAATACGTTCTCATTTCTCCTTTTCCTTTGACCTCGATAATACCGCGTTCCTCAAGGGCATACTGATCCCGCAAACGCTCGTAGGTCGATTCTGATACTTGAATCCTACCAGCAATTCCGTGGGATTCCATGCGACTGGCGGTATTGACGGCATCGCCCCACAAATCGTAAATAAATTTTTTGGTGCCAATGACGCCAGCCACCACTGAACCTGTGTTAATGCCAATCCGAATAGTAAAGGATTGCTCATGCTTGGCATTAAAGTTGGCTAATTCCTGTTGCATATCCTGCGCCATATTTGCGATCGCTTCGGCGTGATCGCTACGGGGTGTCGGCAATCCGCCCACAACCATATAGGAATCTCCGATTGTTTTAATCTTCTCCAACCCATGCTGTTCTGTGATTCGGTCGAACCCGGAGAAGATTTGGTTGAGTAATTCGACCAGTTCTGTGGGTGAAGTTTCAGCCGACCATTGGGTAAAATTAACCAAGTCGGCAAATAAAATAGTAACTTCGGCAAATAATTCGGCGATCGTGCTGGGGTCTTGTTTTAACTTTTTCGCGATCGGCTCGGGTAAGATATTTAGCAATAAGCGATCGGACTTTTCTTGTTCCAATTGCAGTGCTTCTTCTGCCAGTTTGCGTTCGGCAATTTCGTTCTCTAGTTCTTCATTCGTCTTTTGGAGTTCTGCTGTGCGTTCCATAACTCGCCGTTCTAACTCTTGGGAAGTGCGGCGCAGTCTGCCCATAACCAGAGTCAGTCCCAAAAGGGCTAACGCCGATAGGATGGCTAACATGGTGAACGTGCCTTGTAACCCCACACGAGTTTGGGCAACGAAAGTATCGAGGGGATGAGTAATCTCTAAGATGCCCCGCACATCGCCCACTTTCCAGTCATTTTTGGGAGTAGCGGGGTGAGTGTTGTGACAGCCAACACAACTCGGTTGTAAGGTATCGGCAACAGCATATCGCAAGGACTGACGCCCTCGGAACTTCTGGATGCGAGAAAATGTGTCATTGGGATG
Source organism: Coleofasciculus sp. LEGE 07092 (assembly GCF_015207375.1). Lineage (GTDB taxonomy): Bacteria > Cyanobacteriota > Cyanobacteriia > Cyanobacteriales > Coleofasciculaceae > LEGE-07092. The sequence goes on along the minus strand of NZ_JADEWY010000013.1, from coordinate 26,627 downwards.
GGCTTTCAAGTAGCGTAGCGCATCCCGTTCAAAATTGTCTCTCGGACCTCCTTCAGCACGCCGCCAGGGAAAGGGGTAATCGCTGTACAACCGGACTGACATACCGGGATTTTCTTCGCTGATGTATTTGCCCAGTTCGATCAAAAATGTGGCGGGTAGGGGAATGGCAGCATTTTTAGAGTCATAGTCATGAGTAACGGTAATATCGTGGGGTTTGACGCGATTGACAACCTCTGAGGTGTAAAGCGTGCGTGACTCTTTGAGAGTTTGGGCATAGAGGGCTGCATTTTGGAGGGCTTGGGATTCAATCAGGCTTGAGGAGAGATGAGAGATATTCCATAACGCCCCTGTTATACCCAGGCAAAATAGAAGGCTGAGAACCAGAATAGTCCGCTTGTATAGCAGGCGGATGAATGCTGCCCAGACTTGAACAATGAACCTGCCCATGTTATTCCTCATGCAGAGAGCATCCTAAAATTCATACTTCAACGATTTCAAGGTGTCTCCGCAAATATGGGCTATTAGACATCTCCGAAACAGAATCTGAAACCCTTATCCTGTATAGGTGAAAACCTAATTTCTGGAGATGTCTATTGTAGCAAGTTCGTCAGATAGGGAACTATTTCGTCGATCCGGTCCCTTCTCTGTAAAGTTTCTCGACTCCCCGCTCCCCCGCTCCCCCGCTCCCCTACCCCATTCCCCACACCCGCAGGGTTCGATCCAGACTGCCACTCACTATTTTTTGTGCATCTGAACTAATAGCCAGCGAAACAACTGCTCCTCGATGTCCTGTCAAATTGTGCAGCAAAATCCCTGTTGGCAAATGCCACAACCGCAGGGTTTCATCCCCACTGCAACTCACCAATGTTTGCCCATCTTTACTGATAGCAACAGCATTGACTTCACCCCAATGTCCACTTAATGTATTGAGCAAATTGCCAGTACGCAAATGCCACACCTTAATCGTTTTATCCTGACTGCCATAGTGCATAAGCGGTAGACTGAGCAGTAGGATGTCGGTAAAGACAACTCAAAAATTGAAACGGGTTGTACTCTGCCAGACGCTGCCGCAATCGGTTGTCATCAAACCCCTTGAGAAGCGAGTAGGCAGCGTGACGCACTCGCCAGTCAGAATCCTTCAGCCCGTCCAACAGCAAAGGGAATCCCTCTTGACCATACTTGATGGTATCCTTAACCGCAGCGATTCGCTGGCTGACCACTGGACTGACAAAGCGACGCTTCACCCCCACCAATCCTCCTAATACAGCAGCATAAGGGGGAGATGGTATTGAACAACCTCCTAAGACGGCATCATCGGCTCTGGGCTGATTGAATTTGGCTGCCATTGACTGCTAATCTATTCTGCCCCTACTGTACTTTTTAATTGTAATGTTTCTGTAGTATGTTATCTGTATTGTGCCACCCATGACCGATACTCAACATTCACCCCTATTACCCGAACTCACAGACATTTGGCAGCAAACCCTAAGCTGGCAACCCAATGAAGTCCAGCAAAAAACCTTTCAACGCCTTTACGAAGGGATTTTGGCAGGCAACCGCCAGTTGAATTTAACCCGAATTACCGCGCCGGAGGAGTTTTGGGAAAAGCATTTGTGGGATTCCCTGCGGGGAGTGGCACCCCTATTGCAATCATCAAGTTTCTTCCAGACGATGATTGACATTGGGACAGGTGCAGGATTTCCCGGATTTCCAGTTGCGATCGCACTTCCTCAAAGTTCCGTTACCCTACTCGATTCTACCCGCAAAAAAATCAACATTCTCGACACCTTAATCTCCCAGTTAAATTTAGAGAACGCTACAACCTTAGTGGGTAGAGCAGAAGCCATTGGACAACAACCGCAGCACCGCCAAACTTACGATATTGCCCTAGTTCGCGCCGTCGGATCAGCATCCGTTTGTGCCGAATATGCCTTACCGTTGTTAGAGGTTGGGGGTTTAGCCATTCTATACCGAGGTCATTGGACACAAGCGGAAACGGAAACCCTAAAACCAGCACTTGAACAATTAGGGGGAGCGATCGAAGCGATTGAACCCTTCACCACACCCCTAACTCAAAGCATTCGCCACTGTATATACTTGCGCCTCATTTCACCCACTCCGGCTCAATTTCCCCGTGGGGTTGGCATACCTGCACAGCAACCTTTATAAATTATCGGCTCCTTTCAAATACCAAATATCAGATTAATCCGCTTGCGAATTCGTTCTAAAGGCGTCTGTTCTGAATCCATGTCATCGACGAGCAATCCTAAACTACGCAGCGATTGTTGCCGATCTGATAATTTTTCGGCAATTTGGTTGGTTGTAAAAATCTGGGATAATGCAGTAACGATAGGTTGTGTTTTTGTGATAATCCAATTCATTAGTAACTCGCGGTTCGCCGATTTTTTTGAAAACTACCCTGATGGACAAACCGTTTATAGCAACTTAGAAGAATTAGAGTTGTATACTTGTGACAAACACCACACGTTAGCTTATATTGGTCTGAGATTCTTTACCCCCCACTGAGTTATCACAGTATTGGCGATCGCTGAAGAACAGGTGTCGGTTTACCCAAGTAAAACCCCTGAGCATAACCAACACCTAATTCTTTCAACTGTTCCAAAATTTGAACGTTTTCGACATATTCGGCAACCGTCTGAATATTCTTCACTTGCGCAATCTGCACAATCGCAGACACAATAGCGGCTGAGACAGGGTTAGTCGCCAAATCTCGCACGAACATCCCATCAATTTTTACAAAGTCTAAGGGCAATTCTTTCAGATAGGCTAAACTTGCCATTCCTGTTCCAAAATCATCAAGGGCAAATTGGCAACCCAACTTCTGCAATCGCAGAATAAACTGGCGAGTTTTTTCTAGGTTGGACAGTGCCACTGTTTCTGTAATTTCAAACACCAAGCTATAAGGCGGAACTGGATGTGTGGTAACAGCTTCTTCTAAGAAGGTTAAAAATTCTTCATTGTTAATACTAGAGCCAGATAGATTAAATGCGATAATGCAGCCGCAGTAGTATCCCCTAGCCCAACATCCCATACACTTACTGGGGTGGTAAATGCCATCAAAGAAGGATTTAAGCACCCAGCGATCGATCGATGGCATCAATCCATATTCTTCGGCATAAGGAAGGAATTGATTGGGCTGGATAAGCTTGCCATCTTGTCCCACCATCCGCAATAAAATCTCCTTATGAACGCATCCCTCTGAGTGAGTGTTCAGGGGGATAATCGGTTGACAGTATAGGCAAAACCGATTTTCTAGTAGGGCTTTTTGCAAATCTTGACTGTTCGGGGACTTCTGACAAAGACTCTGCACCACATTTGTTTCCTCCAATTTTCTATCCGTTTAGCTCTAGTTACAGGGTATTAGAATTAGACTTTATTACCCTTTTGATTAATGTTTACTTAAGATAAACTTAAGCTTCTTCTCCAGCCTGGTCAAGCCTTGAGCCATAAATAGGAAAAGAGTCAGAAAGCGAGAACCGAGGCATTTTGTCCGGTTACATCACTCGTAGAAGAAGTTATTGCTGTGATAAACGTTTAACAGCTTGACCCCCTAACAATCGATGGGCATCATCGAGCAAGGCAGGTATTTCCTGGGCATGAGGGCTGTGTTGGAGACATGGCTGTAGATCAAGTTTTCTCACCTGTTCCGCTTTAGCTCCTGGGAACCAGTGACCGCCACTCCCCAATAAGTTATAACGCATTTTACCATATTCAATCATATCGTAAGCGATCGCTAAATTCCTTAGCCACAAAATTACTGGGATATTAATGCTTCCTGGTGTTTCTTCAACTGTCGGCAAGCCAAGCTGCCAGGTTTTGAGCCAGTCTTCTCCTAGTCGAGCGATCGCTTCTTTTTCCAATCTTGCCAAAATCGGCGGTAAAATTTCATCAGCTTGATCCAAGAGTTCCACCGCCTTCAGGTGTTCGTCAAAATCTGTTGGACGAGATGCCCCCAAACTCAGCGTATGTACCTGGGGATGACTCAAACAAAACAAATCATTAAACACCATCGGACTCAGTGGCGCACACAGTTCCACCAAACGCTGCGGAGCTTTGTAAAGCATTCCCCCTTTATCCGAAGGGCTGATAATAAATACGCCCATATCATGACGGGTTGCCGCTTCAATGGCAGACCAATTGAATTGATTGATGTAATACCAGTGCAGGTTAACATAGTCAAACTGGTCAGTTTCTATAGCCTTGACAATGACATCCGTCGGCCCGTGAGTGGAAAAGCCAATAAACCGCACCTTGCCCTCAGCTTGTAACTGCCGCGCCACATCCAGACAACCTCCGGGACGAATCGTATCATGCAACAACTCCCGCGTATTGATGCCGTGTATCCCTAATAAGTCAACATAGTCCAGTTTCAGAAATGCCAGCGACTGCTTGAACTGACGCCGAAATTCTTTGGAGTCTGATTTGGGGCTAATCTTCGTTTGTACGATAAGCTGTTCGCGGGGAAACTTCGGCAGAATCCTGCCCAACTGCATTTCAGAAGTGCCGTAACCACGAGCCGTTTCAATGTGGTTGATTCCAACTTCTAAAGCGCGGCGAATTGTGGCGTCTAAATTTTGTTGATTATCTCTGGGAATTTGCCATGCCGGGACATCTTTCCATTTGAACTGATACCGCATACCTCCACAGGAGAATATCGGCATTTGCAATTCTGTACGCCCAAATCGTCGGTATTGCATCATAAGAGGGGTCAGAAGTCAAGGGATTTTAGATTGGTTATTTTGGATTAACCTTTTCCCTTCGAGAAAAGGCTTGAAGATGTTCAACTCTCTCTTTTAATTATTGTTCACCTATTTAGATCCTGTGGAGATGCGAACTCTCTCGTCTCATCTATTGCCTGTAGTCGTGTTACCCTGAAACTATTGACAAGTATTAGTTTTGGGGATAGTAATAAGCAACTTGGGAGCATCCCCATGCAAGCAAATTTGAAAAAAGTGAGGAGAGTTTATCTCTAAGTGTTCCCCAGCTCCCCCGCTCCCCTGCATCAAGCCGCTCAATTACACTTCTGACTGCAACTGAATATGAGATATGGTTTCTCAACTGCAATCTCCAACTCAAAAAGAAATCATCTATCCCGAGAGTGATGGACAACCCATGGCAAATAACACCAAGCAGTTTCGCTGGATTGTAGTGATTCAGCAAAACTTGGATTGGCTGTTTGCCGATAATGCGAATGTGTTTGTAGCCGGGGATTTGTTTTGGTATCCGGTGGAAGAAAAGCCAAACATTGTGAATGCGCCAGATGTAATGGTGGTGTTTGGTAGACCCAAGGGCGATAGGGGTTCTTACCGACAATGGCACGAAGGAGGAATTGCACCGCAGGTGGTGTTTGAAATTCTGTCTCCTGGGAATACTCAGGATGAGATGGATAAAAAGTTGCTATTCTATGATCGCTACGGTGTGGAAGAGTACTACATTTACGATCGAGACAGCAATCGATTGCGGGGCTGGTTGCGGGGTGAGGACGGCTTGGATGTAATTCCCCAGATGGCGGATTGGGTTAGCCCTCGCTTGCAGATTCGATTTGCGTTATCAGAGGAAACGTTGGAGCTTTATCGCCCCGACGGAGAGCGTTTTTTGAGTTATGTAGAAATTGCTCAACGGTTTGAGGAGGAACGGCAGCGAGCTGCTCAAGCCGAGCAAGCCAGACAGGATGCAGTTCCTCGATTGTTGGGTATGGGGTTGAGTGTTGAACAAGTTGCCGAAGCGTTGGGATTGTCAGTGGATGAGGTACAGGCGATCGCTCAAGGGTAATATTGTAGTTGGGAAAATGGGCGATCGCTAAATGAGATACAAATCCAGATATAGAGACGTACCAGGGTACGCCTCTACAACAATATTGAGGTGTAGAAGGATTCTTGAGAAAGAGTAGATTACATCTCTCGAATGACGGTTTTACCCTCTTTTACTTCGCCAATCAGAATTACATCGGCAACGCCGACAAACAAACCGTTCTCTAAGACACCGGGAATGTTATTGATGGTTTTTTCTAATTCAGCAGGATTATCGATAGAGTCAAATTTGACATCAATTACCATATTGCCCTGATCGGTAACGACGGGTCCTGCTTTTTTAACTCCCATACGCAATTCTGGGATGCCACCTAGTTTCTCAATGGCACGCATGGCGGGAACGTATGCCATGGGCATTACTTCTACGGGCAGTTTAAACGTTGAACCCAGCCGCTCCACGACTTTACTGCTATCGACAACTACGATAAATTGTTCAGCGAGGGAATCAACAATTTTTTCGCGGGTATGGGCTGCACCGCCCCCTTTAATTAGATTTTTCTGCGGATCAACTTCGTCAGCGCCATCAATGGCAATATCGATACGATCAACGACATCCAGAGTGGTTAGGGGAATTCCGTATTGTCTCGCCAACACTTCTGCCTGAAATGAAGTCGGAATACCCACAATGTCTTTAAGCTTACCTTGTTTGAGGCGATCGCCCAAATACTCAATAGCGTAGGCAGTTGTTGAGCCTGTACCCAATCCCACAATCATGCCTGACTGTACCCGTTCGGCAGCAGCCTTGCCGACTTCCTGTTTCATCAGGTTCACTGGATTGATTCCTGCACTCATGATCTAAAGTCCCTCTCTGTCATTTGTGGTTCTTATTGCAGCTTTATTTTGCACTAATATGACACAAAATTGGGGATAGGAGACAGGCTAGATTGCTCAATCTCCAATCCCCAATCTCTGGTTCAAGCAGAATTTACGAGTTACTAGATTGAGCCGATAAAAGCTCCTTTAGCTTTGACAACTCATCAGCCCAGCGTGGATCGGGTTGGATCGAGCCGGAGTCAGAGGAAGTAGAACTGCTAGAAGAAGAACTCCGCTTGGGTTTTTTATTGCTACGACGCCCAGAAGTTCCGCCACCGCCAGATGGAGGGGAATCCTCCTCTGGATTTTGCTCGGAACCTTTCGACTTGGGTTGTGCTTTTTCAATTTTCAGAGCAGCGTCCTTGAAAAGATGACCATTGTACTTTTCAATGATTTCATTGGCTAGCTCATCAGTCGGTACGGTGACAAAGCCAAAACCCCGACACTTACCCGTTTTCCGATCCTTAATCACTTTTGTGGAAACCGATTTCCCAGCTTCTGCAAAAACAGCTTGCAGTTCATCACGGTCTACCTGTTCTTTGGGCAAATTGCCTACATAAAGACGAACGGACATGAGAGATACCTCCAGACTTTAATTTTCCAACAAATCTGCTTACACCAGCAATTTTTATGGCTAGGAGTAGATTTGATTGACGAACGGTTCTCACGTCCAGACAATCTTTTGACAATCCTTCCCAACCTCGACAGCACAGACTGATGTAGTAAATTCAAGCTCCTCTAGATCATCTACCCAGAGCGATGGCGACCCCATTTTTAGCTTCTGGGTCGCAATTGTCAGGATTAGATGCTAATAGTTTTCTTTCTACTCTAAATTATTACAGAATATTTACACTATTCATAACCTAACACGATTTTCCGCAGGCAAGCTAGTATAACAAAAAGATTGAGCCTTTAGTTGCAGTTCGCTTCAAGTCAGTAGACCTCTGGCAACGGTTCGGTAATAGGGGCTTCTGTTTCCGGTTCCCGAATAAGAGTAAGAAACCTAATGAACGACTACAAGCTATTGCCGATGAGAATAAAGGGTGCCCAGTAGTAGGGGTGAGAAAAACCGGAGGCAGTACGGTTAGCCGCTTGGGAACCCGGTCTAAGTCTAACTTCGATGCTTGCCCTTGGATCAGTAGTCTCTGTCGTTAGAGTATCATTGTGTAACAGACTCAGTTGTGCTTGTCGCAGGGCTTCGGCTTTGGTTATGGGTGCTGCATCGGTTCCGTTGGCTAAGTTGCTGTAGAATTGCTGCATCAGTTGACTAGTGCTAGCATCATCGACAAGCCATAAGGAAGCCATTACCGCCTCAGCACCGTAATTGAGAAAGTAATAGCTGATGCCATTAATCTCGTTTCCATCAGCGTCAGAACCACCAAGGGCAGTTTCGCAAGCTGAAAGCACAACCAGATGCACATCGCTTAACTGCCTATATAGTTTAGAAATTTCAGGAATTGCGAACTTATCACCATTTCCTAGCACTAGATAGGAATCCTCTGGGCGTCCTGGGTTAAATTCGCCGTGAGTGGCTAAGTGCAAAATCTGATTCCCGCGCAGATTTTTTCTCAATGTTTCTAAATTAAATTCCTGGTTGAGAAACTGACTTCCGGAATACACTCCTAGTGGGTCATTATCAGCGTTCAGGACAATCGCATCCAGTTCGGGTGGTACATTGGGCAAAGGGTTGAAACCAGCGACAGCATTCGAGAGTCCCATTGCCAAAACGGAGGTGTTTTCAGTTCCCGGAGGCAAGCGTTTGTCTGTGTTGGTCAAATCGGCGGATAGTACGGTGGAAATGGTATAGTTTTCAATTAAGTACTTCTCGCCATCAAATAGGGCGCTCATGGGGATGTAGCGGGCAGCGCGATCGAGGGAGAAGACGAGATTTTGAATGGTATTACTTTTCAGTTCTGATTCCAAAGGTTTGATTAGCCAATCGTAGAGTTGCTTACCAGTGGCTTGCAGTTCGGCAATATCTGAAGATGGGTTTTGCAGCAGTTGGCGAAAGTTCACAACGGTTTCCCCTAGCTGGCGCTGTCCCACGTCGGAAACTTCAATGCTTTTAACGATACCGCCTTTTGCTGCCCACAACAGCCAGATTTTGTCTTCCAAGACTAAGGGGTAAATTAGTACAGTGCCAGGTTGGGCTTCGACAATTTCGTTGGCTTTGCGGAGAAAGTCTTCTGAGTCAAGCGTAGCAGGGTCTGTGGAAATGCGATCGCGCACTTCTTTTTCAATCGTCTCAACACTTTGATTAAATTCCTCAGTCAATATATCTTGTTGAGCTAGCAGTTGATCTAGTTGACTGCATGAGGTTTCCTCACACTCAGTAACTTTTTGTCCGAAGGCAATCAACGTGCCATGTTCATTTTTAATCTGTTCCTCTGTCTGATTAAATGTGACTTTCTGCTTTTCCCCACCTGCCCTCGTATTCCTAGTAAAGTCACGTAATTCCTGCACCTTCAACAGTTCCAACACCTGCTGCGCTTCTAAAATTCGTCCTTGTGATAGCAACAAGTCTGCTAATTCGCGGTAAATATCAGCCGTCTTAAATCTGTCAAAATCGATGATAGATTGTAGAAATGACTCTTGTAATTCTGGAGATAGTCCACGGATATTACTACGGATTTGCTCAATACCATTGATAGCTTGCTTGTAGTGGGTGATTGCAGTAATAGGCATGTTTAGTTCACGATAGGTACGCGCTAAACCAGCTTGAGCCATGACTCGACTTGTATGGCTTTCGCTCTCCAGACCCATTGCCAATACCTTTTGGTAGGCAGCAAGCGATTTCTCGTTCTGTCCGGCTTTCCTGTAGATAGCACCTAGAATATTTAATGTTGCTCTTTCGAGGTTAATATCATTTGACTCTTGAGCTAATTTTAAATTTTCCTCAGACAGCTCAATAGCTTTGTCATAGTTTTTCAATTCACCATAACTAACACTCATAACTAAAATTGCAATACTCTTAGCTAACTGGCTATTGCTCTCATCTGAAACAGTTAAGCTAGCTTGAGCAAATTCAATTGTTTTTTGAGTATCTCCTTGATAAAAATAAGCTAGACCCAGAATGGCTAACGATGCGGCTTCTAACTGAGGATTTTGTAGTTCTCGTGCCGTCGCTAGACTTTGTTCGGAAATTTGAACAAGCTTGGGGTAATTTCCCAGGATTTCATAGATTACAGAAAGAGAATACAAGGAACGCATTAGCACCTGGTAGTTCTGGATTTCTTGTGCAATCTCCAATCCTTGATTAGCAACCTCAAGAGCTTTTTCATAATCATTAAGCGAAGCGTAGATGCCACTAAGGTTTCCTAAAGCTTGTGCTTCCAGACGACGGTCTTTAATTTCTCTAGCGATTGTCAAACTCTGTTGCAAAAGCTCAATCGCTTTTTGATAATCCTCTAGAGAATCATAGGTGTTACTTAGATTGACTAAAGCTATTGCTTCACTATCACGTTCTCTAAGCTCTCGTGCAAGAGTTAAGTTTTGTTGTAAAAATTCAATTGACTTTTGGTAGTCACCTAGTGAGTTATAAGCTCCACCTAGAGTACTTAGGGCTAAAAGCTCTAAGTGGCGATTTTTAATCTCTTGTGCAAATGTTAATCCCTGTTGAGCAAATTCAATTGCCTTCCTATTGTCTCCTATTAAGTCATAGGCATCCCCTAGAGTAATTAGATTCCAGGCTTCAAGATAGCGATTTTTAATTTCCCGCGCAATGACTAGCCCTTGCTGAGCAAGTTCAATGGCTTTTCCAACTTCACCCAGTAATTTGTAAACATCCCCTAGCCGTGCCAATGCTCGCCCTTCAAACCAACTATTTTTTATCCTCTGGGCAACTTCCAACTGTTGCCGAGCTAATTCAACAGATTTCTGATAATCATTGAGAGAAGAGTAAGCGCGGCTGAGCGTATCAAAAGCATAAGCTTCTAGCAAACCATTTTCAGTCTCTTGGGCAATTACTAAGGCTTGCTGTGCAGCCTCAATCGCCTGCTGATAGTTCTCTAGGGAAGTGTAAGCATCGCCTATAAATGCTAAAGCCCTAGCTTCAATATCACGATTTTCGATTTGCTGCGCCACAGCCAAACCCGCTTGAGCGAACTCAATTACTTTTTGGAGTTCATTGAGTGAATTATAAGTACGACTAAGAGCTATCGAAACGGCACCTTCTCGATAGCGGTCTTCAATTTCCTTAGCGATTACAAGGCTTTGCTGATAAAGCTCAATCGCTTTAGGATAATCTTGTAGTGAAGAGTAAGCATCACCTATAAATCCTAAAGCCCTAGCTTCAATAGCACGATTTCCAATTTGCCTTGCCACCGCCAAGCCAGCTTGAGCCGACTCAATAACTTTCTCGTATTCTTCTAGAGAATAGTAAGCACTGCTGAGAGTTATTAAAGCTGCTAATTCCCTATCACGATTCTGAGCTTCTCGTGCAAAAGTCAAGCCTTGTTGGGCAAACTCGATGACTTTTTGATAATCCTTGAGAGAATCATAAGAGCCAACTAAAGCACTGAGAGCTGACCATTCAAGGTCTTGATCTTGTAGTTTCCTAGCAAGGGCTAAAATTTGCTGTTGATACTCAATTGCTTGAGTTTGGTTTCCTAGAAAGGTATAAGCACTAATTAGAGTATTGAGAGCTAACCTTTCCCTTTCCTGATTTTGAGTTTCCCGTGCAAAAGTCAAACCTTGTTGGGCAAACTCAACGACCTTATGATAATCCTTTAAAGAATCGTAAGAGCTAACTAAAGCACTGAGAGCTGTCCATTCCAGGTCATGATTTTGGAGTTCCCTCGCGATCGCTAACACCTGCTGCTGATACTCAATCGCTTTGGTGGAGTCTTTTAGAGAAGAGTAAACAATGCCGAGATTGTTCAGAGCCTTCCACTCTATCTCGTGGCTTTGAATTTCCCGTGCGATCGCTAAACTCTGTTGATAGTAGGCAATTGCCTCAACAGATTCTCCTAGCTCTTTATAAGCAATTCCTGTATTCAGTAATGCTCTTGCCTCTAGATCTCGGTCTTTAATTTCCCGTGCAATGGCTAAAGCCTGTTGCTGGTACTCAATTGCTTTGGTATAGTCTTTTAGACTATAGAAGTAGGCGTTGCCCAGGTTTTTCAGCGTTTGCCCCTCTCCCTGACGGTCTTGGATTTCCCGGTAAATCGCCAGTGCCTGTTGCAACGGTTGCAATGCCAACTGGAATCGGTTGGTATCAATCTGCTTAATACCTTGCTCCAAAAGACAATCCGCCTCAGCTTTTCGGTCTTGAATTATTGGCGTGTGTTCTAGAGTACACAAGAGCGAGAGATTAGCACTAGTCTGAGTGCGAACCAGGTTCTCTATACCGAGACTGGACTGATTAACAATAGCCAAGCGACCCTTAGCTTTGTCTCCACTGATCGTATAGTCAACAACACCAAATTGGCTCGATTGCCCCCAACTTACGAGCAGCCAATCACCAGAACGTATGCCAACACCCCGATACGTTGCTCCCACAGTCCAGGCAAGTTGATAGGTGTCACCTGTCTTACGAATGTTTAAATTTCCTTTGTATTGCCCTTCACTGCCAGGATTTGTCCCAGTAACCTGATAATTCCCCTCAATCTGGTCTGGTCTGCCTCCGGTAGCGATTTCAGTCCCGATTTCGCCCCCAGCCTTCGAGTAAGTCCATCTTCCATCCAGATTGCCATCCCCGCCAATTTTGTACACGCCAAGACCGTAGCCTGATGCCTCATCAGAACCCCAAGCGACAAACAGGCGATCATTTTCTAAGAAAGCTAATCCTAATTGATTTCCTGCTGAAGTCTGCCAGGAAAGACTGTAAATCTGACCAATCGGTTGAATGGTGACAGTTCCGGTATAGTTCCTGCCATCTGTGGTTTTGGCTTCAGTAATATTCCAGGTTCCCTCAACGTTGGCAGTGGCTTGATAGTCTTGGGGCATTAGCTCTTGTGCCAGAACACTTGATATCTCTGCGGTAGTTTCTGCCAGTGACCGAGGAGAAACCAGAGAGAGGAGTACAGTGACAGTTACAAGGCTGAGGGACTTTAACGATTGATGCATCCGGGCAATCCTCATTAGGCATGAATCAGCAACTTCCATATCTAGTAAGCCATATCTCTGAGTCCTATGAGGTTATGCAACAAAATTGGAGCGTTTCCTAAGGTGACAAAAGAGCGATACGTCCTATCGACGCAACTAAAAACCCATTCAAACCCCCCACCAAATTAATCCACTCACCGTCAAACCTATCACAATTAACGCCACCCAAATAAATTGATTATCTTTCGTATTAACCTGACTTAAATCCCTCTCCTCTTGTTAGAAGTTGTCTTAAAACACATGGATTCCGGCGAACAGCAGCGACTGAACGTGAGTGAAGTTGCCTATCAAATTAATACGAGGAAGGAGTAGGTTGTCCCTTCTGTCCGGTTGGTGAGCACTTCGACAAGCTCAGTGTTCCACCTGTCGAACCACTGCCTTTCTTTGTAAAATACCCGACACCGTTAATTTTTTGAATTTTGAATGATTACCATGCACGCTAACGGCAACTATTCTCCTCTCAGATTGGCACTACCGAGTAAAGGGGTGCTGGAAAAATCCACAACTAGCCTGCTTTCTGCTTGCGGGATGGGTGTATTTCGACCGAGCGATCGTCAGTATGTTGGCTCCATTCCTTCTGTACCACAAATTACCGACCTCTTGCAAAGGTTCGGTAATAGCCCCTGCCGCTCTCCGTTCCCGAATATACTAAAGAAGCCTAATGAACTCAGATCTTGCACCAGTGGCAACAACCTGCCAGTGGTTTTAACCACTGTCTGATAGCTTGCATTCGTCTCAGGACTTTCGCCACAACCTATTTAGGATTGCTATAGTACACGGATGTTTGCCCAAGACTCTACCCTAATCAGCTTACTTCTAGCAGTTGGACTGGCAGCCGTACACCTATTTGCAAACAGACTGCTTTTCTTAGATACCATTCCTCGCAGTCGCTGGTTATCCATTGCGGGTGGAGCATCTGTGGCTTATGTATTCATCCACATCTTTCCCGAACTCAGCAGCGGACAAACTGTCATTGAGCAAGCCAACCATCCTCTGGTTGGTTTCTTAGAACACCATGTCTACCTCTTAGCCCTTTTGGGCTTTGCTGTGTTCTACGGCTTAGAGCGCATAGCTAAAGAATCTCGCCAGCAAAACCGAGAAGCAGGTGGAGGGGATACTACAACTAGGGAGGTATTCTGGCTGCACATTGCCTCGTTTGCTATTTACAACCTCCTCATTGGTTACCTACTTCTCCACCGGGAGGAACCAGGGTTGCACAGCCTTGTGTTCTTTTTCCTGGCAATGGCTCTCCATTTTGTAGTGAATGACTACGGCTTGCGTGAACATCACAAAAAAATCTACAGGCATATTGGACGCTGGATACTAGCAGCAGCAGTTTTGCTTGGCTGGGGAATTGGACGGGCGACGGAAGTTGACGAGGCGGCGATCGCTTTATTCTTTGCTTTCTTAGCAGGAGGAGTAATTCTTAACGTTCTCAAAGAGGAGCTACCTGAAGAACGGGACAGTCGCTTCTGGGCGTTTGCTTTGGGTGCAGGTGTCTACACAGCGCTTCTACTGGGACTGTAGGGATTCCAGTAGAGACGTTGTCGGTAACGTCTCTACATCAGGATGATTAACCAACTATAGCCATAGTGGTTGGCATAGGTGGCTGTACATTGCTACCCAAACGAGCGCGATAGAGTTCCGATACACGCTCTTCGTGCCGCGATAGGTTCTCCTCAATTTGCATCAAGATTTCTACCGTCAGGGGATCGGTAAGTTGACTAGAGAGATGATAAGAATCTACGACACCGGTTTGTAAATCTCCTAGTGCTCGCCGCAGGATGGCGCGATCATCATCATTCGCTTGCAACCAGCTTTGTAGAGTGGCGAGAGCTTCGCTACCCATTGCCTGCCAAGAGACTTGTTCGTTAAAGGCAGCTAGACGGCTTTCGAGCAGTTGAATGTGCTGCTGCTTCGTTATGCAAACTTCTCGCAGTACTAGGCGCAATTCTGGATCGGTGGTTCGCTCGGCATACTGCTCATATGCCTTATAGGTATAGTGTTCACCACTAATTGCCGTATTCAGGGCGTTGACAATATCACTGCGCGACGAACCGCCCCAATCTGCCGCCATCTTCCACCATTCAAATGTACGATCGCTCATGTCTGGCAACACTGTATTGGGAATACTCAATCCCAGTCGAGAGAGAAGGGTTGCCGTAAAAATCGGCAAATCGCTAGGCTGTCGCGCCGTAATTAGATTGCCATCAACCACAAGCGGTTCGTTGATATAGGTTGCTCCCGCATTTTGCATATCTTTGCGAATGGAGCGGAAACCCGTAGCTTGTTTGCCTCGTAGTTGATCGGCTTCGATCAGAATCTGGGGACCGTGGCAAACCGCTGCAATGAGCTTGCCTTGAGCCATTGCATCCATAATCAAACGCACTGCATTTGGATTGGCTCGAATCTTATCGGGAGCTGCACCCCCCGGAATCACGATGGCATCAAAGTCCTCAGAGCGGACTTCTGTTGCCGTAGCATCTGGTTTAACCGAAACTTTGCCGCCCTTACCCTGGTACTCGTCATTCATCCGCGAACCCAGGACAACAACATTGGCTCCTGCTTGCTTAAGTGCCGTATTCGGAATATTAAACTCGGAGTCTTCAAATTGGTCTTCGATGAGAATAGCAACTTTAGTCATTTTTTGTCCAGAGTGACTTATACTGCTTCAGAGTAAAACATTTTGGGTGAAGGGTGTCTCTGTCATGAGACAGCTCATCTATCAAAATTTCTATACCTTGAGATAGATTTTTGAGAGGACTAGAGGAATTCCACTTAAGATTCATTCCAGCTTGCAGTCTTTAATTATTACATCTAACTTAAGTTATAAGTCTCTAGTTTGAGTTGCGCGGTGGTTTCTTTCTAAAGACAGACGATAAACGACATTGTACTCCCTATGGTGATGGTGACTGGTGAATGTACCTTTTATCAGCTCCGGCAAAAAGTGAAGGAGTCCCGACAATTGTTCCTGGTGTCAATCACGCCACTGAATCCGAAGCAATTATCTCTTGTGCAAGCTGCACCACCAACTGCATTGCCCCTGTTGTTGAAGTTATGGGTCGTCGAATCGGCGTTAAAAAAGCAATGATGACGACAGTTCACGCCTATACGTCCAGTCAAGAAATTGTAGACGGACCGAGTAAGAAATTCAGAAGAGGGAGAGCGGCGGCGGCTAATTTAGTCCCAACTTCAACGGGTGCAGGGGTAGCCACCACGAAAGTTTTGACCCAATACGAAAATAAATTTGACGGCGTTGCCGTTCGCGCTCCCGTTACAGTCGGTTCAATTTCTGACATTATTTTCGTCACGGAACGATCAACGACAGTTGAGGAGATCAATAACATCTTCAAAGAAGAAGCAGATAGCGAAAAATATCACGGTGCCTTAGCCGTTTCCGAAGACCCTATTGTTTCATCGGATATCATTCAAGACTCTCACGGTTCAATTGTCGATTTGACTATGACCCAAGTGGTGGATGGTGACTTGATTAAAGTCATGAGTTGGTATGACAACGAATGGGGTTATGCCAGTCAGATGATTCGAGAAGTTGTGAACATGATTAAAAACTCAAAAATGCTACAAGGGGTTAGTTAAATTGGCTAACCTATGAGTTTGACAAAGTTAGGTGGTTAGATAAAGCATGCAATTAGTGGGGCGATAGGGAGACGAAGCAAAGATTTTCTCCCAATCTCCTCACTTTTTCTTTAGAAAATAAAACGTAAAACTTAGAGGCATAAAATAATGGGAACGACAAAGGAAAATCAGTACATTCGCTGGTTCGATAATCTATCGTCCGATGATGTAAAAATTGTCGGGGGGAAGAATGCTTCTTTGGGAGAAATGATTCGGGTACTCAAGGATGAAGGCGTTCGCGTTCCTGATGGTTTTGCGACGACAGCAGATGCCTATCGGAAATTCTTAGAAACCAACAATTTAACAGAGAAAATCCAATCACATCTCGACGAACTCAAAAATGGCAAGACTTCATTAGCCGACGTGGGAAAATCAATTCGGCGGCTATTTCGATCCGGTGATTTTTCCGAAGAAATGGCATCAGCAATTCGAGATGCTTACTACGAACTCTCTCAACGCTACGATACTAATGAAGTGGATGTAGCCGTGAGAAGTTCTGCCACGGCAGAAGATTTACCGGAAGCCAGTTTTGCAGGTCAACAGGAAACCTTTCTCAATGTTACAGGAGCAGAAGAATTGCTCAATTCCTGCCGCAAATGCTTCGCGTCACTGTTTACAGATCGAGCGATTAGCTATCGGGAAGAACAGGGATTTGACCATCTGAACGTGGCATTATCGGTTGGCGTGCAGAAGATGGTGCGCTCGGATAAAGCTAGCGCTGGTGTGATGTTTTCGATTGACACAGAAACAGGTTTTCCCGATGTTGTCGTGATCAATGCCGCTTGGGGGTTGGGTGAGAATGTGGTGCAGGGTTCGGTAACGCCTGATGAATATAGAGTTTTTAAACCGTTATTGAAGCAACAAGAACTCAAACCGATTATTGAGAAAGCGTTGGGCGCAAAAGAGAAAAAAATGATTTACGCTCAAGGAGGGAGTAAGACGACACAGAATATAGATACCTCCTCCCAAGAGCGTCGCTCCTTTGTTCTCAAGGATGAGGAAGTTTTGCAATTAGGTCGGTGGGCGAGTGCGATTGAAGCTCATTACCAAAAACCGATGGATATGGAATGGGCGAAAGATGGAGATACAGATGAGTTGTATATTTTGCAAGCCCGTCCGGAGACGGTACAATCCCAAAAGGAAGCCAGTACCCTGAAAACCTATAGCCTTAAGGAAAAAGGTGAAAGGCTGCTGAAGGGGTTGAGTATTGGGGATGCGATCGCGTCGGGTAAAGTTTGCCGGATTAAAAGTGCCGACGATATCGCTCACTTTGAAGATAATTCTATCTTAGTCACGGGAATGACCGACCCAGATTGGGTGCCGATTATGAAACGGGCAGCCGGAATTGTCACCGATCAAGGGGGGCGTACCTGTCATGCGGCAATTGTTAGCCGTGAGTTAGGAATTCCTGCGATCGTGGGAACAGCAGAAGGGACACAGGTTTTAGATGATGGTCAAGAAATTACTATTTCCTGCGCTGAGGGTGATCAAGGTTTTATCTATGAAGGCATTTTAGAGTATGAAGAATCAGAAGTCAGTTTAGAGGATATTCCTCAAACTCAAACACAAATAATGATGAATATCGCTAGTCCGGCGGCAGCATTTCGTTGGTGGCGCTTGCCTTGCGATGGTATCGGTTTGGCACGGATGGAATTTATTATTAACAATGTCATCAAAATTCACCCGATGGCGCTGATTCATTTTGATGATGTAGAAGATGAAGAAGCACGGAAACAGATACAGGAGTTAACTCGCGGTTATGAGGATAAGACTGAGTATTTCGCTGATAATTTAGCACGAGGAATTGCCAAAATTGCGGCGGCGCAATATCCCGATCCGGTGATCGTGCGGATGAGTGATTTTAAAACGAATGAGTATGCTGATTTAATTGGCGGTGAGCAATTCGAGCCAGAAGAATCTAACCCGATGCTAGGATTTCGGGGGGCATCTCGGTATTATAGCGATCGCTATCGGGAAGGATTTGCTCTAGAATGCCGAGCAATCAAACGGGTACGGGAAGAAATAGGCTTGAATAATGTCATTATTATGATTCCCTTCTGTCGCACTTTGGAAGAGGCGGATCAAGTGCTAGAAGTTTTGGCAGAAAATGGACTAAAGCGAGGCGAAAATGGCTTACAAGTCTACGTGATGGCTGAGATTCCCTCAAATGTGGAGTTAGCTGACGAATTTGGCAAGCGGTTTGATGGCTTCTCTATTGGCAGCAATGACTTGACTCAATTAGTTTTGGGTGTGGATCGAGATTCTGGAGAACTCGCGCACCTATTTGACGAGGGAAATCCGGCGGTGAAGCGAATGATCCGCCGTTTGATCGAAACTGCTCATCAAGTTGGTTGCAAGGTGGGTATCTGCGGACAAGCACCTAGTGATCATCCTGATTTTGCAGCATTCCTGGTGGAGAGTGGAATTGACTCAATTTCTCTCAATCCCGATAGCGTTGTTCGGGTGAAGAAACGGGTGACGGAACAGGAATCTCATCAATAAGTAGCTCAGATCTTGCTCTATCTAAAGATAGGGTAATTTTCATAAAAATCAGGGTAAGCTCATCTAATAGTGATATTTACCAACCTCCTTTAACCTCCGCGTCCCTTTGCGAAATCCTCTGCGTACCTCTGCGTTAAAAAAAGCCGCCGATTGAGTACGGCGCAGCAAGGCAATCACGAAGCTTCACTTATAAACTATCTGGATCGATATTCAATTCGCGCAATTTCGCTGCTAATCGTTCGGCACGTTGGGCTTCTTGTTCCCGTTGTTGCTCCAATTCCAAATAGGAGAGAAACTTTTGTCCATCCGGTCGATATAATGCTAACCCTTCCTCTGTTAGCTCAAAGTGAACGTTTAAGCGAGGACTGACCCAACCTGACATCGGTTCAATGACTTCTAATAGTCCCTCAACTCGGTGCCAACCCGTCAATTCTTTGTCATCTGGATCATAAAGGTAATACTCTTCTACTCCGTAGCGATTATAGAAGACTAGTTTTTTTGCCATTTTGGTCTGGCTATCACTGTAGGAGCGAATTTCAAAGACGACTTGTGGGGGAATATTATTCTCTTTCCATTGCAGATAGGAACGTCTATCATCTTTGGGTCTGCCAAAAACTACCATCGTATCAGGGGCTTGACAAATCCTGTTGTTACCTTCAACGGGATACCACAGTAAGTCACCCGCAACGAATACATTGGGGTCATTTTTAAACAGAGCATCACAACCACCTTTGATTGTGGTAATCCATTGGTACTGGATTGTGCTGTCTGCCATGGGTTGATCGTCGCTTGAGGGGTAAGTGATTTCTTCGGTAGTTAATTTCATAATATTCAAACACAAAATTTGTCTACTTTGTCATGGGTTCTTGCGCTGCTGCCAATGGATATCTGCTAACTTCTCCAATATCTGTAAGGGGTTGAATCACACCCTCATTTGGAATTATTCCCCAGCTTTAATGTAAATATTCGGTCAATTTCTTCTGAGCGAACTTGCGCACTTTCTCATTTTGTTAACTACGAGTATACCTGCTCGACAAAAGCGATCGCTTAACCAAAAGTGTCAATAAACTTCGACAGGAGTTCGGCGAGGCTCACTCGATCCGCTCAGTTACCGCGCTCGCCGAACGGGTGTAGGGTTGTAGTGTATGCCAATTAGACCTCTCCAGAAATTAGATCTTAGCTCAAGCTGTACAAGGGTTTCAGACTCATTTTTAGAGAAGTCTATTATATCTATACTCTCCCCTGCTCCCCTGCTCCCCTGCTCCCCTGCTCCCTTGCTAACCACCGCTAACTTTTGCCTTATAACCCAACTTAGTCAGAATTTGCACCAACTTTTGAACATGATCTCCTTGAATTTCAATGGTATCGTCCTTAACCGTACCACCGCTACCGCATTGGGTTTTGAGTTGTTTGAGTAACTGAGTAAGGGTTTCAGAGCTGCTTTGAAACCCCGTAATCACCGTTACTGTTTTACCCTTACGTCCTTTCCGGGATGCCTGAACTTTCAAATTTTGCTGATTAGGCGGAAGTTCCTGAACGCCTCGTTCTAAAGCAGCAGGATTGCTGTCAGAACCAAACTCGCGGTAGGCAGCGCGATCGCTCGATCCAGAAGACTTTTGTTTAGATTTTGATGATGCCATCTCTTGAATTAGGCTAAGAGTCGTTTACATTTTAGAGTAGACACCCACCCTTTACAGGGAATGAAGAAACAAAATTCACTAGATCGAAAAGTTTCGTTTCAGGGATTAACAAGGTCAGGACTTACGCAGTTACACTATCTCTAGGGGTAAAGGGAAAGAAAAGGGAAAATTTCCACTCCCCATTAAAATTTTTTCCACAGATACCCCAGTAACCAAAAGAGGACGGTGGCAATCAACGCCACAGCTACGGCTAAGGGTGATTTAGCTACAGCGATCGCAACAGCAATAATAGCCGTCAATAACAACACTACCTGAACGATCAAAAGTAGAGGTCGCCTGCCGATAAAATTCGGGCTTTGCATTGCCGTTGGTCCCCTCAGTTGCAACCACCAGTAGAACAATTGGACTGACTTGTTAAAAAACTGATAAGATAACAGTCCTCGGAGTTGTGCAGCACGTCTCTCACCCAATAGGGTGTTAATAATATCTCGCAGCACTAGACTAAATCGAGTTGCTAAATTTGCCAGCACAATACTGGGAATATCTTTCAACACCGTTTCTTTGCCGACTCGGTATTGATTACGAAAAAACTCTTCTTTTTCGTGAGGTGATAGCGTATCAATAGCATCTTTCGCTAATTTTCCAGCCGCTAAGAGGCTAACACTTTTTTGAAAGTAACCGGGAACAGGTCGATATTTAGGTGGTTCATCTCCTAGTTTAACCAGTAGTTTTTCAACATTATCGGGTTCATTCGGTTGAATTCGCTGTCGGTTCCAGGAGATTTGTTCGGCAATCTCATCTTCTATAACAGTCCGAATATCTGCTGATAAAATTGAGCGATGACTCTCTAGTACCAAGTCGTTAAAAATGATGTCCAAGACTGCATCCGATGCTTGGGAATTGGGTTCGGATAATATCTTAAGATGGGATTTTAGTTTTTGGCGATCGCTGGGTTGGACGTTGGAGAAACATTCGTGAACTAGCAATTCTAAGTATTCGTCTTTCGTACATCTCTGCTCCTGAGATTGTCGTTCTAGAAACCTAGGAAACGATTTTAGAGAATCACGGGTGACTAAGGCTTCAAAAATGCGGTTAAGCCCGTCCAATCGTCCCCACAGCATATCATTTGACCGCCAGGATTTCTTGAAAAATCCCCCAAAAGCATTTAAAGTATCTCCAGCTAATTTATCCTCAATTGTTTTCCCTTTTCCTAATCCCATTTGTGCATCATCGGGACTAAATCGAATGGTTTTAATAATATCTTTTTCGTTTAGAGAGCTTAAGTATTCAAAGGGATAAAGTACGCGATCCAAATGACGAAAGTTTTTAAACCGATTGAAGATATCTTTTGGCTTTTTCAATCCACTCGACTGGATCAAGATATCTGAGGCTTGCTCCACTTTAGACAAAACTGAGCAAAATTCGTTGCCGCAGTTGTCTGGGCTTCGTTCTCCGTAGCGTTCATCTGACCAGATTGTTTCTAGGTAAGATGGATTGTCTTCTAAGTTGCTAATTTTTTGCTTGAATTGCTCAAGAATACCAGAAATTTGTTTTTGAGACAACCAATCAACGGGTTTAGTATCCAGTTGATCAAACTCTAAGGCTAAGTCATTAGCTCGTGAGGGTAATTTTTTAAAAAAGTCAGCGGGAATAGCTTTAAAACGTTCTCGATTAAAAGCTGGAGGCACAAACTTTTCTAACCCATCAGCATCAAGGAAAAAGCGATTCAGTCGCAAGAGGCGATCGTAGATTTGAGTGCGTAAGCGATTGGTTAATTCCTGATTAGTGCGGGGAGGTTGATGCTCTAGCAAACGGTAGAATGATTCGCTGACTTGAGGGTGACTCAGGAACATATTTAACGCCGTACCGATAACTTCTACTAGCTTGATATGGCGGTTAAGTCTGCTCACTAACAATCGGATTTTTTTGTATTCTAATGCGCCCGATTCCTTCTCTAGCAATTGGAAAAGCTTTTCAGTAATATAGAAATGCTTTCTTATGGCATAGTCTACATCTAGATTGCGAATTTGTTCTCCAGCTCTTTGTAGAATTGCTTCTTGTTGTTTACTCTCTCCCTCGCCCGTGATGCCTTCGACTAGTAATTGTGCTGTTTTCTCTAAGATGGTTTGGTTGCCTTTGTCGGAGTTATTGCTGCCATCTCGATCCATCCTTAAAATTAGCGGCAGGATGCGATCGCGCAATCCAATCAGACGACTCCGCAGATAAATGCCTTCATTAACATCAATCTCACCGGAAACTTCGGCTAGAGAGTAATCTGGAGCTTCAACAGCCGCTAAAATCTCATTGTAGCGGCGAATTTTTTCGTTATGTTCTTTGATTGCCTCTAAATCGTTACTGATACTTTCATACATCGGCAAACCGATTAATGAATCTTGAATCACTTCCAAGGCATTGGGTTTGGGCATCGTGATAAACTTAGGACTGCCAGAAAAGCGATCAGGACTTGGATCGATGTAGAAAAGCTGGCGATTAACTGGACGATTGGCAGTACGGTAATAAATATCTCGAATGGTATAACTGAAGGGTCGATTGTCCAACACTCCACCATCGACAAAATGTAATTGATAACCTTCTCTCGGTCGCTTTTCAGGTAACTCACGAGTTTCTAGCCGTCCCCATTCAACCAACCTGCGATCTAACTCATTGGCATCCTCTTTCAATCCGATGCTAACCACCGGAAAAGCAACGGGAAAGCATGAGGTAATCCGGCAAAGTTTTGCCAGAGATTGATAGGTTTGTTTGGGTGTGCGATTGGGATCAGCGGGATCGCCGCTGGGATTGAAAGGTTCTTTGCGACCTTGACGGTGTTTGAGGCTGAAAATGCTACGATGATCTTTAACTTCTATCACGCTTCCGGTATCGTCAAATGCCCGATAAATTCGCCCGATTGTATCCGTCCCCGTGACAAATAAATCTAACTCATTAAATGGCGACAACCACTCTCCTGCTGGGGCATCGGTTTTATTATTGCTAGCTTTTTGAAACGCTGTAGCTAGCTCAGATTGATAGTATCCTGCCCCATCTAATACAGACTCAACTTTAGATTCTCGCGCTAGAGGCTGATGCATCAGATTGCGAATGCTGCCGCTTTCTCGCCAAATCTGACCAAATTCTTTAAAATCAACAACGTCCTTGTCCGTACTGTTAGCTAGAGCATAGCTTAAGAGGACTCCATTAATCCCCCCAGCAGAGGTTCCTGATACAATATCAACAACAATATCAGAATCGGTAAGTGCTTTAATAAGTTTATAAATACCCCGACCGCGTACAGCATTATAGAACTCACGGCAAATGCCGTTCATGTAAATAGCGAGGGAGATACCCCCATATACCACCAGTCCTAAGCGGTGTTCATGGCGAAATTCTGGTTTTTTAAGCGTTGATTTGGACATAGCACGTTCCTCGGTATGATGGTGGTTGATGTGCTGGAAGTATTCTGTCACGATAGTCTGTCACTGTTGTAGACTATAGCGGTTTTCAGTTGGATGGAATATACGAAGAACGATATTAATCTTACTGAAATTCCCCACTCCCTACTCCCTACTCCCCACTCCCCATTCTCTACTCACACTCCACACCTTAACCGTTTTATCAGAACCGCCACTGACTAAACGCTGCCCATCTTCACTCAGTCTCAGGCAATCTACTGTGTTAGTATGTCCCGTCAAGGTCTGAATTTTATCGCCTGTTTGTACATCCCAAAAGTGGATAGATTTATCATTCCCACCACTCACTAGCACTCGTCCGTAAGGACTGAAAACCAAAGCATTCACAGAATAGAAATGCCCTGTCAGGGTATGCTCTACAGTCTGATTGGAAAGATTCCACAGTTGAATTTGATTGTGCCAATTGCTACTTGCAAGGGTCAGTCCATCCGGGTTGATGGCAACAGAATTAGCATACCCTTGAAGTGTACGAGGTCGGGTTCGATTTCGTAAATCCCACAGCTTAATTTTGCCATCCCGAGCGCTACTCACCAGCGTCTTCCCATCAGCGCTGAACGCAAGGGATAAAATCTCAGCAGTATGCGCTCCCAAGGTTAGTTGACTGCCAAAGGTACAGATGAGCTTTCTTGTCTCTAGATGCCAAATTTTAATCGTTTTATCCTGGCTACCACTAGCAATCGTCTGCCCATCTGGACTAATAGCGATCGCGCCAATTTCACCGTCATGTCCGTAGAGAATGGAGTACAGTTCCTCCTGATGCCAAATCTCAATAACATTACCCCCACCATTTCTCACCCTAACCAAAGTTTTAACATTTTGACTTAAAGCAAAAAACTCTCTAGCTTTGGGATATTTAGGAATAGTGTAAAGCAATTCCTGTTTCTGTAAATCCCAAACTCGAATAGTCTTGCCTCGCCAATAGACAATTCTATTCCCATCGGGACTAATTGCAATTTCTTGACCCGCTTTAACTGTACTCATACCATTAAACAATCGGTAGGGTATGTATGCCAGTAACGCTCTCGTTGCTTGTGGTTCCGTTCTGTTTCTCAGCAACAAATAGGCTAAACGCTGCACGTCCTCGGACTCATCGTTTAACGCCTGAATAATTAAATCCAAGCCAAATTTGCCATAGTTAGAAGCATCATTTAGTCCTGCAATCCTTGACTCGACTTCTGCACTAGCCAAGCGTCGCTTAACGCCATCCATTCCTCCCAAAATCACCGCACCCACAGGAGCTGAGTGCGACGAACCAAGGACGGCATCATAATCTCTAGGTTGATGGAGATAGTCTGGCATTGTCCTTTATTCGTTCCCCCTTCCCCTCAAAACTCTACCGTATTCCTCGTTGAAAACTCGAGCGTGTTACCCGCACGCCAACCACCTGATAGATAGCTGGCACCTCTGCTGCATCCAGTACCCGATTGAAGAGTCTGACATCGCTCATGCTGCCCTTGAAGAAACCCGGTGAACTGGAATTATCAGAACGCCTACCCATTATCAAGGGTTTGAAATTGCTCACAGAACCCTGTCGATTGGTTGGGTTAAACCGCTTGCCGACTTCTATCCCATCGACATACCACCGTCCCCCATCAGCACAGTCTCTGTCAATCGTTACCACGATGTGATGCCACTTATCATCCGCGATCGCAAATTGGCTATCGTAATTCGTCCATTCTGACTCTATCCCATCCGCCAGTTGCAGCAACAGCCGACCCTGATATATACAACAACAATACCCCTGTACCGAACCCGATATTTCAACTCGCTTGTCCAAAATCACATCAATTCCCCCACGACTGCGAGTCTTAATTCCAATACAAATCGAAAAATCACCTGTGCCGAAGTTCAACTCGGGCGCATTGGGGACTTCTACATAATCATTGCCATCGAAGGATAAGGCACTTCCCAACCCCTTAGGTAGAACAAACTCAACAAAACGGTAAGAATCTGGGTTGATTTCATCAGGATTCCCTGCCCCTCCCAATCCAGGCATCCTGCCAGGAACAATAGTAGTGGGAGTTGCTCCCTCAATGGTTCCGTGATGGCTACCGACACTATCTGTAGCCGTTTTCCCTTCCGTTTCGTCCAAACGCCAGCAGGCAACCATGTCCGTGGGAGCATAGTTCTGTATCGCCTGTCTTACATGAGGCTCAGTCCTTTCCCACAGAAGCAAGTGAGCTATTCGTCGGACTTGCCCAGAATCATCCTGTAACGCTTGAAGGATCAAATCTAAGCCCGCATCCCCGTACTTTAGCGCTTCCGAAGCTGCTGCTATGCGCTCTTCAACGAATGGACTACTCAAGCGCACCTTTACCCCTTGGATACCGCCCAAAACCATACCACTCCTGGGTGGCGGGTTGTAACCTCCCAGAACAGCATCGTCATTTCTTGGTTGATTTGACTTGTTTGCCATTGTCTCTTTACCCGCTATTATTACTCATCTTGCCATTACCTGAGTTGATGAAGGTGGGGGTGATGAGGTGATGGGGAAGATAAAGAGTAACCCTCTTCTGTCACTTTCCGAAATGAGCTAGTAGTTAATCAGTGAAATCATCCAGAAGCATAACAAGGTTTAAATTGATTCATTGCAGCCATTAAATGATTGAATCCCAGCAATAAATAACGATTAG
>NZ_JADEWY010000207.1 GCF_015207375.1 Coleofasciculus sp. LEGE 07092 | reverse complement strand
CTCGCAGCCCTTTAATTTCTGGCGCGTCAGTAGAACTACCCCCTTTAATTTTTTGACCGATGAGTTTGCCAATTTCGTTGCTGCGAGCTTGGAACCGACTGCGGGATGTCTCACAACACCTCACGTCCTAGATAAGGTTGCAGTACTTCCGGTATTTTGACCGTACCATCCGGTTGCTGGTAATTCTCCAAAATTGCCGACATGGTGCGCCCCACTGCCAAACCCGAACCATTCAGAGTGTGGACGAACTGAGTGCCTTTTTTTCCCGCTTCTTTGAAGCGAATGCTGCCGCGTCGTGCTTGGAAATCACCGCAATTAGAGCAACTGGAAATCTCGCGGTATTTTCCAGAAGAGGGCAACCAAACTTCTAAGTCGTAGCACTTAGTCGCTGAGAAACCTAAATCTCCACTACAGAGTTCTATAACCCGATAGGGCAATTTTAAAGCTTCCAAAATTGCCCCTGCATTCCCAACTAGTTTTTGATGTTCCTCCTCTGAAGTACCGGGATTAACAATTTTTACTAGCTCAACTTTATTAAATTGGTGCAGTCGGATCAGTCCCCGCGTATCGCGCCCATAGCTACCCGCTTCCCGACGAAAGCAGGGTGTGTAGGCACAGTGATAGATGGGGAGCTGGGATGCGTCGAGGATTTCGTCGCGGTAGAGATTAGTTAGCGGCACTTCGGCTGTTGGAGAAAGCCATAAATCGTCGCTGTCGCACTTGAAGCTTTCTTCTGCAAACTTGGGTAACTGACCGGTAGCTGTCAGAGACTGACTGTTAATCAGTATTGGCGGCATTACTTCCACGTACCCAGCCGCAATTTGTCGCTCTAGCATAAAGCTAATCAGCGCCCGCTCTAAGGCAGCACCAGCACCCATTAAAGTCACAAACCGACTTTGAGCAACTTTTACTGCCCGTTCAAAATTAAGAATTCCTAGCTTTTCGCCGATTTCCCAATGGGGAAGAATCTTATCATTCTGGGGAATGTATTCGTCACCCCAGCGGTGTACTTCCACATTCTCGTCTTCACTTTTACCCATCGGCGTTGATTCGTTGGGCAAGTTAGGGAAGGATAGCAATAAGGCTTCTATCTCAGCTTTGAGTTCTTTTTCCTGAGGCTCCAGTTCGCTCAGAGTTGCTTTAACCTGATTGCCTTCATCTCGCAGCCCTTTAATTTCTGGCGCGTCAGTAGAACTACCCCCTTTAATTTTTTGACCGATGAGTTTGCCAATTTCGTTGCTGCGAGCTTGGAACCGACTGCGGGATGTCTCTAGTTCTCGCTGACGCTGATTCAACTCTAAAATCGGCTGTAGGTCATATTGACCTGTTCCACGTCGGTCTAGGAGTTCTTGGACGCCTTGGGGATTTTCTCGGATTTGCTTTAAGTCAAGCACAGATTTTCACAAAAAATGCGGGTACTAACTATCTGCCAGGGGAGTAAGGCGGCAAACTTTGATCGCAGGATCATTATCTTAGACAGGTAAGATACCTGTTCTACTATGCCACATGGCTCTATCGATTAATTCGATTGAAGAGCCAAATAGCAATAGCAATGCCGACGAAGTGGGCTGTAATGGTATTGATATTTGCCTGCACGAGAAACAAGTCTAGCGGTCGTACAAATCGATTAGCGTCGTAAACTGTCAAGCCTGTGGGTTGGGATATCGACCTAATCACGATGCTACCGATTATGGCTTGCGCCCCGAAAATGGTTAATAACATACCCACTAAATTTACAATCAGTCCTAGACGGATCGTTTGTAGGGTATCGGATTTACTAGGGCGGTTTGCAGCAGTGGCAGCTACCAGTTGCTTAGAAATGCGAGTGTAACGGAATGCGATGTAGATGCCGATGCCCAGCGTCACCAATCCACAAATAGCCAAAAAGATGCCGAATCCCACTCCCGCCTTATCTTCTGTTGGACCAAAAGCACGACCCAATATGCCAGAGAGCAGAATTCCCATCGAAACCACTCCTAGCACTAACTGCAGCCCAAGGGCAATCCATCCGTAGGTTCGCAGCATTAAGGCGACTCGCTGGAGGGGCGCTGGAAGTGAAGAAACATCAGGTTTTTCTCGAAGAAAAAACATACTCAAAAAGCTCCGTGTAGTTGTAGAGGAGCTGGGAGTGAATAAAAATCAGGCTTTTCTGGCATTTGAGCTGGAATCGCTAGTGACAACCTATCTCAATTTAAGCAGTTTGTCAGAAGACTCGTCTTGTATCGGTCTTATTTAATCTCTGGAGAACTTTTAATCGAGGTTTCTCGTCTGTTGGCGTAGAGTGCAAGCTCCGCACTTGCGATTTTCGCGGGCAGCCCGTTTCGAGGAGTGATAGGATGGTGGAGCTTTTGAAATCAACGTGGAGGCAGCGTTTATCCCGTGCCAGTTGCGCTATTGCCTTGGTTTGGAGTTTGTCGCTGTACAAAAACCAAGTTAGTGCCAATCCCCTGTCGATAGCTCAAAGGCACTGGGAAGTCATCGCCACTTCCAATGCTGAGTTGTTAGTTCGTGGGTACAGGCATGATGCCATTTTAAAGCGTTTCCACGGCATAGCAGATACGGACGAAATCTATCAGGGTCAGTTGATTTACTCGGCTTGGCAGAATTTTTTCAGCCAGTACAAAATAAAAGATTTTCAGGTAGTCGAGCAACATCAACATAATCGCTCCGTAGAAGCTAAAATTCAAATTACTGCCCAACCCAATCGGGGTTCTGTCGTAGTTTTATCGGTATCCTACCAGGTCTACTTCGATCGAACTGGCAAAATTATCAAGGAGGTTTGGCAAACCAGCCCGGAACTTAGCGTGTGAGCAAATTTTTTACATTTGTTTACTGGTTCTTTTAAGTAGGGTGTGTTCCTTGTCGTGTCTGAGGAAGCTTACCAGCCTCTACCCGGCATAAAAAGAAATTAAAGGAACTGTAAAGCAAAATATTGCGGAATATGGACGCAAAAGCTAGTAGAGAAGATTAATGCTTTAAAATCCGGGTCAAACTAAAGTTCAGAGAAAACGGTAACGTTGACTGTGAGACTTTACCTGAAAGCCTAGATCTTCTCTCTACAGTGTTTGAGAGCGACTTCGCTAAAATTGATCCTGATTATTCAGTTGTGTTGCATCTGCCGTCACCGAGCTAACGAGAGTGCCTTTAACGACCTCAAGGCGTTGCCCAAACAATAAAACGACTGAGGTTCGTAGTTGTTGACAGACACGCTGTACAAGGTGTCATTTCTTCGGGGTGTTGAAGCCATTGTTAGTTTCAGGAAAACTTTCCCATGCAAATCCAGTTAGCAGGGATATTCAGTGGACTATGCAGATGAAATTTGAGGATATCTATCAGTTTTTTCAAGACCCCCCTCCCAACTATCTCAACAAGGAATTAGCCGTATGCTATGTTTTGTCAGTCCTGTTAGAAGGAGAATCTTATGGCACCCAACTGATCCAACAATTGGAACAGGAATACCCAACCTATCGCCTTTCTGATACAGTCCTCTACAGCGCACTGAAGTTTCTCGAAGAGTCTGGGGCAATTACGGGCTACTGGAAAAAAGTAGAAGGACGGGGTCGTCCCCGCCGAATGTATCAAATCTCCCCAAAATGGCGGCAACAAGCCGAGGAATTTGCCAGTTTTTGGCGAGACTACATAACCCAGGATTGTCAAGCTATTTAGTGCAATTCGGCAGAAATCAGCCTTCACTTTTGAGCTTTCGGAGTACGGTAGTTTTTGGAGGTTCTCTCCGCAACCGTGCCCCACCGCTTGAAATTGCTGGAAAATTTCTGCCACTTTGACGGGTTTTACCGAGAACTGCACTGTTGGCTCGACTATGCCCTATCGATTCTGGTCTTAAAATCGTAGAGACACGCCAAGGAACGTCTGTACGTCTGTACAACCCTTGGGTTTTACGATAAAGGCTGGGTAAACGTTGTTAGCCAAGCCACGAGCAGGGCTTGCTTGGCTCTTTTGCCGTGCTAGTACTAAGTGACTGGGGGATTGTCGCTGATAGTTTCGTGACCGAAAGCGCGTTAGATTAAGAAAAAGGTACAGTAGTAGAAAAGATGGGTGACTTAACCTAAAAATCGGTGAATACAGCAATTCTTTCTTCTACATTCGGGCTAACCGTGTTGTTAGCCATTGGATTATTTTTTTTCATTCGAGCCTCTGTTAAAGACCGAACCGAACAAATCAAGTTGGTGGCACAAGAGCCAGAAGAATCGCTGCTGGAGCAGTTACAGAACTATTTTGATCAAAGAGCTTACCGGGTAGCAGCCGTCGATGCCACCACGGGGCAAGTCACCTTTCAAGGATTTGTTCGACCAAGTTTGTTTTTAGCCATCTTTTTAACAGTGCTGGCTGCCTGTGGCATCCTCTGTTTGGTATTGGTTCTCTCGTTGCTTTACCCGGCACTGACTCAGCTTTTTTTCGGGTTAGTACTCCTCTCTCCTGCTGCTGGATTTTTTTACTGGCAGGGAGCGGGACGAAACGAGCAGGTTTTTCTAAAAGTGGAAACACTGCCTGCTCAAGAATTCGGTACGCAAAGTGTGATTACAGTTACGGCTCATCGCGATGAACTCGCACAGCTACAACAAAATCTGAAGCTCAAGCCCTCTTCGGAACCGTAGAGGGAAACTTCTGACTTAGTTGGGGAAAAATCAACCTTCCCCCAACTAAGGCAGAATATATCTTATTGATGCGATCGCTATCTTAGTTATTCTTGAAGTTAGGATTAACCATTTAGCTAGATAGCTCTACAGCTTTTTTTCAGCCTATATATCAAGATTTACTCAGATGATATCGAGTAACATTAACGCTTTTTGTTAGGACGTTTACGGGAGCGATTTACCGCCGGATTTCCTTTAATGTCAACCTCTAACTCTTCACGGCGGATAGTTTCTGTACTATCAACGGTATCCCTTTCAACCTCTTTTTTGATATCGACTTCCTCACGCACAAAGGGTTGCTTGTTGATATTAGCAGTCTCTTCGTAAACATCCATTCTGGCTACTTCAGTTTTATGAAAGTCAACCTCACCAGGAGCCACATAAATTCCGGTATTTTCAGGAGTTTTCCGTTGAATAATAATGCGCTCTTTTTCTACAGGAACTGAGACTTGTGCTGTTTGAGTTTCAACCCGCTTACCAACTGCTATCTCACCTGTTTGCTGACGCCTTTTACTGGCAACTAACCGTTCTT
Source organism: Coleofasciculus sp. LEGE 07092 (assembly GCF_015207375.1). Classification (GTDB taxonomy): domain Bacteria; phylum Cyanobacteriota; class Cyanobacteriia; order Cyanobacteriales; family Coleofasciculaceae; genus LEGE-07092. Next base: position 1,944 of record NZ_JADEWY010000207.1, on the reverse strand, counting down.
CATACAGTCTCAATTGTTGATGCTCTTGCTCGTTCATTTGATACATCACAGGCTCTTGCTCATAGGTATAGGTATTGCGGTTATAGGCAGCAGTCGTTGGCTGAGAGGAGACAGGACGTGATATCGCAGCCCGAGTGGGTACTGCTTCAACACCTGATGCCTCTACCTGTGCTGACGCTTCGACACTGGGAACACGATAAACATTTCTCACTCGCTCTTCGTAGTCGTAATCAACCGTCATGCTGTCGTCGTACTCTGGTAAGTTTTCTGCCTGGTGTTTGTTAGACAACCCTATGGCACAAATACGTTGCGCTTTGGTATCAACATGGCAACGACCAACTGGAAGCAAGATTTTTTTACCAAAAATCCAAAAGCCTGTGTCAATAACCAGATATCGAAAGCACCCTGATTCATCCACTAGGACATCGTGAATATTGCCAATCTTTTCATCCGTTTTTCCAGCATAAACATCCAGTCCTTTAATCTCTTCACCGTCAAATGCTTCTTCACGATAGTTGGGATTAAAATCGGCTAACTTGAAAAGAGCCATGCTAGTATCTCCTAATTTTTGTAAAGGAATGCATTAAGCTTATATCTGCTCTAGGCATTGCTCCTTCTTCCTTACGGCGGATTAGACGTTAATCAATTGACACAAGCTACTTATTCTATCTAATGATAGATATCTAAATTTCACATTTCCCATAAAATAGAACTTTACTATTACTAATGAAATAATTTTGATAAATAATTGCTATGCAAGGGGTGGCATAGAGAGACGTTACAGACAACGTCTCTACTAACAAGAGATAGATTTGAGAAGAAATGCAGGGAGAAAAGACTGATGAGAAGTACTTGGGTAAAAATAATACTGCTCGGTTTACTGTTAATGGCAATACTCGCTCCATTTGCCGGACTTGCCCCTTTGATGCTGGTTCTCTTAATAGCGGGAGTTGGATCAATCCTGTGGTCACTCCTACAAGTTTTGGTTTTTGGCGAGACTGATGAAGATGAATCAGGAGTTCAAAAGGGTAGTTAGTTTCAGTCAATTCTCTAGCTATCTCTACAAAGCATCGCGCTTTTAGTTTTAAATCAATCTTACAGTCCTCTTGGAATTGCAACTTCAACAGCCGTTAACTGGTCAAGAGACTCCCAAATTTTTTGTAAAAGAGCGTCTAAGCCAATGTGAGCCACCGCTGAAATTTGAAAAACTGGCACCTGAGTCAATTGATTGAGTTCAGTTGCTAGGGCGTCTGCTGTTTCTGCATCTACAGCATCTATCTTGTTAAGCGCCAGAATTTGCGGACGCTCAGACAATTCATGCCCATAAGCTCGCAACTCCTCTTGAATGGTTTGATAATTAGCAATAGGGTCTTCGGCAGTAGCATCAACAAGGTGTAACAACAGGCGAGTGCGCTCGATATGGCGCAGAAAGTCATGACCTAAACCCATTCCCAGATGTGCTCCCTCAATGAGTCCGGGAATATCTGCAAATACCGTACCGTCACCGGTTGGTTTACGCACCACGCCTAAATTTGGCACCAATGTCGTGAAAGGATAGTCTGCTATCTTTGGTCGTGCGGCTGAAAGTGCCGAAATAAGAGTGGACTTACCCGCATTTGGCAGACCAATAATTCCCACTTCTGCCAGCAGCTTCAACTCCAAGCGTAAGTGGCGATGCTCCCCTGGCAGTCCCCGTAAGGCATAATCTGGGGCGCGATTTTGATTGGATAGGAAGTGCTTGTTTCCCAATCCGCCCTTACCCCCTTTGGCAACGCAGAGAGTTTGTCCGGGTTCGACTAAATCCCCTAGAATTTCCCCCGTCTCCGCATCGTAAGCAATCGTACCGCAAGGAACCTCAATCTGGCGATCGCTTCCGTTTGCCCCAGTCCGATTGTTGGGTCCTCCCCGTCCGCCATTTTCGGCTTCAAAGCGGTGGGCGTACTT
>NZ_JADEWY010000206.1 GCF_015207375.1 Coleofasciculus sp. LEGE 07092 | reverse complement strand
GCCCCCCCTTGAGAAGGGGAAGATAGGCAAAGTTCACATGGCAATATTCCACCTTCCCCGTGACGTTGGGTAGCGTCGAGGCGTCGGGTTTTTGCATCACCGTTGGCTGAATGGCAACCACCTCAAATATCCGGTCTACAGACGCCTCACCCTGTTTAAAATCGTTGTAATTTGTGGTAATATGGGAGATTGGGTCAATTAAAAGTCCTACAGCCGCCAAATAGCTGACAAATTCCGCTCCTGTGAGATTATTTTTAGAAATTTGCCAGCCACCCAGGAAAAATAGCAGCAACACGCTCATGGCATACATAAATCCCACCACGGGAAATTGAATTGCCTTCAGGTGTTCGGCGGCATATTTGGCTCTACGGTTGTATTCGGCTTCGATGGCAAAGCGCTCAATTTCGTAGTCTTCGGCGGCGAATGCTTGCACGAGGCGAATTCCGCTGAATACTTCGGTGAGTAATGCTGAGAGATTAGAGATGCGATTTTGACTGCGGCGGGAAAATATCAGCATCTGTTCGCCAAACCAGCCAATTAAAACGCCCATTAACGGTGCTGCGACTAAGGTGGCTAGGGTGAGCTGCCAATTGAGGTAAATCATGTAGCCGAACACGACAATGAGCTGTAAGATGCAGGGGATAAAGTCGTGGAAAATTTTATTGACAACTTCCCCAATCCGGTCAATATCTTCGGTGAGGCGATAAGTCAAGTCGCCTGTTTTTGCGGTTTCAAAATAACTCAGGTTGAGACGTTGGATGTGGGCGTATACCTGCTTGCGCAAGTCGAAGGCAACCGCAAGGGCAGCTTTTGCCATCAGGGAATCTTGACCATACATCAAGACTTTCTGAATGAGAAAAACTAGGGCAAGAATACCAGACAACTGAGCCAGTGCCGTTATGTCACCCTGTCCGATAAATTTGGCGATTTGACCGGCGAGTGCCGCTTGAACGGGCCAAAACACCGTCACCCCTACAGTGCAAGTCAATGCCTGAGTGATGGTTTTCCAGTGCGGACGGATGTAAGGTAGGAGTTGCCAGTAACTAGAGCGCTGTTTCAATCTGTAGTCATCCCAACGAAGATTTTTTCCTGTGTCTCACGCTATCAGCTTTCATCTTTTCTACAAAGACCTTCAGGTGACACCGGAGGTTTCTGTCGGATGAAAATGTATCTAAATAATACAAACAGGACTAGAGTTATCCTCAAAATCTATCTCAGTAGAGAGGTAGATGAACTTTGATTCAGCTAAAAATAGATATAGTCACGCTTAAATAAAAGACTACTGTTTATCAAATTGAGGATAATGTATGCTTGGAACTCTCTTAACTCTACTTGCTACTGCTCTTAGCCTGCTAGTCGTTGACATCATTTTTCCAGGAGTCAATCTAGCAACGTTCCCAGCAGCTTTAATTGCAGCCGCTTCAATTGGAGTTGTCAACTCCGTCATTAAGCCAACCCTGTCAGCCCTATCCATGCCACTGAACTACATTAGTTTGGGAGGCTTTTCGCTAGTTGTTAACGGTTTGTGCTTTTGGTTAGCTTCAATGTTTGTACCTGGATTTCAGGTGCGTGGGTTGCTAGAGTTTATCTTGGCTCCGGTAATCTTGTCGTTTGTGAACACTCTATTGAGCAAGTACTTTGCTGAACGCTTTCCTAGCTTCCAGACTAAAGAAGTCTCTGAGTAATAGGAACTCTCTAACTAAACATCAACAAAAAAGAGCAAGAGCAAAAGTCCCTTCTTGCTCTTTTTTGTGAAGAAATTGCCAATTTAGTTGTCTTCCCCACTCCCCACTCCCCACTCCTCCTGTTGGCATAGGAGAATTGTCTTTTCAGCCGCTTTCATCGTTACTTTGACAGATAGTTTTAGCGATCGGGGAATTTTCACACCAGCGATAGATGATTGAGAGCCGCTGTATGACTACCTTTTAGTAATGATTGATTCTTGTTGCAATTAAGGTAATCCATAAGCTGTTGTCGGTTTAACTGGTGTGTTGAGCTTAGGGAACGTTGCCCGTTAGCTGGACAAGAGCTTATTCCAAGAATCTTTAGAACCTACGCACTATTCAAATTGGAAGAGGGAGACATTATGCTTCAAATTGGGGAAATTACCCTAGGAATAAGTAATCCAATCCTGTGGCTGGCACAGGTTTTAGTCGAACCAGACATCGAAGAACGGGCAGAAACTGCCGCAATGGTTTTTAGTGGACCGCAGTTTTTTATTGCCGTGATTTCTGGAGTCGTGCTGGCGTTTGCCTTCCAGTTACTTTTAACGAATCTCGGCGTGGCTGTTGGTATTTCCATGGCAGGGGGATCTTCATCCCACTCTGATTCTCATAAAGATCACAAATCAGAGAGTCTAGGTGGCACAATCCGCAAAATTGGCTTTGCTCTCGGACTGGGCACGTTAATTAGCGTTACAATCTCCCTATTTTTTGCTTGCCTGCTGGCTGTAAAACTGAGCTTGCTGATTTCGGCGGGTTTGGGAGCGATTGTCGGTTTAGTGATTTGGGCAACCTATTTTTCACTGCTGGTTTGGGTTAGTTCCACAACCGTGAATTCTCTAGTCGGCTCGGTCATCAATACGGCAACCTCTAGCTTTCAAGCCCTTTGGGGAACAGCCACTGCTGCCCTTGGGGGTGCTGCTGCTCAACGACAGGTCGTAAACACCGCAGAAGCAGCGGCGGCGGCTGTGAGCCGTGAACTCGGTTCTGCCGTTGACCCAGTTAGCATCCGAGAAAATTTAGAGGATTACGTTGAAGCTCTACGACCACCGCAATTTGACCTCAACAGAATTCGGCAGGAATTTGAGGACTTGCTCCGTGATCCAAGATTACAAGAAATTGCAACGAGCGATCGCCTCCGCGATGTTGACCGACAAACCTTTGTGGATTTGGTCAGTAGTCGCAGCGACCTCTCTAAGCAGGACGTAAACCGGATTTCAGACCAGCTCGAAGGAGCCTGGAAGAAGACGATTAGTCAACTACCGTCTAGGGATATCCTTTCAGAGTTCACCGATTATCTCAAATCAGCCACTCAAGTGCAGCTTGTCGGTCCCGATTTTTCTGAGAAACTCGACGGTGTTATTGATGAAATGCGCAAGCGTCGCCAAGCCCAAAGCAGCGGTGGTCCGGTGTCTCAAGCCATGACGACAGGCGTCAATAGTCTGATTGGACTCGTCATGGGACGCACCGATCTGTCTGACATTGATGTTGAAAAGATTGTCAATCAGTTGAAAGAGCTGAGACACCATGCAGGCGACCAAGCGGGTAAAATTGCTGCTCAGATGGGTAGTGGAACACCAGAGCCATCCTACAGCCCAATTCGAGCGGATATTGAAGACTACTTGCTCAACAAGTATTCCTGGCAGATGAAGCGGGAAACCCTAGAGCGGGAGTTTAGGGATGTAATTTATGATCCAGAAGCCGAGCCTGATACGGTTGCTCGGGAACTCGAACAGCTCAATCGGGCGGATTTTGCGGACTTGCTGGAACAACGGGGCGTCTTTACCCAAAAGCGAATTCAAGAAATTTCTACCTGGCTCGATGCTATTCGCTTGGAAGCACTGAATACAGCGATTGCGGCTAAGGAACGCGGTGCAGCAATGGCACTGATGGCAGAGGCAGAACAGTATCTGCTAATGACGCCCAAGAGCGAGTTTACTCCCGAAAAAATCCAGCTTAACTTCAAGCCCATTCTCCAAGACTCGAATACAGATTACCTGCATCTGAGCAATCGTCTGGCTCAATTTGACCGTCTTACCTTTGAGCGGTTGCTGCTTCAGCGCTCAGACATGACGCCCATTGAAGCAGAACCTATTATTCTGGAACTGGAAAACGCACGCGATCGCGTTTTGATAGAAGCTCAAGAACAACAGGAAGCTGCTCGGGCAAAAGCGGAAGCGCAATGGCTCAAAGTTCAATCCTTCCTGCGGGACACGGGTAAAGACGAACTTAATCCCCAAGCGCTCGAGCGCGAACTGAAACTACTACTAGACGATCCGCAAGCTGGATTGTTGCTACTGCGCAGACGGGTGGAGCGTTTTGACCGTGATACCCTGGTACAGATACTCAACCAGCGTCAAGACCTGAGCGAGGAGCAAATCAATCGGATTCTAGATCGGGTAGAAAGCAGTTGGAGTCGCGTTCGCCATACGCCCCAAAGACTGGTTGGCAAAGCTAAAGAGCAGTATGACCAAGCGACGGTGGAGATCGCTACCTACCTACGCAATACGGGTAAGCCCGAGCTCAATCCTGATGGTATCCGGCGAGACTTAACCAAGCTGCTAGAAAACCCGAAGGTAGGAGCAAAGGCAATCCGACACCGTTTAGCAGAGATGGATCGCGATACCGTGGTGCAGTTGCTGGCTCAACGGCAGGACATGAGTGAAGCGGAAGCCAATCGGATTGTTGAGGATGTACTCTCAAGTGTTCGCAGTATCCTCAAGACACCCCGACGCCTTGCACTGCGGACTCAGGAAAGAGTGCAGAATTTCCAAGATGCGATCGCCGATTATCTGCGTTCTACCGATAAAGAAGAACTGAATCCCGAAGAAATTAAGCGGGACGTTCAGTTGCTGATCAATCACCCCCGTGCTGGCATGGAGAGTTTGAGCGATCGCCTGTCTCACTTTGATCGTTCTACCATAGTGGCACTTTTGTCTCAACGGGAGGATATTTCTGAGCAGGACGTGAACCGAATTGCCGATCAAATGATTGGTGTCCGCGACCAAGTTGTTGCCCAAATGCGGAGTGTACAACAGCGAATTCAGGGAATAATAGACGGCATCTTTGCAAAAATCCGCCACTATCTCAACAGCATGGAGCGACCCGAACTCAACTACGATGGTATCAAGCGGGATATGCGTACCTTGTTTGATGACCCGCAAGCTGGATTTGAGGCAATGCGCGATCGCCTTTCGCAGTTTGACCGCGATACACTAGTCGCCATGCTGAGTTCTCGCCAAGATATCTCAGAAGCGGATGCCAACCGGATTATTGGTCAAATTGAGCGGGTGCGCAGCAGCATCTTACAACGGGCAGAACGGCTACAAACGGAAGCGCAAATGCGCTTAGAAGAAGTCAAGCATCAGACACAACGACAAGTAGAAGAAACGCGCAAAGCTGCTGCAACTGCCTCTTGGTGGCTGTTCTTCACAGCACTGGTATCTGGGATTGCCGCAGCAGGTGCCGGAGCTATAGGTGTCATTGACTAGTACCAAGTGGTCGCTTTTGAATTTATATCTTGCACCATTTGCTCGCGCGGGCAGGACGCCCATCCCACAATCCCTAATAGAGAGATTTTTCTGATGGCTCACATCTTGCACCATTGTCAGTAAACCCGAAAACCCACCCAGAGTTAAAACTCTGGGCTAATAGCTTAAGTCGATTGAAACTGATAACTTGCACCTTTGTCGAGCAGCCCGAAAATCCGCCCGGAGTTTAAACTCCGGGCTAATAGCTCAAGTCCATTGAAATGGACTGAAAGTCTTGTAGAGTCAGTATTTAGTCCTCATAGCGAGGACTTTAGCTATAAGACAGTGGTTTAAACCACTGGCGGTTAGTGAGACTGGTACAAGATCTCACAACAAGTATACTTGTCCGGTTGATTTCAAGATTGGAGCCAATACAAATAAAAGGGAAATTAAGGATGAAAGGATCTTTGAAAACAACCTATATAGCGCTTTTTTTTTATTAATAAGTTGCTTCGTGGTTAGTTTTTCTATTCACTCTCAAACCAACTGGATTAAGGGTTTTTCTTTAGATGTAGCAGCAGAGATTATCGGTATTCTGCTTGTCATCTTTTCAATAGACCTTGTTATCGATGCTGAACGAGAAAAGGAAAGGCAGAAACTAGAAAAAGTAGCATTGCAGCAGTTGCGGCGACCTCTGCTTCGTCATTTCGGTTTGCTAATCAATCTTTTTAAAACAACTGTTAAGGTTAAAGAAAATAATGATTACAAAGGCATCGCTGACTTGTTTGATGACTTTTATTTCGAGCAACTCGCCATTCTAGATTTTTCGCAACCTGCACCTGTTATAAAATCAGTAGAAATGAGCTGGCTAGATTATTTATTATGGGAGTGCCAGCAATTCAGGGAATCATTAAACCGAACTGTTGAAAAATATTCATCATTTTTGCAACCCGATGTTATCAATTTAATTGAAGAAATTATTAACTCTCCCTTCATTTGGTGGGTAGTCCAATCCCCAAAATCTTACCAACTTGAAAAAACTTCAGCCACTCCAAAAAATTCCGAAAAAAATGGATTGAACGGACAAGTCAATTTATTGGCTAGACCAGAAGTTCGCCAGCTCATTAAAGAACATACAATGGCATTTGTTGGCTTAGTTGAACTCTATAATGAAAAGGTTTCCCTAGAAAATCAAATTAAAATGACGGAGGAGTTGTGGACAGTTAGTCTGGTTCCACAGTCAGAAATAAAAAGTATTTGATCTACATTCCCTATTCCCTATTCCCTATTCCCTACTCCCCTTTTTTCTTGGGAGCGAAATTCATGGCAGGGTTTATTCTTCGTTGCTCAAGCCGAAAAGAGTGACATTCAACTGGGCAATTTTAGCCTGTAGTTGAGCTAATGCTGCTTTTCGTGCCAGTGGCAGCGCTGGCGGTGACTGCCCTGTAAAAGGTGTGTTAGAGAGTGCCTCGTAAATAGTTAGCATCAAATAGGGATCTACCCGCTTCAATCCATTCGTGCAGAGACTAGGGTTAATTGTAAGCACTAAAATTGGTTGGTCAAGAAAACAGATTAGAGGTGGGTTGAGGCAGTTGGGATTAAACGGACTGTAGATGCCAAATTCTCCCCCGTAATCGCCTTGAGGGTTGTGAATGCTAATCGGCGAAAAGGAATTGCCGTAGTCCCCAACAGGGTTGAGAATTGAGTTAACGTAGTCAGCTTTGGAGGAAAGACGACCTAAGAACTGACCGTTCGGAGAGTGTAGTTGTCCTTTCCCGTCAAGGATTTGGAACAGTTCCACATAAGGGTCGAACAGTTCTGGAATTTTCATTACATCAGAGGGCAAGAGCGAATCATTATACTCTAATTAAATTAAAAATATTCCCCTCAAGGAGAGCGATCGCTTAATTCTCTACCAGGGCGATTCAAGGGGGTGTAGGGGAAGAGACAAGGGGACAAGGGGACAAGGGGACAAGGAGACAAGGAGACAAGGGGACAAGGGGACAAGGGGACAAG
>NZ_JADEWY010000205.1 GCF_015207375.1 Coleofasciculus sp. LEGE 07092 | reverse complement strand
CCCCAGCTCCCCTAAAATAACAACGATAAAGCTGATAGGGAATACCAATACGGTAATGCTGAGTGGGGTCAAGAGTACAGGTTTGCTGAGACGCGATCGCTAATTGCTGGGGATAATCCCGACGCTTCAAGCCAGGGGCAACTACCCACAGATTTAAGCGAGGCACAGGGGCGATTTGCAGTTCAGATAATTTTTGCCAAAGGGGTTGATACCCCTGCTCCCGATTCAGAAATGCAAAGAAAGTATCGGCATTCTTGAGACGGCTGTCCCCATGCCCTTGATCTAATGCTAGGGCAAAGCTCAACCCTAACGCCACATCTTGAATATCGCTGTAGCCTACAACGATCATCAGAGGAGCAGTTGGTTCCAAGTTCATGTTTTGAGCCACCTGCTGCGGATGGAAGGGTTTAATAAATACCAAGTTGGAAACGACAAAGACAGTACTGAGCAAGGAAGCGCCCAATAATACAATCACGTCCCATCTCCTCTGCTCTCCTGTTCTCCAGTTCTTTCCTTTCTCTAAAGCAAAGCTAGCTCCTAGCAACGCACAAATTGCCGGATAATACACAAAGTGATACCGAGGGACAACGGAGATATCCTTGTCGAGCAGGTAGATAATTGCTAAAAATTGCAGCAGCACACAAACGATGAAACCGGATAGAGTCAACGTTGCCAGTTGAGTTGAGGGCTTTCTCCAGAGTTGCTGGATTCCCCTAAATCCCTGCCAAACAACCCAACCGCCAAACCCGATGGTTAACACTCCCATTGGCACGGCAACCCATAACGGTTGATTTTCTACTGGCAGGGCAATTACCATGAGCAACCAGCCTATCAACAACTGAAATAGGGGTTCAAAGCTATCTGGTGTCGGTAGCCACTCTGTCTCTGGGCGTCCGAAATCTCCCAATAGGACTGAAAGCTGAGGCAGGTAACTTACCGCTATAGCCGCGATCGCTAATAGTACATCAATCCAACTACCACGAGAAAGTTGTTGACGATGCCAAAGCATTAATCCTACGAGGGTTAGCACCTGAGCAACGACAGCGAGGATAAAAAAGTAGTGAACGTAGCAACCGATGCTATTGACAGCAACCCAGAATAACCAAAGGGTTGGGTGTGGCTGCTGCTGGGAATAAAGACGGTGCTGAATTTCGATTAATCCCAATAGTGCTAGGGTAATCAGCAGCATTGGCAGGGTGTAGTGACGCGCTTCTTGGGAGAGATACACCGCAAAGGGAGAAACTGCCATCAGTGCGGCAGCGATAAGTCCAGCCGTTGGGTAAAAAACGAGGCGATTCAGACAGTAAACTGCGACGATTCCAGCAACTCCAAACCCAGCAGGTAGCGATCGCAATGCCCAAACAAGGGAATCTGTCCCCATGAAGCGCAGCCAGCTATGCATCAAGCAAAAAAATAACGGGGGATGGGTTGATTGTGCCGCAAGGGTACGGGCAATTTCCCCGCAGCTAGCCTCCGGTTGTAGCGTCAGAATTTGCTCTAGGGTTGAAGGAGAAAATACGATATCTAGAGGTAAGTCATTGTAGTGGCGTCCTAGAATGAAAAAGGCAGTGAGGACTTCATCCAGCCATAGGGGTTTAAGATCTAGATGCCAAAATCGCAGGACTGTTCCTAGGGCAACAATTCCAACTAATGCTAGGTAATGTCGAGATAATTTTTGGCTTTGACTCATTGACTCAATTGGCTGGGGGAGCGGCTTATCTGCGATCGCGTAACAAAATCCCATCCTCACAGAAACATGAAAACGGGAGGGAGCATCCCTATTGCAGCAACTATAGCGGTTCTCAAATGATTGGAATACGGACGGGTTTATTAGATTAAGCTGTGGAAAGCAACTATCTCGGTGAAACCCGCCCCTACGACTCTTGAATTTAGGTGTATCTCACTCAACCGAGAATCACTATATACACCCACAGCCTGGAATCCAGGAGGACTGCCATTTCTCCGTCATGCCAAAAAACAATAGGTCTAGCCAAAAGACTAGACCTATTCGAGTGCAAAAGCTTGAGTTTTCAACGAGATAAATATCTGACTATCAATTGAATAACGCTTTACAAAGGTTTACCTTCCTCACAGCTCTACCTTCACTAGTCCAACCTCGCTCCGTCTTTCCAGACTCTGGTTTGGTTTTTTCCGATAAAACCGGAAAATTGACCCCTTCAATGAATACTTAGTTGGTTGAGAGCGGTGGGCGGGTCAAAGACCGGGAACATCATGTCTACACCCATTTGCTTTGTTTTTTTCCACTTTTTGTCGAGTGGTTGATGTCCACTTTTAAAGTAACACAGTAACCACAGTTGGCTAAACAACATTTACTAAACTTGATAGGTCTTTACGAACCGCAAATTTTTGATTAAGAACTGAAATATAGTCTTTCTTCTTTACCCACACCCCACATAAACTCAAAAGGTCTAACCGATGGCAGCTAGACCTACTTGAGTTCAATATTCCGAATTTTCAACGAGTTAACTTTTTGAGTGGTAATTGAAAACTTACTAAGATTTACACATCCCGCAACTCTACCTTTAGTACTTCAGCACAGCCGTGTCTTTCTAGACCTTAAGTTTGGTTACTTCGGCTCTCACCGCAGTTGACCCCATTGAGCTGCACTTGACTGGTTAAGCTGCGTCTGGGTCATAGATGGGGGAGATCATCAGCTCTATGCCCATTACATTGGTTTTTCTCCATTTGTTTTGTCTGGAGGATGATCTCTTTCTATGAAATTTAAGATAACACAGCCCTTTTTGAAACACCAAGCGGTGTTTACCAAAGTTGATACGTCTTTACAAAGGGAAACTTTTATAGGGAGTTGGGAGTAAAAGCGGCTGTTACCGACAGATATATAGGAGGTCTAGTACAATCTTTAGGGCATAATCATCGTGCCCATTTGTGGAGGGGCTAGGGGGGATCTATCCGTAATCAAGCAAGGTTTAATTAAATTGTTAAAGGTTTTGAGCTTAGATGAAGATAGCCAAAAAATAACTGAACTTAAGGAAAGATTGAGACTTATATACTGGTTTCAAGATTTCAATTTTTCTGACAGCTTATATGAGAACGAGAATAAAATTCAAATCAAAGACAAATATTTAGACCCTAATCTAGCTTATTTTGATCAAAAAAGCTCTAATGAAGGATTCTTATTTTTGTTATTCTACTTCTCTCTTTTTATCAGCGAGAACACACCTAAGTTTTTTGCCATTGATAATATTGATGCTTCCTTGAATCCAAAACTGTGCAGTCAGTTAATGAAAGAATTAGTGGAATTAGCTAAAAAATATAATAAACAAGTCATATTTACAACTCATAATCCTGCTATTCTGGATGGATTAAATTTGGATGATGAGGAGCAAAAGCTTTTGGTCATTTATCGGAATAAGCTTGGACATACTAAAGCTAGATATGTTGAGAAATCTGAACCTTTAGAAGGACAAGAACCTGTGAAGTTATCAGAAGCTTTCTTAAGGGGTTATATTGGAGGAATTCCGAGAAATTTTTAGAATGATTACTTTTGGATTGATAGCAGAAGGTCAAACCGATCAAGTTGTTATTGAAAATATTTTAATTGGATATTTTAATAATCCTGACCTTGTAGTAAATCCACTACTACCTCTTAGAGATGAAACAGATAGATACAGGGTAGAAAATTACAGTAATTGGTTGAAAGTATTTGAATATTGTGCGTCTAGTAAATTTAGAGAAGCCTTCCAGTTTAACGAATATTTAATCATTCAGATAGATACCGATGTATCCGAAGAAGTTAATTACAATATTTCTAAGTACCAAGATGGAGAAGAATTGAGTCCTGAACAGTTGATTGAGAAAGTAGTAGAAAAGTTTAAGGGACTAATTGGTGAGGATTTTTATAGTCAGTACAAGGAAAAAATTATTTTTGCCATTTCTGTACATTCCATGGAATGTTGGCTGCTTCCACTTTATTACACAGATAATAAACAAGCCGCACAAACTAAAGGGTGTTTCGAGAGATTAAGACGTCAGATTAAAAGAGGTATTAATAAAACCTATGATGAGTATAATAATCTTTACCAGAGAATATTGCAAAAACAAAGTTTTAATGAAAAGTTATCCACTAAATCCCAGTTTGAAGTTGTTCATAGAAGCAATCCAATGCAGAAACATTGTTATAGAAAATGAAGAGTTTTAATTTCGTTACTATGTCCTCTCTATCATCGCAATACAGTCACTTGCAGTTTCTTCAATAACGGTGGTGATAAATTCTCGTGCATCGGTGGTGCGGGAGACGGAGCCAATTTGGGCGCGACAGAGTGCGATCGCACTTTGTCCCGGTTTACTTGGTCTGGCTTCTTCTGGTAATGTTGCGAGTTCTAGGGTTGTTCCCAGCGCAAACAATAGGGGTGTATTCTGAAGGCGCTGTTGCGGGATTGAGCGAACTTCGAGTAAGGCGGCTGATAATTGGCGATCACTATCTACCATCGGTTTCCAAGAATAATCCAGTAAGTCAGCGAGTCCAAAGAAGCTTTGAGGCAGTTGTTTGCTGGTAGAGAGGATTTTATTCACGAGTAATGAGCGATACCGAGTTGTATCTCCCGTTTCCAGTTCGTAGGTGGCAACGGAACTGCTGAACACTTCCCGCGCTAACAAGGCGACTTGCACAGCCCAAGGCAGTTTGGTGTATGTTTGTTCTGCTGCCCAAGCGGTTACAATTCGGTCTAAGTCTTCATTGGCAGCAACGCGCACTTCTAGCTTCTGCACTCGCGCTTCTAGTTCGTTGAGTCTGGTGCCAACTTGTTGAGCGAGGCGATCGAGTCCTTGAGTGAGTGCCAACAGTGCTTCTTCTTGCATTTGCAGGCTTTTTTTTTGGCGGCGAATGGCATCACGCGCTTCTAGTAAGGACTGCTGGGTAACTTTTAGCGCAACTTGGCTAATGTAAAGTGAGTCACTGAGTTCTAGTACCCACTGGTGTAGTGCTTCTTGTCCTGCGATCAGGTTGCCATCAAGGAGGAGTTGGCGTTTGCGATCGCTTCCGTCGAGTGTGTCTAGCAGTTGACCGAAGAAACCTCGATTTTTACGATAACGGATGAGGTCTTTGTTGACTTGAATGCCGTTAACGAGGTCAATTAGGGCTTTATCAGCGACTACGGGAACTCGACGTTGGAGTTCTTTGAGGTTAAAGGTAAATTGACTATAATCAACACTCATTTGCGATCATCTAGCATTTTATTTTTTCGTTGGTAAATCTCAGCTTGGGATTGACCTCTTCCAGAAAGTTGTCTGCTTGTTGAGCAAAGTTATCGAGTACTGATTTTAACTCCTCTTGGCTTCCTAATGATGAACCCTTGTCTTTCAATGCTTGTGTTAAACTGTCTTGATAACCTTGCAAATAGTCATCAAGTTTATTAAAAAAATCATCTAGTGTTTGCTGAAAATCTTTATCCAAGTATTCATTGATACTATCCTTCGTTTCTTGAATCTTGTTATCAATTGATTGGTTTATCTGTTTGACCGTATTTTCCAGAGACACTGTATATAAATTTTCATCTTGCTCTGATTTTTTGAAATTAAATAAGCATTTAAAAAAATCTAACGTCTTTTCTAATAGATTTTTATTTCGCTTTTCAACACTAACTTTAGGTGATAAATAATCCTTGTTTATTCCTTCTTCTAGGATTAAGAGGGGTAACTCCAAACCAACATCAAAAGCTTCATTCAATCTATCACGAGTTTCTTCAAAAATTACCTTTGTTTCCTTGATAAATATATTGTTTAAATCTGTCTGTGTTTTTTGTATATCGCTTTGAATTTCTTCAAAATGAATTTTTAGTAAAGTATCTAAAATATGTTGAGCTTCAGTACATAATTCTTCAGCAAAGTTTTCTGCATCTTGTTTGGTCTTAAATTTTACTTCATTAAGACCTCCAAAAGCGACGGCATAGGTAAGAGCGTGAGACACTGATTTAGGAATAATTAATGCGATGATTCCTTTAATCAAATCTGTAATGATTGGTATCCTAATTGGTTGAATAAGCTTTTTCTTTACGCTAAAATCTGGCTTCTCCATTAAGGTAGTAAGGCGTGAAGAGACTTCTTTGAGAAAATAATCTTGTAATTGCCTTTCACTACTTTCTCTCAAGCTGTCAAGAGTTTGATCGATATTCTTGTTCAGCTTTCTTTTTTGAGTTTCTACTTTTTTTATCAAATTCTTTCGGCAGTTTTCAAGACGGCGCAAGTCTTTTGCTAATTTATCAATCTCTGCTTGGACTTTCTTAGCATCTTTGGTTATCGCACTTCTTCGTAGCTTTACCCCATCCCGTAGCTCTACCAAGCGAACACGGGTAATATTAAGTGCATCCCTTATACACCGAGGTGCGGCTTCTGCCATCAGGGCATTGATTGCCTGATCTAGAAATGGAGCAAAGCCTGATTTGTTCCAAACCTGCTGAAATGCCAGTTGCATTTGATCTACATTGGCGTTTTGAAACAATATTTCCCACATATCACCATATGCTTGTTGAGCCAATGCTCGTGCTGTTTGCATCTGGGCAATGCTAATCTCCGGTTGCTGCTGGAGTTCTAACTGGAAGTTAGTAGCATAAAACGCACGCCTAGCAGATATCTCAAACACCCGATCTGTATTCCCAGAATCGCCTACCCCAAATTCAGCAGCAACAAACTGCCGCACTTGCTCAGGAGTCATATCACTGTCTGTACGTTGATCGATCTTATTGACCAGAACATAGAGGTTTTCCTTACCCCGAATCTGGATAACCTTCTGAACCTCGTCTTTAACGTCTTCTGCGGCTTTCGTTTTCAATTGGGTGTACAGCACTTTCTAACACGGTGTAGTACAGTAGCCATGAGAAAGCCATGTTCTACTCTTGTTTGGGTGTATCACATCGAGTCTGAAACCGCTGTAGTCCAAAACAATCAATACCAGTGAACTTTTCTGAAGCTGCTCTTCCACGACAGCCGCCAGACTTAGATTTTCTCCGGCTTCATTTGGTCCAGGCGTATCGACAATCACGAGGTTGCCCAATATTTGGGGTTGTGCGGTTGCTTGCGATCGCCAAAGGGGTGTCTCTATTCGTGGCACGTCAGTCAGGGAGCGTAGTGGATCGGCTAGCGGTGCTATTTTGCTGCACAGGCGGATAATGTCATTCAGACTAGTACAGCGCGGCGTAAATAGAGTACCCATTAAACTGCTAAGACCTTACCCTTGTAATGTAAGTCCACTTGAATGGCTTCTATAGAACCCATTTGAGATCTCAGGAAGTGGCTGCAAGCCGC
>NZ_JADEWY010000204.1 GCF_015207375.1 Coleofasciculus sp. LEGE 07092 | reverse complement strand
CGGCAAGCCTGCTCCCCTGCACCCCCGCTCCCGTTCGACTGACGCTCACGGCAAGCCTGCACCCCTGCACCCCCGCTCCCTTGCTCCCTAATACTCACCCATGTTTCCAAAGACGGTGTGGCAGAACCCAAAACTAGAGGACAATTTTCCAGTTGGGCACGCCACTGGGCGACGGTGCGGGCATGATAGGTGGGTGCGGGTTGGTCTTGTTTGAAGCTAGAGTCGTGTTCTTCATCTAAAACAATCAAACCCAATTTAGGTAAAGGAGCAAATACCGCTGAACGAGTACCAATGACCACCTGCGGTTCCCCGGTAAGCATTTGCCGCCAGGTGTCGTAGCGTTCGCCATCAGACAGAGCGCTGTGATATACGTTCACTTTTCTGCCAAATCGGGCGCGGAAACGATCGGTCAATTGAGGCGTTAAACCAATCTCCGGCACTAGGACTAAAGCAGATTTTCTCTCCTCTAAAATAGGTGCGATCGCTTGCAGATAAACTTCTGTTTTCCCGGAACCCGTTACCCCATGTAATAAAATCTGGGCAAAACCATCTAAACCCCCGATGGTGTCTAATGCATACCTTTGTGCAATTGTCAATTCTTTTGGACGATCGCCGGAGACAGATGGTTCTGCCAGCGTCCGCAAAATTTCCCTTAACTCAATTACCACATAGCCTTTTTCTTCCAGCTTTTTAATCGTTGAGGAAGTAGTCCGGCAAATTTGCAATAATTCAGTCAACCACAAATCACCACCGCGACGCCGCAACACCTCTAGGATTTCCCGTTGCCGATCTGTGAGTTCACTAAACCTGTCAGCAACTAGCGTGACGGCTTTTTGCAGCTTGGGGCGCGAAGGTTTGGGCGGTTCTAGATAACTTTCCACCCACCCCCGTTTGAGCAACTCCTTGACTCCCCGACTCGCCCCTTTTACCTGCCGTTGGAGGTAAGAGAAGCTGTAATCGCCATCGGGTTGAGATTCCAGCAGTTCTAAAATCCGACGGGCAGTCGTACTGACAAAGGTATCGCCCTGGTTGGGAATTGCAGAAGCTTTGAGGCGGATACGACGCTGCGATCGCATGAGTAATCCCGGTGGTAGCGCCCCCCGAATTACCGATATCAGGGGTGTGCAGTAATACTGCGCCACTTGTTCTAGTAGCTGCCAGTATGATGTCTGAAAAAAACCGCTACAGATGACATCCTCGACTTCCCGGATTTTATCGGATGGCAAGTCAGGGGGAGGCGAGTCTACCAATCGAATTGCGATCGCTCCCAACTGCTGCGCCCCAAACGGTACGGTTAAGATATCCCCAGAGTGAACAGACAAGTCTGGGGGCAACCGATAAGTAAATAGTCCTTGAATTCCAGGACAATCGACTAGCACCTCCACCCAGCGATTCTGACTGCCACCGGATTGATAAGACGCCCCAGGTTCTGCTAAAACCAGATTCGTCGGGGGATTAGACATCGTTCAACCTCAGCATTATGAATTTTGAATTATATAATGATGACGAATAGGAATTTTTTCATTCAGTTAGATTTGCCATCGCTGCCAAAGTACTCTCGATAGCCGCAAATCTTATCACCACGCACATCAAAGGAAACGGCTATCCGGTTTTTGTAAGGTTCTCCCCGCATTTTTCCTTCATCCCGGAACTCGAATACTACGGTTGTCTCGTTACTGGTAACGCGATCGAGGGTGACTGAAAGCCCTTGATTGAAGACTTCAGAAACATACTCGAAAAAGGCGATCGCTCGTTCTTTGCCTACATTCAATCCTTGGTAAGGACCGACAGGAAACCAGAAGGTGAAATCGTCGGTGAGCATTTCCACAAAGGGTTTCCATTCCCCTGTAGCTAAACCATGGCTAAAATGCCCAAATGCTCCCTGGGCAACTTCTATTGTATCGGGCGCTCTGTGTACCATTTTTACTCCTCTTGCTGGCAGTAGCACCGGGAGTGCTTGTCAGCACGCTACGTCTACGCTGTATCAATCGATAAGTGTAAGGGTAAGATAGCAATACCCCCTCTACTCATAAAGCTTTGAGATTGTCTAATGCTAACGCTTTATCACGCGCCGATTTCTCCTAATTCCCGCCGAGTCTGGATTACACTCCTAGAAAAAGGACTTGAGTTTGAATTGGTCGAGATAAAACTGGATGGAGAGCAGTTTAAGCCTGATTTTTTGGGGATTAACCCTTTCCACCATATTCCAGTTTTGACAGATGATGACTTTAATATCGTGGAATCCTTGGCAATTTTGGACTATTTAGAGGCAAAGTACCCCACACCTACTCTGCTGCCAAAGGATGCAAAAGAGCTAGCCATGGTGCGGATGGTGCAATTGGTGACGGTGAATGAGTTGTTGCCTTCCATGAATCCCCTGATGTTGCAGATGTTAGACTTGCCTGGAGGAGATCCAGAAAAAATCGAGCAGGCACAGCAGAAAGTTGCAACTGTGCTGAGGTTCTTTGAGAATTTGCTCGACGATCGCCCTTATTTTGGGAGTGAAACCCTCTCTTTAGCCGAGGTTGTGGCTGGAACTGTAGTTCCTTGGTTGCCGAAAGGAGGCGTTTCCTTGGGTGACTATCCCAAACTGAGGGCTTGGTGCGATCGCTTGATGGCACGTCCAGCATGGCAAGCTACCGAGGCTACACCGGAAATGATTGAAGGCTTTAAGTCTATTATTGCAGCTCGAATGGCACAGAGTAATGGGTAATCAAAATTTCGATTACCTCACCCAAGTTGCTAGTTAATTGAGAACAGATAGAGCATGAAATGTAAATGCTCTATCTCGTAATCAAAATAGGCTAAAGTTATTCTCTGGTCTACCTAATCGTGAAGCTCTATTGATCAACTGAGCTCTAAATACTTCCTGAGCGGAATCTCAACGACAAACTCAGCACCTTGTCCCCCTGCTGAATGACACCATAACTGACCCCTATGTTTTTCTACAACAATTTGATAACAAATTGCTAACCCCAAACCCGTGCCTTTACCGGTTGGCTTGGTAGTAAAGAAAGGGTCGAATAACTGCTTTTGGGTTGGCGGTGTCATCCCTGATCCGTTGTCAGTGATGCGAATAAAGACGTGAGACTTTTCAAAAAAATCCTCTCCCTGTGGAGATTCTTTCCAGATGGAGTCAGGGTTCATCCCGAAACAATCCCTCTCAACGACACCCGTCTCGATAGTAATAGTCGGTGAGAAAAGACTGGCGCTTTCTAGTGAATAACCCTTTGCCTGTGACTGATGGCTTATCATTTTTTCTTCTAGGGCATCGATAGCATTAGTCAGTAGATTCATAAATACCTGATTGAGCTGTCCGGGATAGCATTCTACAAATGGCATATCACCGTACTCCTTAATTACAGAAATTGTTGGTGCTCCGGGTTTGCCCTTCAGTCGGTATTGAAGAATCCTCAAGGTACTTTCAAGTCCCGAGTGAATATCGACCAACTTATAACCCGATTCATCGGAACGGGAAAACGTTTGTAGCGATCGCACAATTTCCCGAATGCGTTCGGCACCCACTTTCATTGAGTCTTGGAGTTTGGCAAGGTCACTCATGATAAAATCTAAGTCAATAGAATCAATCCGCTCTTTAATAACGGCTGGCGGATTGGGATAGGCGGTACGGTAAAGCTGCACCAGACTCAAGAGGTCGTGGGAGTATTCGCGGGCGTAAATCAGATTACCGTAAATAAAGTTAACTGGATTGTTAATTTCGTGGGCTACACCAGCAACAAGTTGACCCAAACTCGACATTTTTTCACTCTGAATTAACTGGGCTTGGGTGCGTTGCAACGTGTTTAGGGTTTGTGCCAGTTGAGCAGCTTGCTCTAGAGCTTGCTCAGTAGCCTGACAGCTAGCGGCGTAAAGTTCTGCCTGTTTGATCGCAATCAGCAGTTGACCTATCACCGCTTGCAAGAGTTCCACTTCACTATCACTCCAAGGGCGGGTTTCTTGACTGTGACAGCAGCTAATCACACCAACGGTTCCCGAAGGCGTCTGCATGGGCAGCAGCAAAACGGAAACAGAGCCGAGAGAACGCATAAATTGTTGAAAAATTGGGTCGCTAGCTGTCTCGACATCATCAAGTCGAAGAATTTCTAAGTTTAGGAGTTGCTGTGCCACCGAACCCAAATTGCCCACAGCATAGCAACCAGTTAGGTTAGGTAGATCTGGATTGCGAGCGCTTTGAACCACTTGCCAATAGGGTTGCTCCTCATGGGGGTGATACCAAGCAAAGTGGCAGCTATCGATTTGCAAGAGTTGGCGGATTTCATGGACGGTGGTTTCCAGAATCGTGTTCAAGTCTAAGCTGTGGCGGATTTGCGTGGATAGCTGATTCAGCAGAGCTTCCTGCCGTGCCTTCTCTCGCAACTGGGCTTCTGAATGCCGCAGGGCAGCTTCCGCAGCGCGGCGAGCACTAATATCTTGGACGACATTTAGGAAATATTTGGGATTGCCTTGGGAAGTGCGGACTAAAGAGGCGGTAATTTGTACCCAGACAGCGGAGCCATCTTTACGTCGGTAGCGTTTTTCCAGGAAATAGGTGTCTAGTTCACCGGCTAAGAGCGATCGCAAATAGGCGCGATCATTTTCCACATCATCGGGGTGGGTAATATCATGGCAGTTAAGTGCTAGCAGTTCCTGGCGCGAGTACCCAACAATGTCGCAAAATTTCTGGTTCACCCGCCGAAACCGACCATCCCTCGACATGTGCTTGATACCAACCGCTGCTTGCTCGAAGGTAGCCCGGAAGCGTTCTTCACTATCGCGCAATTGGACTTCAATTTGTTTGGATTCGGTGATATCGACAAAGGAAGCAACGGCTGCAAAGGGTTGAGTCTGGTTCGGGTGAAATAGGGGTTGTGAATTAACACTGAGCCATGTCAAGGTGCCGTCGGGTTTGTAGATACCCATCACGACATTGGTACAAGGCTTTCCGGTGCGTAGTGTCAAGCTAATCGGGTGTTCTTCAGAAGGAAAAGGCTTACCCTCTACCGTGACAGCTTGCCAGCCGGAATCTGTAAAAGTCCGTCCAATAATGCGATCGGTTGACCGTCCCAAAATACGTTCTGCTGATGCATTGCAGGTGTAAATCACCCCATTGGCATCTTGTACGACGATTCCCTCTGCCATCGCTGCGATTAACGAGCGATACTGTTGTTCTGACTCCTGCTGTAGGGATTGTGCTTGCTGACGCTCGGCAATTTCCCGTTGCAATTGTTCTATAACGGCGTTGAGAGATGTGGTTTCTGTATCACAATAAGAACTGTCTTTACGCTCAGGCTCAAAAGGTTCCATCCAGTCAAAACGTTCTTGAAACTCGGTAAACATGAGCACACCACCAATCTCACCCGTCTGAGTCCACCAAGGCTGAATTTCCCACTTGACCCACTGCCGCGAACCGTCTGGTTTGATGAAATAATCAGAATCACCCTGCTGGGATTCTCCAGCTAAACAGGATGCAAAAAATTCCCGCCATCGCTGAACGGGGTTGGGGGAAGAAGAGGTACACTTGTCTCCGTTTCCCTCTGTTGCCATCTCCTGACTCTGAAGCAGGGGAAATCGTTCGCTATGAGCGTGACCGATGAGGTCTTGATTCTCCAGAGTATAATCTGTCAGCCACTTACGAGACACCAGCAAGTAACGCAGGTCGCGGTCGAGCATGGCGACAGCGGTAGGCACGTATTCCAGAAATACCGAAAATAAGTCTGGATTGACGAAGTTAGCCGCTCGATCTCTGAGATACATGGATCAAATGCTTGATTTTTAAGGTCGAGGAGAAAACGAGTTGGATGTAGCACGCTTAAAAGCCGCTACCTCCTGATAGAGTAACGATACTGCTTGAGCGATCGCGTAGTGGGTTTGCCCTAGAAAGCAAGTCGTCTTCAACGGAAAAATTATCTGTTTTTCTGTAACAGGTATTCCCTCAAAGGGAGTATAGATGCACAACTATTTAATGACACTCGTGATCGGGAATTCCCAACCCAGAGAATCCTTAACTATAGCTTGTTGTGGACTGGTATAGGAACTGTGCCACAATAAGATGTTAAAAATAACTCGGCTCGTAGGGAATGGGGCAAATCACGAACGACTGGTCTAGCTTATTGCAACAGCTATTTGATGGAGTATCTTTATCCAGCGATCAAGCCTCGCAACTGATGCAGGGATGGTTGAATGAGGAGATTCCTCTAGTTTTATCTGGTGCGATTTTAGCAGCGATTCAGGCGAAAGGGGTTTCGGCGGAGGAACTAGCGGGGATGGCGAAGGTAATGCAGTCTCAATCGCTACAAACGACCGCTATTAACTACTCAACTCCTGTTATTGATACCTGCGGTACTGGGGGAGACGGCGCATCAACCTTTAATATCTCCACGGCTGTAGCATTTGTGGCGGCGGCGGCTGGGGTGCGAGTTGCCAAGCACGGCAATCGTTCGGCATCGTCGCGGGTGGGTTCGGCAGATGTTCTGGAAGCTCTAGGCGTTAACTTATCCGCCGCACCGGAAACGGTACAATCAGCTTTGGATGAAGTAGGGGTAACATTTCTCTTTGCACGGGGTTGGCATCCGGCAATGAAAGCTGTGGCACCCCTGCGGCAAACCCTGAAAGTGCGGACGGTGTTTAATTTATTAGGTCCATTAGTTAATCCGTTGCGTCCTACGGGTCAAGTGATTGGGGTATGTGAACCCAGCTTGGTAGTAACAATTGCCCATGCCTTGAGGCAACTGGGAAGTTCAACCGCAATTGTTGTACACGGACGGGAAAAACTGGATGAGGCGGGACTGGGAGATGAATCGGACTTGGCGCTGCTATCGGCAGGTGAGGTGCGGTTATCGACTTTGAATCCCCAACAGTTGGGTTTAACTCCAGTACCTACAGGGGAACTACGCGGCGGCGATGTGGCGGAGAATACTGAAATCCTGCGGAATGTATTGCAGGGTAAGGGAACAGTAGCCCAGCAGGATGTAGTGGCGTTGAATGCTTCGTTAGCGCTGCAAGTAGGTGGAGTTGTGCCGATGGAAGATCACAAGGCTGGAATTGAAATCGCTAGGGATGTGGTGAATAGTGGTGCGGCTTGGTCGAAGTTAGAGCAACTTGTGGAGTTTTTGGGGAAAGAGTGAGGAGGAAGCGATCGCTGTTTGGATGCAGTTTAACCTGCCCTTCAAAGAATAAACCCTTGATTGACTGACAAAAGTCCTTTGCCCTCACCCTAAATCCCTCTCCCAAAGCGGGAGAGGGACTTTGAGAAGCTTCAACTCTTCCGGCTCCCCTTCTCCCACAAGGGGTGAAGGGGTTGGGGGATGAGGGGGTTAAGT
>NZ_JADEWY010000012.1 GCF_015207375.1 Coleofasciculus sp. LEGE 07092 | reverse complement strand
CAGCTCCCCCGCTCCCCTGCTCCTCTGCCTTTGAATGCCGCCTCAGGAGCGATCGCACATTACTCTTCGTGACTTTTTCCCCAAATGCCTCTGAGAGAAGCTGCCATAATCTGAAACCCACATCTTTGATGTAACTGGCATCATAACCTGCGTTTTCAGCTATCTCTGGATAGGTTTTCTTTTCCCAGGCTTCTCGAAACACTAGTTCTTGCAGATCGTTGAGACGCCCTGGCTTCAGGACTGTATCTAGGATGGCTAAAGCTTCTTCAACAGTCATCTCTATAAAAGCACCTCAAACTTGCTGTTCTGACTCGATCTGACTTTTCCAGACTGTTACCCATCAGTTTGCGGGAATGTCAGGCAATAATCAATCAAAAACCCACGACTTTTTATGACTTTTTCTTACGGTCAAACTGATGCAGCTTATTTACAGTGGTTTTAGAGGTCAATCAAATCTCTTAAATTTCCGTAAGAGAGATGACTAATTTGGCTCTATTTCCCTAACGAGATGACCGGAAAACCAAACGGCTAGGCTCAAATCACCACTTTGGAAGAAAGGAAACACTATGTTTAAGGGATTCTACCAGTCAGCCACCATTGCCTTAGCAACCTTGCTGCTGACACCAACGACTACCCTCGCGGCAGCGATTACCTTTGCTGATGCTGGAGCAGATGCTGCTTCAATTCAAGATACCGTTGACGATTTCCGAGCGGCTGTGGGTGAGCCCAATAATGGTAATGCAGTTGGTCCTATAAAGGGAGGACGCCGCCAGATTGACTGGGATGGCAGACCTGGTGCTGCGGCTCCTTTTGATATGCCTGCTGATTTCTTCAATGCGATTGTTCCTCGCGGTACGGTCTATGATACCCCTGGTTCTGGTTTTCAAATCAGCGGTGCTGATGGCGACCCCAACAACATCGCAGATGATGAAAATTTTGGTAACATCAACCCAACTTACGCAGGTATCTTCAAGACGTTCAGTGCTGAGAAACTGTTTACAACAATAGACAGCAATATTTTGGATGTAAACTTCTTCGTTCCCGGTACTGACAGGCGAGCAGCAGTGAGTGGGTTTGGAGCAGTCTTCACCGATGTAGATTTGCCGGATACCACCACGATTGAGTATTACGACCTCAAGGATAATCTGTTGTTCAGTGATTCTGTACTGACAGCCGACAATGGACTCTCATTCCTTGGTGTATTGTTTGATGAAGGCGAACAAATTGGTCGGGTACGGATTACTAATGGTAATGCGGCGTTGAGTGCCGACAATTTTGATGGCAATGGTGTTGATGTAGTGGCGATGGATGATTTTATTTTCAGCGAACCCGAAGCTGTACCCGAACCATCCTCTTTGCTAGGGCTTTTGTTGGCTGGTATCCTGCCTCTAATGGGTTGGAGACGACGCCAAGGTAGGCACGATGCTTAAGAGTTGTTTATTTAAAACTTGCATCTAATCGTCTCAATCATCGTTTACCCCCCTAGCCCCCCTTATTAAGGGGGGGAATATCAGGATAAACATTGGAAGATAGCAGAGATGGAGGAGTGGCTTCCTTCTCTTTGCGCAGAGAGGGGTTAGAGGAGAAGTTAACTAAACCGTATTGCTCTATAGGTGCTGTTATGTATCGCCTCCTTTTCACTTTCACTCTACTCGTCGTTCTAGTCCTATCGCAGTATTTCATAGAACCCCCAAAACTAACAGTAGCTGCCCAGTTAAATAGGGATCTTAGTGAATCTGTCGAACCCACGGCACCCTTATTTGATAATCTCGGCAACCACCATCATCCAATTTCAACTAAAGTCCCATTAGCCCAGCGCTACTTTGATCAAGGACTCATACTGACTTACGGGTTCAACCACGCTGAAGCTACACGCTCGTTTCAAGAGGCAGTAAGACTTGACCCGGATTGTGCTATGTGTTATTGGGGAGTGGCACTCGTTCTCGGACCTAACATTAACGCAGCGATGGATTCAGAGGCTGTGCCAGAAGCTTGGAATGCACTCCAGAAGGCACTTGAGCTGAGTCAAAATGCTAGCGAGAAAGAAAGAGCCTATATTGAGGCGTTGGCAAAGCGTTATTCTTTAAAACCTGTTGAGGATCGCTCGGGACTTGATGGTGCCTATGTCAATGCGATGCGAGAGGTGGCGCAACGCTATCCAGAGGATTTGGATGCTGCTACCTTATTCGCAGAAGCGATTATGGATACCAGTCCTTGGGATTACTGGACAGAAGACGGCGAACTCAAGCCAGAAGCTAGTGAACTTCTGACTACCATTGAGTCGGTGTTGGAGCAAAATCCTAATCATCCGGGTGCAAACCACCTGTACATTCATGCAGTCGAGGCATCTCCCAATCCTGCTCGGGGTATCGTTAGTGCTGATCGCTTGGGGAATCTGGTTCCGGGTGCCGGACATCTGGTTCATATGCCGTCGCACATCTACATCCGAGTCGGGCGCTATCATGATGCCGCGATCGCTAATCAACAAGCCATTAAAGCTGACCAAGACTATGTTACCCAGTGCCACGCTCAAGGAATCTACCCCCTAGCTTACGTCCCGCACAACCATCATTTTCTCTGGGCAAGTGCCTTGATGGAAGGGCAAAGCGAATTAGCCATTCAAGCTGCCCGTGATGTAGCCGCAATGGTGGATCAGGAGATGATGCGCCAACCTGGATACGAAACGCTTCAGCATTACTACTCTATCCCGCTTTACGCCCTGACTCGATTTGGCAGATGGGATGAGATTCTGGCACAAAGCACACCCGCTGATGATCTAAAGTATCCTATAGGGGTTTGGCATTATGCTCGCGGGCTGGCATTCACCGCGAAAAGTCAGTTCAAGGCAGCCGCAGAGGAACTCGAACAAGTAAACGCGATCGCTGCTGACCCTATTCTAGAAACGGTCACAATTTGGGATATTAACAACACCGCCAGTTTGATGAAAATTGCTTCTGAGGTTTTAGCGGGTGAGTTAGCAGCTAAACAAGAGGATTATAAAAAGGCGATCGCACATTTAGAAACGGCAGTGAGTCTGGAAGACGCCCTCAAGTATGATGAGCCTGAAACCTGGTACTATCCAGTACGACAATCCCTAGGTGCAGTCTTGCTGCAAGCGGGTCGAGTCGCCGATGCTGAGAGGGTATACCGGGAAGATTTGGCAGATCACCCGAACAATGGTTGGGCGCTGTTCGGACTGGTGAAAAGCCTGAATGCACAGGGTAAGACTGAGGCAGCTAGAGTGGAGGAAAAGCGCTTTGAGGAAGCGTGGAAGTATGCGGATGTAACCCTTACTGCTTCGAGATTTTAATGGGTTTTCTTGAGTAAAGGAAAAGGTTCACGCTAAAAGGGAGAAGGGAATTGAGATGGCAGATGCTTCTTTCCCTTTTCCCTGTTATTGTGACTGATAAACCTATGACGAATCCACTCCCCCCAACCCATCAAGATACCCAGCTTGCTGATACAACTCAGACACTACCCGGTCCGTTGCGCTGTTTGTCAGCAGCGTTCATTTCTGGAGGATTTGCAACAGCCCTTTACTTCCTCACCCGTTCGATTGCTCAAACCTTCGCCAACAAACCCCTGCCTTCTAGCAACATGACAGCCATTAATATTTCGATCGCGGTTCGGACGTTAGTCGTTGGCATTAGCACCCTTGCCACCGCTGTTTTTGGTATTGTAGCGGTGGGTTTAGTGGCATTAGCAATTCAAGTATCGGTGCAACGGCTGAAAAACCGTGTGGCTTCACCGTCTGATAACTCCTAAGGTTACTGATCCGTAATTCTTGGGAAGAAAAAACAACCATGGCAGTGGCACCCTCGGTTTTTACGGTTCTCTTGGGCAATTAAAAGTTTTAGTCTCTATGTATCGACTTAGAAAGAGCCAGGATATGCAACTATATAACAGCCCACTTGATAAAAACATCTTCTCTTCTCAAACTGAGGCACTACGCGATCGCCTTTTGGGATGGGACAGCCCCACCCAGGAACAACTTCAAGATATTGCCATGGTTGAATGGCTTTGGGGACGGCTTTTGGACTCTCTCTTAGAGGTTTGCCCTGCTAATCGCGAACAGGAACAGGCGATTCTCCATTTAGAAAGTGTGCGGGAATGGACACGAAAGTCAATTATCCGAGGTTCTTGACACTCCTGCCTTATGCTCCAAAAGCAGTTAAAAATACGTCTACGGCTTCAGCCGTTTCCTCAAGATCGGCTACTAAGGTCGATCTGAAGTCAGGATGATCTTGGGCGCGGTTAACGCGCCATAGGGCTAGCGTCACCTGTTGAGCCGCTAAAAATAGTTTGAGGTGGGGGAGTTGGGCTTCTGGAAAAGTGCGAACCTGGGTATAGCCGTGGAGCAAATGGTCTAAACAGTTGGAATATTGGGGATCGGTAGAGAAATCGTTTAAAAACCGCGCTAAGTCGTAGCCCCAATAGCCAAAGCCGCAATCGGCGAAGTCAATAACGCCAATGTCTTCCCCGTGAATGAGCAAGTTGCCCAGCCAAAAGTCCCCATGAATCAGACCAAATTGTTCTTTGTCTTCTCCCAGGGAAGCCATCACGGTTTTGACCTGGGCGCTCACGGACTCAAACAGGCGGCGATAGGGCTGGGGTGTTAACTCCCACACGCGATCGCCATCATCGCTATAGCCCGCCCCTTTGCCAAAGAGTCCGTTCCAGTTCCAACAGGGGCGGGTGAACGCTCCAGGCACCGACCACTGTGCAGCATGGTGATGCAGTGTCCCTAGCAACCGACCGATCGCGATCAGGGTTTGCGGCTGTGAGCGTTCGGCACGGGGGAGATCGACCAGCGATCGCCCCTTGACCCAGCCGGTGAGAGAACAGATGCGCGGCTCCGATATGCCCAGCACCTGCCCTGAAGAATACAAGGTTTTCTCTAAAGTCGGTAGGGGCACAGGGACACGGATTTGCGTCTTGTGATGCAAATGGGTCAACCAATGCAGCTCCGATTCAATCGCTGCCGGAGAGAGGTAGTGGGATCGGTGAATTCTCAAAATGAAGTGATTGGGGGCAGTGGGGCAATCACCTAAATCTGTTTCTAGCGATAACATCCTGGAGCCTTTCACCGAGAAGACGGTGTTATCTCCATGGGAAATGAGCTGCACATCGGCTTGCTTAAAACCGTATTGCGGGAGTACAGTTTTTGCTAATTTTTTCAACTGTTGAGCCTGCTCTTTGGAGGTCAGTTCAACAAAGTTTTTCTGGGTAGGACTTTGACGCAGTTGAGGTTCTAAAGAATGATTTGCCCTCAGAATTTCCCGTTGTCTGACAAATAGGAACTTGTATGACTGAGGAACTTTATCATACTCCCGTTGTGTGATCGAAAGTCGAGATTGCTGTTCATAATTGACGGCTTCTTGGAACCAAGACCGATAGTAAATAATGTAGAGAATGGGTCGCACCAGATTTGATACATTTGGCGTGCCGCCGTGCAAAAGCTGGTAATCCATTAAATAACAAGACCCCGTGGACAATAAAGGGATGGAAGAGTCTTTCATCGCCATTTTTTGTTCACACGAAACTCTGTGACTACCTTTCCAAAGGCGGGTTGAGCCCGTTTCTGGGGTCAAGTCTACTAAGGGTACCACAA
The DNA here is from genome assembly GCF_015207375.1 of Coleofasciculus sp. LEGE 07092. Classification (GTDB taxonomy): domain Bacteria; phylum Cyanobacteriota; class Cyanobacteriia; order Cyanobacteriales; family Coleofasciculaceae; genus LEGE-07092. The sequence goes on along the minus strand of NZ_JADEWY010000012.1, from coordinate 69,830 downwards.
CGGTAATGGCAAAGCTGGGTAAATTCAGGGTTAAGGCTTCATCCTCAAAGAGGGGAGGATGATCGCGGTGGATGTGCTGCCCCAGCGCCCCCGGCAGAGAAATCACTGCCCCAAAACTGCCCAATACAAAGTCTGGTCCCAATAACCCCTTCATCAGGGAAAGCAATAAGGGGTTACCGTAGACAGTGGGATGATTAAAAGGCTCTTGAAAATCGACCGTCAGCATTTGTCGTTTATCACCCACTTTTAAAGCATCGTCATAGTCTTGATCCTCAAAGTAGGTTTGATATCGGGCGACAAACCCTTGATAGAACTGGCTAATCAATTCCTTAGAAAAAAGATGGTTGATCACCAGCACTCCATTCTCCTCAAACAATTCCTGAGCGACGGTAATTAACTCCCCATTCATTAACTCTTGGTGCGGCAAATTGGACGGCAAGTGAATGGCTGGAGGCTTATTTGAGTGGGTATTTTTATAAATTTTAACGGCGAAGGTGGACATTAGACTCTTTCTTCGAGCGGCACAGCACAAAACAGGAAAACATCAGAGCGAAGCCGCTGAGGATCGCCCTGACACTAAAAAATAGCTGTTAACCTACTGGGACGGCTGAAGCCATTTTGGTTAGTCGGCTAGATAGGAAGAATTCACGCTCTCAACCTGCCCGAGGCTAGCCAAGGCTTGGTACACCAGACTACAGGTTTCGGCGCGGGAAATCACCTTGCTGAGATTCAAGCTGGACGCATTGGGATAGTTCACCAAAACGCCTTTTTGCACTAGAGCAGCAATGTAGGGGCGATATTCGGTTGGGATGGTGTTGGCATCAGTGAATTGGCTCAGGATTGTGTTGATGCTACTGCTACTAGACACCTCGGTGTAGTTCAATCCTTTGGCGATCGCCACCAAGACATCGAGCTTTGTGAAAGCCCGATCGGGATTGAGTCCGTTCGCAATATCATTAATAAAGCCCATGGCGTAGGCTTTCTGAAGGTCGTTATAAGCCCAGTAGTTACTGGAGAGGTTGCGAATGGAAACCACTTGTCGCACTGAAGAGACATTGAAAGCGCGACTGACGATGGCAGCGAAATGGGACTGAGTCAAAGCATCATTGGGTCGGAAGCTGCCACCTGGGAATCCTTGAATGACTTTCATGGAAACCAGCCGATAGATGTAAGTACTCGCCCAGTGGGTTCTACTGACATCGGTAAAGGTGCTGACGGTTTCGTCATCAAAGATTTGCATCAGGGTTTCACCGTCGGCGGTATTTGTAAGCTCACCTCCGCTGGTTGTGCTGCCTTGAATCAAGACATTGCTGCCCTTTTTAGCTTTCTTTGCCTTTTTCCCAATCCGGCACTTGCCGCCTTTATTTTGGGAAACCATAATATAGGCTTCGTCGTCGTCATCAACGGTACCTGTGACGACGGCGTAGCTGCTGGATTGAGTGGTTTGTTGGCGGCGATATTGGAAGGTCAGTTCCCTAGATTGAGCATTGGTGACGACCAGACTGCCGACATTGGCTCCCGTCGCGGTTGCTCCTGGGGCGTCGGGGGAGTATTCAATCACTTGCAGGGCTGATTCTCCCGACATAAAGGCGGTTTCATCTTCAAAAATCTGAATTAAGGTTTCGGAGCGAGTCTCACTCACCACGGTGAATTCAGATCCCGCGATCGCAGTACCCTGGAAAAAGACTTCGCAACTCCGTTTTGAAGCTTTAGCCTTCTTGGCTTTCTTCGCCTTTTTAGCCTTCTTAGCTTTCTTAGCCTGTTTTGCCTTCTTCATCTTCTTGCCCTGCTTATTTTCAGCATCGGCAACCGTGTAGGCTTCATCGCCTTCTTCAGAGGTGACGTACTCAAATGTGAGTGCCTTGGGTTTGGCAAAATTTTGGGCTTCCCTTGTTTTCGTTGGCGTTCCCAGTTCAGGGGTCTTTGAGAGGTCGGTGGCTTCACTAAAGTCAACGGTGGCAATCTGAGCCATTACACTCACTGGACTGCTGGCAGCAAATCCGGCACAGAGGACAAGACACCGAAAAACCTTAAACCGTAAAGATTTAGTAGCCATAAAAGATAAACCGTTAGATTGTTGTTGGAACCATTAGATTGTTTTTGGAAACCCTGAATAAGTGAAGTAGATATCCGGCAAGTATAAACTCGGCGCAACTGAATGGCAAAATTTAACACAATTAATTACTAGCGTTAGCGATACCTATCCGGATCAACACAGGAGTTGCGTGTTAGGTTTCTTTGGGCAGAAGGCAATACCTGATCGCCCTTTTAGGTGTAGACCCGCTTGAGGAGAGTATATGTATACCTGGATTTGAAGGGCTTCACACTTGCAAACTATTCCGGTGCGTCACCGATCCGTTAGATAGACGAACTGCCAGCGTTAGTGCCAACAAGTCTGCCGCAGAACTGCTTTGTCCCAGAACCTTATCGATATAGTAATATGCAAAATTGGACTCATGGCTACATTTCAGATGTCAGCTATGACTACAGCTTCTTTCCCGAACTCTCTCCCACCAGCATTGCGTTTAATCTCCTTGATGGGAGATGTTTTCCGCCTGGGCTAGAAAAATTCACCTATTGTGAACTCGGCTGTGGTCAAGGATTTACTACCAATATCCTGGCTGCCACTAACCCCCAAGGGGAGTTTTGGGGCATGGACTTTAACCCAACCCATACGGCAGAAGCGCAACGCCTCGCCAATGCTGCCCAACTAAAAAACATCCATTTTTCTGACCACAGCTTTGCTGAGTTTATAGAGGCTGACACCCCCCCATTTGATTTCATTACCCTGCATGGGGTGTATTCCTGGATTGGGGATGAAAACCGCCGCAACATCGTCAATTTACTCCGGCAAAAACTGAAGGTGGGTGGGGCAGTTTATATTAGCTACAATACCTTGCCCGGTTGGTCGGCGCTCATGCCCCTGCGGGAGTTGATGTTGCAATCTCCCAGCAAAACCGGAGATTCTAGCTTGCAAAGGGTTGAAGCTGGTATGGCGTTTGCCCAGCAACTCCATGCTATGAAGGCGCGATATTTTTTGGAAAACCCCACTGTTAAGGCTGACCTGGATGCCATGGCAGGGGATTCTCGCAACTACCTAGCCCACGAATACTTCAACCAGAATTGGCGACCGCTCTACCATTCTGAAGTGGTTGAACAATTGGCTGATGCGAAGTTAACGTTTACCATTTCAGGGGATATTGACGATCAGTTTTACAACTTCAAATTGACGGATGATCAGTTGAATGTGTTGGCAGATATTCCTGATATCACACGACGGGAAACTATTCGCGACTTTTTGTTTAATACTCGATTTCGCCGCGATCTGTTTGTGAAAGGTCCGGTCAAACTCACGGCTTTAGAGCAAGTCGAGCTACTCAGTAATTTTCGCTTTGCCTTAATAATTGACCCCGAAGAGATGGAGTACGAAGTGGACTTGGTTGGTCGCCCGATTAAGCTGGATGAGCCGATTTATCAGCCGATCATCAGTGCCCTGGCTGAACAACCCAGAACCCTGCGAGAGTTGATGGGGCATACCGACCTCAAACGGTTGGAGTTTGCAACCATTCTTCAAGCCCTGAAGATTTTGATCTCGACTTATCATGTCACCCCAGCTTTACCGGCAGAGGAAGAGGATTATCGTAGAGAAACAGTTATAGGGCTGAATCGAGCCATTCTCAAACGGGCGCGGTTTGGCGCGGATACCCAGATATTAGCTTCACCTGTGACGGCAAGTGGGATTGATATCAGCCGACCTGAGCAACTTTTTCTGTTGGCGTATTTACGCAAGGCTGATCTTGTCCAATTTGTCTGGAGCATTCTGCAAGTCCAGGGGGAAAAACTCATCAAAGAAGACCAGGTTTTGGAATCGCCAGAAGCTAACCAAGCGGAGTTGAAAGCCCAAGCTCAAAACTTTATGGAGCAGCGCTTGCCTTTATTTCAACGCCTCGGCTTGATCTAGGCTGCTAGTAAGTACTTGGATGGAATTATTTAGGGGTTATCGGGCAATGATGTTAACGGACACGGCGTTTATGCGGAATCCTCACTACCATCAGCCGAGCGATCGCATTGATACCCTTGACTTAGATTTTCTCACCGGAGTCTGTCGTGGCTTAATCACTGGTATTCAAACTCTCTGATTTCAAGAAGTTGTACCAAATCCACCTCCGCCAGGAGTTTCTATCACAAAAACATCTCCAGGTTTCATCTCTACTGTTGCCGTGCTATCTAAATTCTCTTCGGTTCCATCCTGACGTTGTATCCAGTTGCGTCCTACAATTCCTGCTTCCCCGCCCTTTAATCCAAAAGGACGAACAAGCCGATGACTAGAGAGAATATTAGCTGTCATGGGTTCATTAAACCGGATGCGGCGAATCACTCCATTGCCGCCAGAGTGTTTACCTTTACCCCCACTATCGGGACGAATACTATAACTTTTTACCTGTACGGGATAACGGGTTTCTAAAACTTCTGGATCGGTCAAACGGGAGTTAGTCATGTGGGTATGAACAGCATCCGTGCCATCAAAGTTAGCCCCTGCCCCAGAACCCCCACAGATAGTTTCATAATATTGATATTGCTCATTACCAAACGTAAAATTATTCATCGTACCCTGAGAAGCCGCCATCACACCCAAAGCACCATATAAAGCATCGACAATCGTTTGAGACGTTTCTACATTACCCGCTACGACTGCTGCCGGATAGGTTGGGTTCAGCATACAGCCAGAAGGGATGATAATTTCTAGAGGGTTAAGACATCCGGCATTGAGGGGAATATTATCATCAACCAGAGTTCGGAAGACATATAAGACGGCAGCTTGAGTGACGGCTTTGGGCGCATTAAAGTTACTGTTGAGTTGCTCCGATGTTCCAGTGAAATCAATAGTAGCCCTGCGATTTTCTCGTGCGATCGTTACTTTGACTTGAATTCGTGCCCCGTTATCCATTTCGTAGCTAAATGAGCCATCCTTGAGAATATCAATTGCCCGTCTTACTGCCTCCTCAGCATTGTCTTGCACAAATTTCATGTAAGCTTGGACTGTCTCAAGTCCATATTGAAAAACCATTTTGTTGAGTTCTTGAACTCCCCTTTCATTAGCGGCAATTTGTGCTTTAAAATCCGCTATATTTTGGTCAGGGTTACGGGCAGGATAAGTATAGTTTAAAAGGACGCCTCGTACTGCGGTTTCTTGAAATTTTCTTTGTTCAACCAAGAGAAAGTTATCAAAAAGAATTCCTTCCTCTTCTATCATAGTGCTATGGGGAGGCATGGAACCGGGAGTGATTCCACCGATATCAGCTTGGTGTCCGCGAGAAGCAACATAGAAAAGGGGAGTAGGAAATCGGGAATCGGGAGTCGGGTATGCCATATTTTCTCCACTTCCCAGAAATACAGGGGTAATTGCTGTTACATCAGGAAGATGAGTTCCTCCATTATAAGGATTGTTGGAGAGATACACATTTCCTGGTTCTATGGTATTGCCTTTATCCTTAATTAAACTGCGGACACTTTCGCTCATTGAGCCTAAATGTACGGGAATATGGGGAGCATTAGCGACTAATAAGCCAGAGGCATCAAAAATAGCACAAGAAAAATCAAGTCTTTCTTTGATATTTACCGATGCTGCCGTATTTTGCAGCACAATCCCCATTTGTTCTGCAATAAACTGATAGAGGTTTTTGAAGATTTCTAAGCGAACGGGGTCGGGTTGAGATAGTGTGGACATTTTTGATTCCTAAAAATTCCTAATAAACACGCTTTAAGATTAGATGATTGCGTTCAGTCAGTCTCGCTTCCCAGTTAGGTTCAACTACAATTGTGCTAATTTTTTCGACGATAATTGCAGGTCCGCTAATCCGATCGTCCGGTTGTAGGTTTTCCCGTTGATAAACGGGAGTATCATGCCATTGGTTGGCAGTAAACATCTGTACTATTTCAACAGGGGTGGGGGGTTCATCAAGAGGACGAGTGCGAGTCATTAAAGCTTCTTCGGGAGTATCCATTTTCTGAATAACTTCTACTGAAGCAGATTCAGCAATTAAGGCTTTTTCAGATTGAATGAAACCGTAACGAGATTTATGTTCAATCTCAAATTCTTGTCGCATCACTGCCACATCCCAGGTAAAGTCAACCGTTAAGGTAGAATTAGTTCCTTCATATTTCAAATTCACTTTTCGGATAACTTCCTCTCCACGGCTTGCTTCATCTACGGTAAGTTCACTTCTCACTTTGGTTTCTAAAGACTCCATTAACTGCTGTAATTGAGGGATTGATTCTGGAGTGAGAGGTCGTTCTACAGCCTCTTCTCTGATTGTTCGGACATCGGCTAATCCCATTCCATAAGCTGAGAGAACGCCAGCATAAGGATGCAGAACTATCGTTTTCATCCCCAATGTATTGGCAATTAAACAAGCAACTTGTCCGCCTGCCCCACCAAAACAACAAAGGACATATTGAGTGACATCATAACCCCGTTGTAAACTAATCTTTTTAATGGCGTTTGCCATATTTTCTACGGCAATAGCAATAAATCCAGCAGCGACTTGTTCAGTAGTGCGGGAATTTCCTGTGGCAGATTCAATGTCTTGAGCTAATTGGGTAAATTTCTGAATGACAATCTCTTTATCTAAAGGCAAATTGCCATCTATTCCAAAGACAGAGGGAAAATAGTGAGGATGAATTTTACCTAACATGACATTGGCATCTGTAACTGCTAGCGAACCACCACGGCGATAACAAGCAGGTCCAGGGTTTGAACCAGCCGATTCAGGACCCACCCGATAACTAGAACCATCAAAAAATAGAATTGAACCACCGCCAGCCGCAATCGTATTAATGGCTAATACAGGAACTCGCATTCGCGCCCCAGCAATTTCTGAATCGAGTTGTCGTTCATACTCTCCTTTGAAGTGGGCAACATCTGTACTAGTTCCACCCATATCAAAGGTAATGACTAACTCGAAACCTGCTCTTTTGCTGGTTTGTACTGCGCCGACAATACCCCCAGCCGGACCACTCAAAATACTATCTTTTCCTTGGAATTGTGCGGCTGCGACTAAACCCCCATCAGATTTCATAAACATTAGTCTGACTCCGGGTAGCTGACTGGCGACTTGGTTAACATAGCGACGCAGAATGGGAGTTAAATAAGCATCGACGACGGTTGTATCTCCTCGGCTGACCAGTTTCATTAATGGACTCACTTGATGGGATACTGAAATTTGAGTAAATCCAATTTCTTTGGCGAGTTGGGCAACTTGTTGTTCGTGTTCAGGATAGCGATAGCTGTGCATGAAAACAATTGCACAACTTTTAATTCCTGTATTGTAAACGGCTTGTAAGTCTTTTTTGAATTCTTCAATATTTACCGGAACTAATTCCTGCCCGTTAGCATCGTAGCGTTCCTCTACCTCAATGACCTGCTCATAAAGCATCGTTGGTAAAATGATATGACGGGCAAAAATGTCAGGGCGGTTCTGATAGCCAATTTGCAGGGCATCTTTAAACCCTTTGGTAATCAGGAGTACAACGCGATCGCCTTTTCGTTCTAACAGCGCATTCGTTGCAACTGTTGTCCCCATTTTTACGACTTCTATTTCTGCTGTCGGAATAGGTTCATTACCTGAAATACCCATGATATCCCGAATACCTTGAATCGCAGCATCTTGATACTGTTCAGGATTCTCTGAAAGTAATTTATAGACAATAACCCATTGCCCTTTGGGAAGGGGAACTATTAAAAAACGTTCGGGATGATTGGAGAGGTTGTTTGCGATCGCTTGATTATCGGTAACAGCAACAAGGTCAGTAAATGTACCACCCCGGTCAGCAAAAACTTTCAACATTACTCTATATCCTCTGCGGGTCTAACGGTAGAATAACAGAGGGCTTTGAAGTCTTTCTACTTCAGGTGTAGACTATTTTAACGACAGGTGTGATATTGAATAGCGTTCTGATGATCTAACCTTCAGTTTTCCTAAAGAATGATGAGTGCTGACGAAATCGAGCTATACGAACCGATCAACACTCTTAAACCGGTTGATGAGGGTATTTGGATTGTTGACGGACTCATTGTTATAATGGCAATGTATGGCACTCGAACTCATAAAAATCAAGTTTTGCTTGTAAATTCTGAAGGCTTTCAAGCGGTAGTCTAGTTAGTTTGAATATTTGTTGGCAGAAAGTTGCTTTTTAGTTAAAGTGCCCATTTCCATTTTTGCTGCTGTGCATTCCATTTTACCGCAACTATTTCTGTAGGTGGATTGATGCGATCGCCTGCTTCATCAAATTTGATATGTCCTGTAACTCCCTTCACTTCTCCTCTCTGTTTTTTGAAATATCGATCCATCTGTCTCAGTAAAACTTGACCGTCTTGGATCTGATATTTTTCTAAAACTCTCAGAATGATTAATACAGAGTCAAACGCTGTTGCACTCCGCCACGTCAAATTTTCTTCTCCCCATAATTGAGTACCGATTTGACAAAACATCTGGGCTATAAAATTAGAACTATTGCAGCCATTTTCGTGACTGTGCCAATGCCAAGGAATACAGGCTACAATTTGACACTCATCATGATTCATAAAATTAGACTGACTTTGCTCGTGAATCCAATGGAGAACATTCTTCTGGTAAAAAGTAGCTGAACCAGCAATTAGACAGGTTTTGAGATTCAATCGGCTAATCAATCCAGCATTATTAAGGGAATTCGGTTCAATTCCGCCATCGGGAATGATGATAATGATGTCAACCCCATCGTGTTGAATCTTTTGTAGATAAGCTTGGACTTGATAATAATCATTGCTGATATAACTACACTCTTCTAGAAAGATAAGCTGTTTTTCATACTGTTCTAAATACTCCCTAACTGTATTCCGGTATGAAGTACTATAAGTGCTATTTAGGTTGTAAATAACAGCAACTTTTATTTGACGATTTTTGGGGAATTTCCCTATTAAATAATCAGTCAATCCTTTAGCATTAATTTTATCGTGAGTCGTCAGCCGAAAAAAGGCTGAACGTTCACCCACAGATAAATGAGAAAGTTCATTGGATGTACTACTAGAGTTCACTAAAATTATTCCATTTTTAGAATAAAAATGCAGTGCATTTCTGGTCATTTCGCTAGAGTAGTGTCCGATGACAGCTATCAAGTTTAATTGAGGGACTAAATTCGCTAAATTTTCGGCTGTTTGGTTGTAGGGATCGTATAAATTATTAGGGTCATTGACAATGAGGATTCGTAAGGCTATTTGACAATCGGGATTATTGAAAATTCCAGTAAAGGATAGATTGGTATTGGGTTTTATTCCGTCTAAGCTTATTTCTTGCTCAAGGGAAGTTCTTTTAAAGCTTTGCAGATTCACCTGAAATTGAATCTGGGCAATTCCTTGCAAAATTTCAGCAGCAACTTGACCCTGATTATGATAAAAGGGGACAACTACAGCTAGGGTATATATTTTAATCCCCTTTTCTTCTAAAAGCGATTTTTTATCCTCGATTAAGCAGTTATTGATATAAATTAAAACTTCTGGATTACCCTTAGTACATAATTTCTTCTCGCTTCTCCAAGCCTGGGAAAAGCAGAGCAAGGCTTGATAGTAAAGTCCTTGTTGATAAAATTTCGCTCCTTCAATTTGAGATTTTACAATCTCTTGATTAGGAGGATAAATAAAAAATTGCCTTCCAAAACTTCCTTGAAAGTTATCACTATTTAACTGAGGAGCAGGATTCAATTTATAATTATTATCTGGATTGATTAAGAAATTGAGAATCCTTACCCAGTTACCAGCTATCTGCTCTTGATCAACCTGCATTAAATCAGCTATTCTAGGATAGATATAATTACTCAGTCTATCTCTAATATTTTGTCCAGATAAATCGGATAGATTCGCGATTTGCTGTCGAGAGTAGCCCAACAGAGATTGACAAATAATTTTTTTATCAAGTTCACTGAGCTTCCTTCTATTGGAAAGAGCATCTAGCCTCTCAAACAAAAGAACAATATTAATACCTAACTGTTCTATAACGTGCTGATAATCTTGACCCATATAAGCTCTCATAGCCTTTTTTTAAATGATAGTTTGATTCTCAGTTCAGGTTATCCTATGGGTGTGGAAAGATTTTCTACAGATATCGCTGCAAGCTCTATAGCCTCCTCGTCGGTTATTCAACCTGCTTGTAAATTTCAAGAATCAAACGGCTGTACCCAAATTAGGACACAAATGATTCTTCCGGATGAAGCCGTTGGGTGAAGCTCAAGTCCTCTTGCTGCTTGTATCCTAAGGACGTTAGATTCAAAAGGGAGGTTCTTATAAAAATTGCTATGGAAGACCTTCCGAAAACAGAAAAACAAAAGATGCTGGCAGGTGAACTCTATCTAGCATCTGACTCCGAATTAGTTGCCGAACATCAGCAAGCCTACCGACTGACTCGCCTCTACAACGCTACTACTGAAGAGGAAGTTGAGAAGCGAGTGCAGATATTGCAAGACTTATTTGCACAAGTCGGCACAAATCCCAACATCACTCCTACGTTCTACTGCGACTACGGCAGCAATATTTACGCAGGTGACAACCTCTACATGAACTATGGCTGCGTGATTCTAGACTGCAACACCGTTCACTTAGGAGACAACCTGCTATGCGATCCCTACGTGCAAATTTACACGGCTTACCATCCCACCAATCCCAACCTGCGCTTAACGGGTAGGGAACTCGCGGCTCCTATCACCATTGGCAATAATGTGTGGATTGGAGGGGGGGCAATTATCTGTCCAGGTGTAACGATTGGAGACAATACCACAATCGGGGCAGGTAGCGTTGTGGTTAAAAGTATTCCGGCTAATGTTGTGGCGGCTGGCAATCCCTGTCGTGTAATTCGATTGGCGTAGATAATGCCTCCTAGCAAAAAAGCAATACTTTAGTATCCCCCAATAGGCAGATTTAATATAATTATCTCTCCAGTATATTAGATTCAGATTAAACTTTGGTTAAGCTATCGTTAATCTGTAGTACATTAGAACGTTAAGAACCTAGTCAGTATCTTTCACACAGATAGACAAACATCCTGCCCCAAACCAAGAGACAGCGCTTTATAGGGGTAAGGTGAGCCTTGCCTACCTGTAGAGGCTCTGCATAATTTTAGCAAAAAGTTACTTCAATCTAAGAACGCAATCTAGTAGTCCTAACTAACGTATGAGGTATTTCATTCAGTGAAACTGAATCTAAATCTAAACCACTGGTCAACTCGGTTCTTATTTTTACTTTTAGCCACTGATTTAGTTTTTATTATCCTCCACATTATTTATCAGCACACCAGTTTTATTTCAAACTACAACTTTTCAATTGAAAAAGATCGAGGCTATGCAGAGCTATTTCAATACATTAAAGAATATTGGATTGCTATTTTATTGGCTTTTCTCGCCTACAAAAAACGGTCTTTACTTTATCTAAGTTGGTCTCTCCTGTTTCTGTATTTATTACTAGATGACTCTCTTGAGATTCATGAAACCGGAGGAAAAATTCTCAGCCAAAAACTATCTCTATTGCCTATGTTTAACTTACGAGCAGTGGATTTTGGTGAAATGCTCATGTCTGTTGGCGTAGGTTTATTTTTCTTTGTTTTAATTGCTATTGCCTATCGGTTTAGTGACTCTCTAGCCAGGAAGTCATCCAGGTATCTGATAATAATGCTTTGTTCTTTGGCTTTATTTGGGATAGTCATTGATATGGTTCACATAGCGTTTAAGTCTTCTTTGTTAAACTCCTGGCTTGGCTTGCTGGAAGATGGTGGTGAACATATAGTAATGAGTATCATTGCTGGGTTTGTTTTTCTTCTAGCCGAAGTTTCACAGTCAGAATATTCACCATTTCCATGGATTGGTCAAAAAGAGTATTTTCATAACAAATTTGAAGGAAAAGAAAGGAGGAGACAGGAGGAAATAAAGAGTGTAAAGTAAGCTTTTTAACTTTTTTCAACTGGAGATAGCCTTTCCTAGCGTCTTGAGTTACATTTAATTTTATTACCCACTCCCCATGCCCTTTTGTCAGATTCAAAATGGTAATTCTTCATTATCCTGTTCTTCGATTAACAGTCGCCAGTTGGTCGTTACCTCCTCTTCCACTGGCAGTTGCTCTATCGTCTCTCCCAGTTCTTTTTGCAAAGTTTTGGTCAGTTGCACCGACAAATCTAGCTCAATTCCTAGCTCTCGAGTGACGTTTGCTAGTTGGTTAAATGCCACTTTTTTGGTAGTCCGTGTTTGACTCGACAAGCGGAACCCATTAACTTCTTGGACATCTTGCGATCGCATAGCGGCTTTGAGCCGTTCTTTAAGTTGGGAAATTTCTGTATCCAGTTGCTTCCAGCGATGTTCGAGTTGCCGATATCGCAGGCTGAGGGCTTCGATATCTTCAATGTCAGGATCGGGGTGAATGAGTTGTAAAATCCGATGATGCACTTGCGCAACATAAACGGCATCCATCGCCGCGTAATGCAGTTGACTTGCACTCAAGGGACGTTTTCCCCAGTCTCCCCCTTGCTCAGTTTTATCCACATTGGGGAAGTGACAGAGTTGTTCGGCGAGGGTTTTGAGTTGAAAATTGGGTAGTGGCACTAGATAGTAGGGAATTTTTTTTGCCATTTCCAGGGTACAGGTGACATTTTTGGCGTTCCGCTTACCCAAAAATTTGAGATCGTAGTTGGCATTATGAAAAACCTTCTCAATCGCGGGATTGAGCATAATTTTTTCAATAAACTCATTGGCGAGTTCGGATTGGTTGAAGACATCTAAAACCGAAACTATTTCCCCTTGAATATCTGTTGAGTCATCTAAGACTTGAATTAAAGACAATTTGGGAGTTTCAGTTTTGTAGTCGGCGACTTCCGTATCCAACCACAGAATAGTAGATTGGCTGGAATTGGCGATCGCGGTTCTAATGTCTTCTGGTTTAGTCAAGTAGGGCATTAGAAAGGATTCGATTCGTTTGATATGCCCTTATTTTAATTGCCCAATTCGCTGATCGAGTTCTTGGGGTTTAAATTTTATCGCTGGATTGAGAAAATCGCTCTAAAGGCAGTAGGAATTGGAGGTGTACTGACAACACCTCAAGTTTAAAAAAAAATTCTAAACATCGGGGGTGTCCGCTGATGAGGGCGATAAAGTTGGAAGGGGTAGGCATTTACCAGATTTGGGTGTAACGCGAATGATTCAGACTCAGCTCTCAATAATTCTCAGGAATGCTACTCTTGTTGTAGTCCTGTCTCAAGTGGCTTGCGCTCCCAAAAAATTGATACAAGACACTCAGCCAGTATATAAGATAGCGGATAAAGTCACGGTTTTTATTGATGAGTGCAGTTCGGGTTCAGGAGTAATTTTTAAGAAGCAGGGAAAAACCTATTCTGTACTGACAGCGAGGCATATTGTTAGTAATGATAAGGATTGTCGAGTCATAACCCCAGACGGACAAGATCATTCGGCAAAAGCGGGCAAGTTTAAGCGCTATGAGGGTTTGGACTTGGCAGTGGTGCAGTTTGAGAGTTCCAACAACTACACTGTTGCTAAATTGGGCAACTCCGAAGAGGTGAGTATCGGCAAAATAGTTTACGTCGCTGGCACCCCGACGCCGAAGCAGGCACATCAAAAAACTCCTATTCAGGTGAGTGAAGGTGAAGTGATGAGTACACTGTCAGAGGAAAGGTTGGGCTATGCCTGGATTTACAACAATACCACCAAGGACGGGATGAATGGAGGACCGCTGCTGGATAAACAGGGTTTAGTCATTGGCATTCACGGGCGGCAAGATCGAGTTGATAACCATCGAAATTACGGTATTCCCATCCAGAGCTTTTTGACAGGGAAAGTCAGTCAAGATAAAAAAATCAGTCAAGTTAAAGCGGATGATTATTTAAAGCAAGGAATCACCCTTCACAACCAAGGAGATTACCAAGGAGCAATTGCAGCTTATAATCAAGCCATTGAGGTTGAACCCAACAATGCCAATGCCTATATCAGTCGGGGTAATACCCGTCGTAAATTAGGAGACTACCAGAAAGCGATCGCGGATTACGATTGGAGCATCCAGATTAATCCCTATCGTGCCAATGCTTTCTACCATCGCGGTATTGTCCGGGCTGAGTCGGAGGACTACCAGGGAGCGATCGCCGATTTCGATAAGGCTATTGAGATTAAATCGAATTATACCAGTGCTTATATTAATCGGGGTATTGTCCGCTACGAACTGGAGGACTTTCAAGGCGCGATCGCCGATTACAACCGAGCCATCGATATTGATACCAAAGAAGCCGATGCCTACGATAACCGGGGTATTATTCGCTACCAACTCAAGGACATGAAGGGAGCGAGCGCTGATTTCGATCAAGCGATCAAGATTGATTCTAACCATATCAACGCTTACTACAATCGGGGCATTGCCCGTCGCGAGATGGGTGATAAACAAGGGGCAATAAACGATTTTGAGAAAGCTGCCGAACTGTACGATCAGCAGGGGCAACTGAGCGAGCGGCTAGATGCCCTTGACCAAATCAGAACATTACAGGCACAGTAGAGACGTTATATGCAACATCTCTAAAAACTTTCTTTCAACGCCTCCAATTCCTGACTCAGATTCTCCAATAACGTCTCTAATAATTGCAACTGATGGTGCTGTGCCGTTCTTTTGACGGGTTTTTCAGTCAAGTTTATCGTCATAATTTGTGCAGCTAGCTGCTCGTAGTGCTGGAGGGCTGTAAAGGCTTCCATGCTAAAGCGAGTCAGGTAGTTTTCCGCCGCCTCAGCATACACTTGTGTCACTTGCTCCAAATAAGAGGTGGATGAGTTTTGGGGTTCAAGATTGCTCGGATTTTTATTAAATAAATAGGTTGCTCCCCCAGCGACGGCGGCTCCCATCGGCCCGCCAAACATCCAACCCAATCCAGTAGCGATCGCCACAGGTGTTACCCCCCCGGAGTCTTTTGCACGGCTTGATTGGGGTGGAGGTTCCGGAAGAATGACTTCTGGCGCACTGGGAAAGGAAATACTTAAATCGACAGGGCTCGCGCAGTCGAAAAACTCACACCCTTGATGCACCCATTTGATAATATCGTCTTGATATTTGGCGATCGCTTCTTTAAATGCTCCCTGTTCCCAAAAACTGAACGTACCGTTTTGCAGCGCTAATGCCAGTTCAGATTTGTACTGATCGAGCAGTTTTGGCAGGTACAGCCACCCCTGGAAATCTGAAATGCTGGCACTAAACCCTTTTTGAATCAGTTTCTGGGCTTTTTGCTTAATTTCCAGCTTTGCCTTATTCTTCTGTTCAGCAGTAGCTAGTTCTGCGGTGAGCGTTTGTACTTTGGCTTCGCTTGCTTGCTTCACGCGATTTGCGATCGCTTCCACGCGGGGAAACCGAATCCCTAGATTCTCATGCTTAGTCGCCGCGATACTTTGCAGTGCGGATTCAAAAGTTGCCAGTCCCGTTGTCTGTGCGGCAGCCGTATCTCCCTTTAGTCTAGCTCTTAAGGCTGGCAGGGCATCCACTCGATAGATATTACTAATATTATTAGGTAGCTCTGAGCGAAAACTCTCGGCGACAAATAGCATACGATTGTAAACTTGCTTTTGGTCTTCGGGTTCTAGTAAATTTAGGAAATTAACGACAAAAACAATCGTTTTTATCCCCCGATCAATTAACCAATCTCTCAGGTTTTCCCGCTCCCCTAAAGTCATTAGTTTGCGAGCATCAAGTACCTGAACGATTAAATCCACCGTTAGCAGTTGGTCGCGCACTAAAACGTCCTGCGCTTCTCGGTCATCGGTTCCCGGTAAATCTAGGAGTTCAACCCCTGTTTGCAGGAAAGGATGGGCACAGAAAACCTCAACCCTAGCAACATCATCCCGCATCCGTCGCTGGTCATCTAGAATGGCAAATTGCTTGAGGATGTCAGTGCCGCTTTCACTAATGTCTCTGCCATCGGTTAGGGTAATGCGAGTGTGCAGTTCCTCCCCATAGCCGAGGTGAATCGCTGCGCCTGTGGTGGGAATTAGGTCAATGGGGAGAGTTCGCTTTCCTAGTAAGGCATTGAGCAGGGTTGACTTACCGTAATTAAACGGACCAAATACGGCAATCCGAAAGATAGGATTTTCTAGATAATCGCAGATGGCGATCGCGTCTTGGCGGAGTTGGGAATTTTGCTCAATATCCAGTAGACCGATGATAGATCTCAGAGAATTGGCGAGGTTGCGGAAAACTGCCTGCTGTTCCATTGGGGTGAATGGGACTGAGGGGTAGGGGTGAGATTGTTAACTCATCCGTCTAGTTTAGACTAAGTTATCACTAACGGCGATTCTACACCCTGAATTGAGTGCGCTAGCCCAAAGTTTTATAGCGTTTCCCAGGCAACTGAGGTACACCAAGACTTTGTAAGCAGAGCTTTTCAGTCTTCAAGATGTACCTCACTAGATCAGGGAATGCTATAGTGTTTAATTTGTTAGACTTTGGAAATCATTTCTTGTTTTAGCTTGTGTTTGATAATTTTCCGTTACTCAGCTTTCTATTCCATTTCTAAAAAATGTTCCCATTACCTGAAGCAGTCTTCCAGTGCGGTAGTCAGAGAATCCAGGCGTCAGATTGTAGAGAGAAAAACCTAGATTTTTAATAGTTATTAACATATCTTCAAAGAGTACTTGATCTTCGTAAAGAGGAACCAGAGACATTTCTAAATAAAGCCCTTGTATTTGTGCAATAATTTTTGCTGATCCCTGTAACACTCTATCTTCATAACCTTGTGTATCTATCTTGAGGAAAGGAGATCGGAAGTAGGAAAGGCGATGACTTACCAAGTCATCTAATCGGTATATTTTGACGACTTCAGAACCAACGTAAGCTGATTTTTTTGCTGCATCTACATGAGTGGGTAAAATATTTAGGACTGAACTACTCTCAGAATTGGCAGAAATATGAATTTCGATTTCACCATTTATATTCCCAACTGCACACTGCTCTGCAACTTCCCAGTTTGGGTTATTCTGACTTGAAAGAACCAACTGTTCATAAGCGGATGAAGTGGGCTCAAAGGAAATAATTTTGCCTTGGTATCCAATGTCCAATAGACTCCTAGCATATTGTCCACTATTTGCCCCTACATCCAAGACCAAGTCTATTTCATGGAGAGTCAACATCTTGAGAATTTTTGCTCCTTTACGTTGACCATCAATTGCCTTAGCTCGTTCAAATGCCGAAGGATAGTATTTGACAATGTCAAAACCCAATCGACGAAATATTTGTCGGATATTCTCTTTCATATGTTAGTTAGGAAATTTCTAAAGGTTTGCGGGTCGTCTAAACCGAGTCGGAATTTGTCTGTCGCTCTCATCATAAATTTCTCCCACCAGCTCCTCTAAAATATCTTCCAGTGTCACGAGTCCCACCGTACCCCCATATTCATCCACCACAATAGCGATGTGAACACGCTGTTGCAGCATTTCCTTCAGCAAATTGGCGACTCGTTTAGTGTCGGGGACGTAAACAGGCGGGTCTATCGCTGCTGTTACGGGAATGTCTTCATCGTCGTTGTCTACCGATCTCAAGTGCTGAAGTGCCTTTTTGAGGTGAACGATGCCCACAATTTCGTCTTTTGACTCTTCCTGAACAGGAATGCGAGAATATCCCGTCTCTAAGCATAAATTCACTAAATTCTGCAACGTTTCTTCATGGGAAATTGTGCGCATCTCAATCCGAGGTTTGACCAAATCACGGGCGTTGAGGTTATCTAACATCAACGCTTTATTAAGCAATTGGTGTTTATCGAGGTCAAGGATACCCTTACCCCCCAAAACTTCAATCATTAATTTCAGGTCTCTAACAGACTCTCCCTCTTGAACAACACCACCCTGAAAAAATCGAATGGCAGCTTGAGCGATTGTTTCTAAAAAATAGATAATCCCGAAAAACGATAAAAACTTAGATAGCCAATAGATAGGACGAACAACCAATTGAAAAAAGGCTAGAACGTTATTGATTGCCAAGGATTTGGGTGTAATTTCCCCAAAAATCAGCACGACAAAGGTGACAATGGCAGTTGCAACTCCTAAACCAGCACTTCCCAACCAAATGGCAAATAGATTACTGGTGAGAATGGCTGAAAAATTGTTAACGAGATTATTGCCAACCAGAAGGGTTGTAATAAACCGAGACCGTTTCTCTAAAACCAACCGAAACATCCCGGTGGGATCGCCTTGGTCTTTAATTAGGGCTCTGAGTTTAAGGTTATCTAGGGCAGTGATAGCTGTTTCCGAACCGGAGAACGCAGCAGACAGCACCAGCATGAATACCAGTACGACAATATCAAGCCAAACATTTCCTAATAGAGGACCAATATCTGAGACGGCAAGATAGTAAAACAGTACTGGCAAGACAATCATTATTTGTTTTTGAGCGATCACTTATGGCATCTGTAGTCAGATTGCATCCGTTGCTGTCTTCTTGAGGAAGGGAGGACGTTGCCCGTAGCCAGACTAGCTTTCTCATAACTGGCAGCGTTCCATCCCTTTATCCCCAATGCTTGCAATTAGCTTACGCTGTAAGCCGTCTGCAATCCCCACCAGAGCAGGAAGCCGATACCCCCCAAAACCAGCGCCGCTGAGATAGCGATCGCTAGAGGGGTATCTGCTCCCTTAAACTTCATGATGCCACGATTCAGGTCTGACATATCGCGTTGTACACTCCTCTCATTTTCAAGGGATTTCCCAACTCGAATATATCTTGGTCTAGGATTAGTGAGCAAAGGAAAATCGATTCTCAGGCAGGAATTTCCATCTGGAGAAGGAGACGAGGGCGTGAAAGTAGTGCTGATGATTTTGGCGGTGTTGGTTGGGCTGTTGGCAATTGTAGAAGTCAGCCTGCGATTAGTCTTCGGGTTTGGCAATCCGCCAATTTACATCGCTGATGAAAAAATTGGCTACTTGCTAGCGCCCAACCAACGCACGAAGCGGATGGGCAATCGCATCGCCATTAATGAGTATTCGATGCGTAGTGATGCCATTTCCCCAGAACGAACCCCATCTACCCTACGGGTGCTGCTGCTGGGCGATTCTATTATCAACGGGGGTTGGTGGACTGACCAAGACCAAACAATTTCAGCGCTGATAGCAACTCAACTGAAAACTGTGGTCGCTGAGGCTTCTCGAAGCGTTGTTCCCCAGATACCGTTTGAAGACATAGAAGTTCTCAATGCCTCCGCGAATTCTTGGGGACCTCGGAACGAACTGGCTTACCTAGAACGTTTTGGCTCCTTCGACGCCCAAGTGGTGGTATTGGTCATTAATACCGATGACTTGTTTGCCACAGCCCCAACCCCCATTCCCGTGGGACGCGATCGCTTCTACCCCAGTCACAAACCTCCTTTAGCCATTATCGAAGCCATCAGCCGCTTCTTACCGTACCAATCCCCGCCAGAAATGGCAGCAGTGAGGGCAGAGAAAGGCGATCGGGTTGGCTTTAATTTGGAGGCGATTCAACAAATGCAGGCGCTTTCTCAAGACGCTGGAGCTGAATTTCTGCTACTAATGACACCCCTACTGCGGGAAATTGGCGAACCCGGACCCCGTGACTATGAGATTAAAGCCCGTAACCGTCTCAGTGAGTTGGCGAAAGACCAACAAATTCCCTATGTAGATTTATTATCGCTATTTAATAGTGCGCCAGAACCAGAAACGTTATACCGTGACCACATTCACCTGAGTCCCCAAGGCAATCAGACGGTTAGTGAGGTGATGGGGCGATCGCTCCAGCCGCTATTCGTTGGGGATTGACAATTAAGTTTACTTGTGATATGACAGTACCTTCTTGTTAGTAATGGGTAATAGCTTGGAAGTCATACCATTACCCATTATTTGCTGTTAATAAGAAGCTGCCACGACAGGAGAGGTTAGATCCAGATGCTCTCTATCCAAATGTTGCCACACTTGACCATCAAGAGCCATCTGTTCGATTAAGCTTGCCAAACGCAGTGCTTTTAGTGCCTGTTCGCCACCGACAGACGGTTGATTGCCCCCACGCAAGCAGCTAACGAAATGCTCTAACTCAGCGTATAAGGGTTCGATGTTACTGGTGTACACCTTCTCAATCAACCCATCCTGTTGGTACAGTACCTGACCGTAGTCCGTCCGGCAATTTGCTGTTATTTGTCGGTGAATCAGAATTTCATTATTGAGAAAATCTGCCTCTGTCAGGGAGTTTCTGCAATGGGCAGCAATACGGCGGATTTTGCGATGGGTTACTTTGCTGGCAGTTAGGGTAGCAACCACTCCATTGGCAAAACCCAAATTGGCAGTCACGTAATCTAAATATCGGGAATCAGAAGTGTAGCTGCCATTAGCGGTTAATCTGACAACCGGCGAAGCTACCAACTCCAACAGTAAGTCAACGTCGTGGATCATCAGATCCAGCACGACGGAGACATCATTAGCTCGGTGGGAGTAGGGACTCATCCGGTGAGCCTCCACTGCCAGCAGTTGCTCTGTTTTCAGAACTTTGCTAAGTTCCTGAAAGGCTGGGTTAAATCGTTCGATGTGACCTACTTGCAGAATTCGCTGGTACTCGGCTGCCGCATTTACCAAAGACTCTGCCTCGGCAATACTAGCAGCAATGGGTTTTTCGATTAAGACATGAAGCCCAGCTCGTAAACAGGTCATGCCAACTTCGTAATGCAACAGAGTCGGCACGGCAATGCAAACCGCTTCTACATAGGGAATTAGGTCACGATAATCTTCAAAGAAGCGGGCGCGATACTTACTGGCAGTATCCAAGCCCCGCTCCACGTTGATGTCTGCCACACCCACCATCTCAACGTCTTTCAAAAGACTCAAGACGCGGGCATGATGCTGTCCCATATTACCAACGCCAATGACGCCAATCTTGATTGGCTGCGGCAAACCGCGCTGGATATGGGTATCCAGATGTCTTTGATACATGCTATCTTGCACTCTTAATATGCTCCTCCACCACGGGAACTAAGTCCATTAACTTATTCACCAGCCGCCATAAACCATCCAGATAGTACCACAGCACCTTTAAATGTGAAGAATTCCAAAGTTTAGCCCCGATTTGTCAGCTATGGGAAGTCTTTTGAGTGGCTGCTACTGTTTTCATTGTGGTTTTCTGTGCCTTGCAGCGGCGAATAGGTGTGTCAGTTTCTGCGTTGTCCACATCAGTCAGGGGCTGTTGAGGACGCAGAGCATTTCGATGTGAGCCACCGTTGACGGGTACACTCAACACTCAGTCGTTGAACTTAAAAATAATGACACAATAGCTTGGTAATTACTTCATGCAACGGAGGGATTTAGATTTTGAAAGCCGTTGTTTTGCTATCTGGAGGCTTGGACTCTTCTACGGTTCTCTATCAAGCCAAAACCGAGGGTTACGAGTGTTACGCTATTTCCTTTGACTATCAGCAGCGGCATCGGCGGGAACTGGCTTCGGCAAGAACAGTCGCTCGCTGTGCTGGTGTAAAAGACCATCAGGTGGTCAGCTTTGACCTGCGGCAGTGGGGTGGTTCGGCATTAACGGATGATAACCTTGACTTGCCACAGGAGCGCTCTTTAGAGGAGATGTCCGAGAACATCCCTATTACCTACGTTCCTGCCCGAAACACGATTTTTTTGAGTTTTGGCTTGTCCTATGCAGAAGCTATGGGTGCCAACGCGCTTTATATGGGAGTCAACGCCTTAGATTATTCGGGTTATCCTGATTGCCGTCCTGATTATATCCAGGCAATGCAGGAGGTCTTCAAGTTGGGGACGAAACAAGGTCGGGAGGGACAACCGATTCAGATTATCACGCCTCTGATTCAGCTCAAGAAAACGGAAATTATCGAGTTAGGTAATCAGTTGGGGGTTCCTTGGCAGGAAACGTGGTCTTGTTATGCTGGGGACGAGGTAGCTTGTGGAGTCTGCGATTCTTGTCAGTTGCGGTTGGTGGCTTTTTCTGAGTTGGGATTGAAAGACCCCCTGCCCTATGCAGTTCAGAGGTGAAAGATGATGCAATCCTTCCGAAAGCGAATCACGTTGAAGAGACTCCTGTTGCTAGTCGCCCTCTTCCAAATCTTGGTTTTGTTTGTTCTGTTTTTAAATCGACCGCCTATCCATCTCTCCTGGTTGGTTCCTGCCGATGAAGCGACCTCTTGGCAAACGTTAATCGATGATTTCGAGGCTAAAAACCCAAAAATTAAGGTCGATTTAAGAACTAAGCTAAATCTGGGAGGCTTTGTCACCTACCAATTAAGGGAAGAGTATATGATTGACTGTCGATCAGGCAACTCTTTCTATGACTTGATTTATACGGACATCATTTGGGTGCCGGAGTTGGCTGCCCAAGGGTGTCTTAGAGACTTATCCCAATGGACAAATCGGAAGGAATTGATCGATGAAAAAGGATTTATAGAGAGTCAGATAAGGGCGGGAGTCTATGATGATAAGTTATATCGCCTGCCTTTGCGTTCAGAGATAGGTTTGCTTTACTATCGCAAAGATTTAGTGGGGGAGGATATCGAGAGTCTCGAAACGTTTCAAGAATTGGTCGATTTATCCAAAAAATTGCGATCGCAAGGAAAATCTGAATGGCATTATCTCTGGCAGGGATGGCGGTATGAAGGTTTAGTCGCCGTGTTTTTTGAGGTACTGAAGGGTTACGGTGGTTTTTGGATCGACCCTAAAACGTTACAAGTAGGACTTGATGAGCAGGCAGCGATTAATGCCGTGAATTTTTTAATTAGCACGATTAAAGAAAATATTTCGCCCTTAGAGGTTGTTTTGTACAGCGAAGCTGATTCATTAGAAGAATTTCAGCAAGGCAATGGTGTGTTTCTACGAAACTGGCCCAACGTCTGGAAGAAAGTCAACAGTGAAGATCCAAAAGCTCCCCTTTACGGCGGCAAAGTGGGCGTCAAACCCATGAGACTTCATGTTGCAGGTGTTGACGGTGTAAGTTGTAACGGTAGCTGGGGTTTGGGAATCGCCAAAAACTCGAAGTACCCTAAAAAAGCCTGGAAATTTATCGAGTACTTGACTAGCCAGGACGTTCAGAAAAACTTAGTTTTAGAAAGCGGTTTTTTGCCAAGTCGTGAGGCATTATTTAAGGATAAAGACCTTGTTGATAAATATGAACATTTACCCAAACTATTAGAGGCTGTTAAAACTTCCGTCTTACGTCCCCCCATTCCCCAATATTCTGAAGCCTCCTTAGTTTTGCAGCAGTATCTGAGTCAAGCACTCCGGCAACAACTCAATCACGCACAAGTAGAAGTATTGATGAGAAAAGCCGCGAAAGAAACTCGTGAACTGCTGCGAAATCCTCCCATTGCTTCCATTCAATAGCTCTTAAAGGGAATAGGGATTAGTAAAGATCTGAGTCTACCAACATAGCGCGATCGCTTTTACTACCGTCGGCGCATCAGGGAAGCCAAAGACTCGCGCTTCCGCAAATCCAGTATTTCAGCCAAAGTTTCTTCCCGTCCATCTAAAGGATGGTTTTCCTCGGCAGGCAACACCGTGACTTGAGCCTGTTTGTTATCAGGTATTGAGGGCGGCTCCTCTGAAATCTTAACAGTGGGCTGGGAATTAACAGGCTGGGGAGGTCGGGGAACCAGATGGCGTTTTTTAGAAGAACGTCGTCGCTTTCTGCGGACAGGTGTAGCCGATTTAGTCCGTTTGAGAGATGGACGACGTTGGCTTGACTGCTTCAACCGCCGTGCCACTACTAAGGAACCTGCTGCACAGCCTAGAGCCAGACTGCCAAAAAACGATAGGGGCAAACCTTCTCTTGCTGTAGATTCCCGAATTGTCGTTATGGCGGTTTGGGGATCGGATGCCTTTTTGCTTGCCAACTCCTGATCTGGGGTTGGAGTTGGTGTAGATTTGGGTACTTCTCGTACCGTATAGTCTTGAATGGTCGTTCGAGTTGGCGTAGGTTTAGATGTTTCTTGTTCAATCGGTCCGGGATTGAACATCCCAATCGCTGCCACAGTCGCAACCGTAACAAATATTGCCCAAACCCCACCCCAAAAGGGAATGGGATAATTCTGGAGCAGCCATTGTAGAGCCTGTAGGCGATGGGGCTGCTGTTCTGGATTATTATCAGATGGATTGAGCATTGATGCCCTTAACAGTCAAATAAACAGTAAAACGCGAAGAATCGCGTTTGTATAGGGTATAACTCATCATGCTGACGAAATTCTAGCATGGTTCACCCATCCCACCAATTATTGCCCGAAAATTCCCCCCTTTGCTATAGTAATGAAGAATTTCACTATCTCTATTGCAACCCTACAATCTGAGTGGGATAGTTTGCTACAGGAATTTCAGGCTAATTCCGAGATTAGCCGCCAGGTCTTTCAAGACTTGGTAACAGCTTATTCTAGTGCTGATAGATTCTATCACACACTGGGACATATTCAGCAAGTTTTAGAGAAACTAGAGCCAATGCGATCGCTAGCTCTAGAGTTTCCGATTATTCAACTAGCAGCTTGGTTCCATGATGTTATCTACCATCCTAAATCTAATGATAACGAAGAAAAAAGTGCTGACTATGCTGAAGTTAGCTTAAACTCGTTAAACTTACCGAAGTCTACAATCAATCGGATTAAAACCTTGATTTTAAGCACTAAAACCCATCAAGCATCGCCCGATGATATTGACTGCCAAATTATTCTGGATGCCGACTTAGCAATTCTCGGTGCTTCTGAGGTAGATTACCGAGCTTACGCTCAAGCTATTCGGCAAGAATATGCCTGGGTGTCAGATGAACGTTATCGAGTTCAACGAAAGCAAGTTTTACAGAACCTATTGCAACGAGAACGGATTTATTTTACTGAGCTGTTGTTTCTTAAACTAGAAGAAAAAGCGCGTTGGAATATTCAAGGAGAGATAGAGCCTATTAATTAGATAAGGTTTAACTTCTGTTATGGATATCGATACCCTAAAACTGTCCTGATTTTTGAAAGTATGACGTGAATAATGCTCAAAACCCTATCATCGTTAGTCTGACTCGATATTAGTATCTATGGCTCAAAAAACTCGGGGCACGATTGCGGCTGGACATGAAAAAACTGCTGAAGCGGGTATCGAAATGTTTCGCTTGGGAGGTAATGCTTTTGATGCAGCAGTTGCAGCGATTCTGGCATCTTTTGTTACTGAACCTGGGTTGACTTCGGCGGCTGGTGGTGGTTTCTTATTAGCCCATACTCAGGCTAATCAAAATATCCTGTTTGATTTTTTCACCCAAACGCCGTGTCAAAAGCGAAATCGGCAAGGAATTGACTTTTATCCTGTTAGTGTCAATTTTGGTAATGCTGTGCAAGAGTTTCATATTGGACTGGGTTCGATGGCAGTTCCTGGCAATTTAGCTGGAGTGTTTCACGTTCATAACCGATTGGGTAAGCTGCCCTTGCCTATTGTAGCTGAACCTGCCATTCATTATGCAAAACAGGGAATTCTCTTAAACAAATTTCAGTATTACTCTTTGAGAACAGTTTTAGAGCCAATTATTATGGCTCACAAAGATGGCAAACTTGTCTTTGCTCTGACAGGGGAACCCATCAATCCAGGGGGAATGTTAATGATGTCAGAGTTTGCCGATACGTTAGCTTACCTAACAAAAAACGGTGTGAGAGAATTTTACGAAGGGGAAATTGCCCGTCAGTTAGTGCAAGATTGCCAGCAATTAGGTGGATATTTAACCGTAGAAGATTTAAAAAATTATCAGGTAATAGAACGAGAACCACTCACAATCGACTATCGTGGTAATACTCTCTTAACCAATCCGCCTCCTAGTTCTGGAGGTACGTTGATTGCTTGCGCATTAAAACTATTATCTCAAGTTGATATGGAGAAGCTTGGCTTTGGCAGTGTGCGTCATTTAGAAATTTTGTACCAGGTGATGAAATTAACCAATGTAGCGAGAAAGGATGGCTATGACGCTTATCTTTACCAAGAGAATATTGCTGACAAATTTTTAGCAGACGAGCATCTCGCTCAGTACAACCAGCAGCTTACTCAAACTATGAATAAATGGGGAAGTACCACCCATATCAGTGTGATTGATGGAGATGGCAATGCGGCTAGTGTTACGACATCAAATGGGGAAGGCTCCGGCTACGTGATTCCTGGTACGGGGATTATGGTGAATAATATGTTGGGTGAGGAAGACTTAAACCCCCATGGATTCCATCAGTGGCAAGAAAATGTGCGAATTTCTTCGATGATGTCTCCTACTATCGTCTTAAAAAATAACCAGCCTGAAATTGTATTAGGTTCTGGAGGTTCTAATCGGATTAGAACGGCAATTTTACAAGTTATTTCTAATATTTTAGACTTTAAACTGTCCGTTAATGAAGCCGTTGATAGTCCGAGAACTCATGGGGAAAATTCTGTTTTTCATGTAGAACCTGGGTTATCAGTAGAAGATGTTAACCAAATAACACTTTCTGCCAACCATCAGTTAGTGCGCTGGCAAGAAAAAAATCTATTTTTTGGCGGCGTTCATACCGTTATGAAAATCCCAGATGGATCGGTGATTGGTGCTGGCGATCGCCGCCGAGATGGTACTGTTGCTAGTTGTTAGAGAAAAGGAAATATAGCGTTTCTCATAGTCATGAGGTAAACTCCCATTCCCTCGAAAGGTAAATTTTTAGTTTCTTTGATCAGCTTATTAATTCTTTTTATAGCAACTGCCAAGACGGTTAGGACATATATGAATATAGAGCAAGCTCCCCATCTCCCTTACCAAGGATTACCAATCATCGTAAATGCCGCCCAATAATAAGGATGTGATAGGTCAGGATTACTGAGATTTTCGAGAGTGGGTGGCAAAGCTATTTGTTTATCCGATAATATTAACTCACCGTCCTCATACCTGACCGTCCCTTCAATCATTGCCATCTGTGCCCGTCGCCATGCTTCGGCTTTGATGGGGGCTTCGTCCAACTGGTTGTAAAACTCAGCCATCAACGGCAGAGTTCCCCAATCTTCGACATACCACAAAGTAGCGAGTACCGACTTAACCCCAGCTTTAGCTGAAAACCCACCAAAGCCGAGTTCCGCTTCTGGATCACCTAAGGCAGTACGGCAGGCACTCAGTACTAACAATTCTACAGGGGGTTTATTCCAACCCAGAGTCCTTACTTGATCCAATCTCACTTTCGTATCCCATAACTGGATATAGGAATTGCTGAGTTCTCCCGATTTAAATTCAGCGTGGGTTGCCAAGTGAACCAGCCCAAATGCTATCTGCTGGCGTTGTGCCTTCAGATTATCAAGGGTGAACTCCTCATTGAGAAATCCTCGACCTTGCCAAATAGTATCAGCAAGTAAAGGCACTTCGACGGAGGCGGCTGGTAATTGGTTTAGTTCAGGGTTGTCAGGGAATTCTGATGATCCCATTGCCAAAATTGGTAGGTTCTTGACACTGACATAACGGGTATCTGTCAAGCTGACACTGGGCATTAGACCTACACTATATCGCTGTACCAGAAAATTGTTACCATCATGAAGGGCTGCTAAGGGTAGCGATCGCAAACCAGCATCGAGGATAAAAACGAGATTATCAACCCCTTGAGCTTGTAAATCCGGTTCTAATGGTGCCACTAGCCACTGATACAGTTGTTGAGCGGCATCAAAATAACCCAATCCACCGTCAGTAATTTCCTGGCGGAATTCCTGTCCAACAGCCAGTACATCCGTTTGATTTGCCCCTAGCACTCGCTTACGAATCACCTCTTGATTGGCTGTTACCAAAATCAGTTCTAGCTCCTTTTCATTCCCAGTGGTTTCGGGTACGAACACCGCGTAGATGATAGCCGGTTTGATGCCAGTGGCTGCCTCGATATTGCGCAAGCGATCGCGAATTTCGTCTAGGGTGAGAATGGGAGTGGGTTGGAGCCCCAGATATTTCTGAAATTCCAGGGTAAAACGTCGCTCCGCCTCATTCACACCAAAGTCAATAATTGGGGAATTAGTAGTAGAACTGTCTTTCGTCGCCGTCAGTGATTCTAGGATGGACTGAAAATCTTTACTAAAATCAATCCCTAATGATAGGTTGGGTTGACTAGGATTCGTGGGACTATTCGGATCAGTTGTAATCAGGCGGATATTACCCAACGTATAGCTTCCTGGAAACGACTGATTGGGAGAAATCGTAAAATTCCCACTCGTAATTGCTCCCGCCGTCCCATTCTCACTCCCATCACCCACCACAAAGGGAATATTCCTGGCACCGCCATCATGACGAATGGTAATAGCACCACCACCATTACCGCCAGCGGTAGAAATGCTAGCCTCTGTACCGTTGCGATCGCTAAAACTATCGGTAGATTGGAAAAATCTCTGGGTTGTAATATCAACATTACCACCTTGACCACGAGATCCCCCTTGAGCATTGATAGAGGCAACACTAATATCATTGAGGGGATCAAGAGTGACATTGCCGCCATCCCCTTCAGTACCACTAGAATCAATCGCTCCAGTCTTAATACTGATAGCCGCATTCACCGTGATGTCACCCCCAGTTGCCGCCGAGGAATTCAAATTATTAGTGCTCACTTCTCCGGTTTGACTGGTGAGGTTTATCTCACCGCCTGCCGTAGTGACATTACCCAGAGTCAGATTAGTATTAGCACTGACTCCCACCTTGCCACCGCCGGAATCTAAGTCACCGCTATTTACACTTCCCGTCTGACTTGTTACCTGAATATCCCCACCAACCGAGGTGATAGTCTGCGTAGTCAGATTACTACTAGCCCTCAGCTCTACTTTGCCACCACCGGAATTTAAATCATCACTATTAACAGTTCCCGTCTCACTAGTCAGATTAATATCACCCCTAGCCGTCGTAATATTACCCGTAGTGAGATTGTTCGCGGTACTTAGCTTTACATCCCCACCCGAAATTTGTAAGTCTGCCAAGTTAATCGCACCTGTTGCCGATGTAGTCTGAGTGAAGCGATTAGCTGCGATCGCATTATTTGCCGTTATATTACCCGCACTTTCAATAATAATGTTACCCATTGGGGTGATACTGCCCACTGCACCCCCAAAGCTAACGTTGCCAGTTCCAGCCGTCAGGTTGAGGTTGCGGTTGCCATCAATCTGATTGTTGAA
Source organism: Coleofasciculus sp. LEGE 07092 (assembly GCF_015207375.1). Taxonomy (GTDB): domain Bacteria; phylum Cyanobacteriota; class Cyanobacteriia; order Cyanobacteriales; family Coleofasciculaceae; genus LEGE-07092. Next base: position 40,682 of record NZ_JADEWY010000012.1, on the reverse strand, counting down.
GAGAATATCACCACCACCAATACCTGTAGAAAGGAAAGTGTCACCTGTGAGAGTCAAGGCATTATCAACTTGAATCGTGCCACCCTGACTGCTGAAGCGAATCTCACCGCCAGCCGTGGTGATAGTACTGCTGCTGAGAATGTCACCCCCCGTCGTGGTAATGTCAGCGTTTCCCGTGAGGTTAATCGCTGTCATTTCCGGAATTTCTACACCACCCCCCAGACTCTTGTTTTCTACAATCAGATTTCCGGCAATAATATTGCCTAGAGTAATATCCCCACTTTCAGCACCCGTATCCAGCCTAATGGTTGTATCGCCGGTGCCTGAATTAAGCGTTACTCCAGGCAAGATAACAATCTCAGCTTGTCCTGGATCACGAAATTGAGCGATCGCATTAGTATCATTACCAACTAAGGTTAAATCACCGTTAGCCGTCTCAATATCGGCATTGACAAAAATACTCCGACCTGCTTGTAAGGTTAGCCCTCCTCCAACTCCCCCCGACTGAGTAATAATTGCCCGATCTACAGTAATGTCATTATTAGCCTGTAGCACCATATCAGTTCCCGTCCTAGTGATATTGGTAATGGTGCTGGCATCAATCGTAACGGGTTGGTTGGGATTATCTTCAAAGGTGAAGCTCGATGCAAACCCATAGACAACTCCTGTATCGTCAGGATTTCCAGGCGCTCCTATGAATATCTGCCCTCCCACTCCAGTTACTGCATTACCGAAATTGCTGAGTGTGTCAGGGTTGGGGAAGGTTTGCCGTAAGTTGCCACTCTCTAAATCAAACACATAAGCAGCACCTGTCGTTTCCTGCCCTGGGTTATCGCTAGGGGCACCCACTAATACGTTCGAGCCTACTGCCGTGATGGAAGTCCCAAATTTACCGCTATTGGTAGGATTGGGATTCTCGAAGGTTTGCAACGGTTCGCCACTGCTGTTAAACAGATAAGCAGCACCGATAGTTCCCAGTCCAGAATTGTCACCAGGAGCACCCACGAGTATATTCGAGCCGACTCCAGCCACTGCATTACCGAACTTACCACCATCCGTAGGATTAGGACTGATGAACCTTTGCAATGGGTTGCCATTGCTCTCAAACAAATAGGCAGCACCCGCTGTTCTGATGATGCTACCCACAAATATGTTCTCTCCTGGGGCACCGACAAGTATATCTGACCCAACCCCAGCTACCGAATAGCCAAATTGACCATTCGTTGTCGCATTAAGACTGGTGAAGGTTTGCAGGGGGTTGCCATTGCTCTCAAACAAATAGGCAGCACCCGCATTCATTCCCCCAGTGTCATCTCCAGGAGCACCCACCAGCACATTCGACCCCACCCCAGTAACTGAAAAGCCGAATTGATCGCCGCTTACTGGAGTAGGCTTGCGAAAGGATTGTAGTCGCATCCCACTGGTATTAAACAGGTAAGCGGCTCCTGTTCCCATATCTCCAGGAGCACCCACCAGTATATTCGACCCCACCCCAGCTACCGCTGTCCCAAACCCACCATTAACAGTAGGATTGGGGCTAAAAAACTCTTGCAGTGACATCCCACTGCTATCAAACAAATAAGCAGCACCTGCATTTAATGCTAGTGTATCGTCGCCTGGGTCTCCCACCACGACATTCGACCCCACCGCTGCTACTGAATAGCCAAATTGGTTGCTTGTTGAGGTATTCGGATTAAAGAGTTGTGCCAAGGGAGAGGTGGAGTCTCCAATAATGATATCCTTGGGATCGAGTAACAAACTGCCAGGTTTACCCTCAGAAGCACCTGCATCTACAAAACCTGTAAAAATTAGCAACTCCTTACCCGACACTTCCACAACTCCACCATCACCTCCCCGGTTTCCACCACGGGCGCTAATATCCCCGTAAAAGCCTGTCACTCCCTCTGCAAAAACCGTTATCTGACCCCCATTCCCATTCGTTAAAGCATCAGCAGTAATTTTTGAATTTTCACTGACTAGGGTTTGGGAGGCATTAAACACGGAATCTTGACCTTGATAACCGCCACCAATCCGCACTGTACCCCCATTAATTCCAGAAGCGTTAATCGTGGCGTCAAAGACTCCGACTTTGTTTCCCAAAACATTTACCGATTGGGAATTGCTATTTTCGGAAAAATTAGAAACATCCAGAGTGCCGGAAGCAATTGCCTCACCTGCCTCTGCTATTACATGAATCCCCGACTCTTTGAGCTGTACTTGACCCGTTGGAGAAACGTTCAGTCCCGTCTCTACCGTCTGTGCCGAACCCGTCAGTAGCAGTGGTAAATCTTGAGGGCGAATGGATGCCATCTGACCATCTACCTGACGTGGCGAATCAATTTCTAAACTTAACAGTAGTCCCGGTTGGCTAATGCGGAGGCGATGCTGACCTGGTACTGCAACAATAGCGATCGTACCTCCCGGTGCCGTCAGTTGACCAGTATTAATAGCACTGCCACCCAGTAAGGCTAAAGTTTCTCCCGGCAATACTGCCAGATTGCCCCCATTAATCAGAGTGCCAGGTTGAGCTAAATCGAAGGCAAACTGGGTGGGATTACCTATTAAGTTCTGGTAGTTACTCGTACCAATGGCATTGAACCAATTATCTCCAGCAAAACCAATGCCAGTGGCGGTTGTCGCTGTAAAGGATGCTGGGACGTTTAAGCTAGCATTCGAGCCAAACACTATCCCGGCTGGATTCATTAAGAATAAATTGGAGTGACCCCCCGTTACCTGAATTAAACCATCAATAATTGAAGCCTGACCACCAACAACTCGCCCTAAGATATTGCGAATCTGGGGATTCGATAAAAAGTTGGCAACTTCACCGGCTAAAAGATCAAAATCCCAGAAGCTGTGGAATAAATTCGCCCCATCCGTTGAAGGCGTGCCACCGTCAATATTGAATTCGTTGCCCGTCAGAGTGACATTCGTCCCCGTACCATCAGCAGGAGTAATAGACTGAGCCACTATTACCGAATGATTACTGGGTAATGCGTCTTTAACTATAGTATTATCGTTTAAAAGGCTTGTTGATAAAGCCAGGTTGGGCGCTCCCAAAATGGGTAAGGCAGCCAACAGCAGAGTTGTTACTTTAACGACAGCATTAACCATGGGGGTAATCGATTGTATGAAAAATGGGTGGAATTGATAGTGCGAACTTCACCGATAAGCGTTCTTCACCCCTATCAACAGAACTTTCTAAGTAGGTAGCTGCACCGAATCCTAATCAGATGAAGCGGTCATCGGCTCAAGAGCGGAGTAGCGGGAGGCGTGGTATACTATCAACTCTCAGTGATCGTCAAGGTTTTGAGAATACTCCCCCTATTGTTTATTATTGCTATTGGACTAGACTACCCGGCGGAAATTTACCATAAGTTTCCCACTACTCCCCACTCCCTCTTCATCGCATCCCAACTGATGGGTTATTTTTACCAAGCTGGTTTAGTAAGTTGACACGACTTTAATTTACACTGTTTTTCATTTGAAGGAAACTGGGGATTTTTCTTAATCTTGCAATAGACAAGGTATAGCTCAGATATAACTTACAGGCACGCCAGATTGGTTCGACCGCTTGGCTGTACAAAGCTAGAGCCAGCTCTTTACCCGTGGAAAAGACGCTCGTTCTTAGGACAAATTTACAGGAACCTGGACTTGATTAATTCTTGAGCGCTTACACTGCGTCTTTTCTTCTGGCAGGAAACTGCCGTTATAATCGCCAGATTTAGAGAAGCTGACCCTTTTTGGCTCAGAAGCTACTCAGATAAATACAACTCAGTTGCGATGTACGACACGCTGACATATTAATAAGGGGACTTCAAGGTAGTCAACGTCTCTTCCTTGCTCCCCTTCTTATTCTAAGCTATTCGACGTAAATGAAGGTATGTTAAAAAATCTTAAGAGTGTCAACTTCTCTTCCCTTCTGCCTTATACCCTCTGCCTTGCTTCAACGACAAATAGTAATACTCACTTACTTATCCCTCTTCTGTCACTTTCCGAGATTCTGACGAATTTCCGTCATTACAGCCAACTACACCTAACGCAAGAATCAGGGTTTGACCCCCATTTTTCGCAGTCTGACAGAAGAGGGTTATAGCGGTTCTCACTTAGATGAGGTACAGTCCTATTCCCTACTCCCTACTCCCCACTCCCTACTCCCTACCTTCATGAGGGTGTACCTCCGTAGATAAAGAAACGCTATATTTAGTTGCTAGAAGCCCTACAGCATTCGACAATCGGTTTCTGCGAAATCTCGTTGAGACCAATATCACTTAACAAATTAGTCCAATCAGTGTCAAGGGTTCCATTGCCCGTTTCGGTACGGCGAAGATTGCCGAGGATGGTTAAGGCATTGAACCAAACACCCTTCTGAGCGTAGAGGTATGCTTGTTCTCGGGGTGTGACGGCGGCTTTGAGTTCTTGCTCTAGTTCTGGAGTGGGTGTAATTCGCTGAATTGAACCTCTGACTCGGACTTTTTGGGGATCTGTTGGATCAGATGCCTGTTGTGGGTCTTCGCAATAAGCGGTCAAAATCCAGTTGTAGTTTTGGTTCTGTTCTAGCACGGGTGCTGTTTCTGGCACAGGAATACTGACAACACCCGGTTGAATAGTTGCCGCTTGATAGGTCGTTTCGTAAATTTTCTGACCCTTTTCACTCCACAGCGCAAATTTCATGGAGTGGAATTTACTAACTTGGTCGGGAAAATAGAACCAAAACGTTGGATGCCCGTCTACCGTTAATCCCAAATTTGTATCAGGAATTAAAGCATACAGCGATTCGGAGGAGTTACCAAGGTGACATTGACCGCGACTGGCTGCACTTTTGCGATCGCCCGGGCGTCCCCTGCCCGTGAGGTCTGGGGAATTAAAATGAATCTGCCTGAGCGATGAAACGTTATCAGCCCCTCTATTCGGTAGAGGTTGAGCGTTAATAGGATTAATGATACAGACACTGAGCACCGATGCGATCGCTACAGCACGCTTTATTTGCTGAAACGATAACCATATCCTTTTCATGACTTAAATCAAGTCTATTATGGAATAGTAACTAATACTAAACTGAGTATCAGTATCCGGATAAACGCGAAATCTTAATCGATTATAACTTGGCTTTCTCTACTCAGCAACTTGACACAAATAAAGGTTACTAATGAGGGAAGCCTTGGGGTTGGGAGTGGAGGAAAGTTCGGGCGATTTCATTATTTTTTTGGCAACGTTACGTTTCTTGATGTCGGACTACTTAAAATTAATAAAAATTAGGTTAAACCGCAAGCAAAAAAACCAAACTAGGCGATTGAATAGGCTAAGACTGGATGTGAATAATAAACCCTAACAAGCCCACTCGTAACCACTATCGCTAGGGCTGATGGGACGAAGGGAACCCAACCTCCCTGAGTGAAGATGAAGTAACAGCCCCCATAGAGAATGCATAGTGTTCCTCCGACGGCTATACTCATTACCAAGATTGACCGACAGCGCCAAGTGACGATACATCCAACTAAAGACCAACTGCCGATCCAAAGATATTCCGCCCATTGCGACCACCACCATAACAAGGGACGTTCATCCTGAGCTGCACTAATAATTTGACTGATCATATGGGCTTGAAGAACAACTCCTGCTGTTTTGGACTGCCCAGCTAGATGATAGGGAGTAACGTGAAAGTCCTGAAAAGTTTCATCAACAGTACCAATGAGAATAATGCGATCGCGAACTAATTCGGGGGTGAGCTTCTTTTCCTCAAGCACCTCTTTAAGGGTATATTGAGGAGCGATCGCATCCATCGAACCGGTAGCACGGTAGTTGAGTAAGGTCTGGTAGCCTCCCGCATCAATAGGGTTATAACCGCCACTGTTCTTTTGTAAGGTGCGAAAAACAGCACTGCCAATCTGCAAATCATCGGTTTCAGTCAGTTGAGCCGTAATGCCTTCCGGTTCCAGATACCGCAGAGCGATCGCTAAACTCAAAGAATTACTCGTTTGACAAACTGACTGTTCGGGAGGAGCTAAACCTAACAACTGACGACGTACAATCCCATCGGAATCGGTGGCAACGTCGCTAAAACCAACCCGCTCTCCCACGCTATCTGATGAAATATCTGGCGGCGGTGGAATACCAGGCTTTTCTTCAGATTCACCAATCTTGCATACACTAATCAGACGATTGTCCTGCCCCAAGCGGTTGGCTAAATCTTGATGCTGGGGCTCGATCGGAAAATCCCGATAAAGGTCGATGCCAATCACTCGCGGTTGATACTGTACCAGTGTTTTGAGCAGTTGATCTAATTTGGAATTGGATAAAGACGAACCTTTCCGTTTTTCAGGGGATTGAGCCTGCACATCTGATTCGGTAATGGTAATCAACAGCAAGCGCGGATCGGGCGCTTCATTTTGAGGACGCGCTTGCATCAGGTGATCAAACGTCTTCATCTCTAAGGGTTGTAGCATCCCTGATAAACCAACACCAATGGCTACACTTGCACCAGCAAGACTTGCCAACAGTTGAACACCCAAACGTTGTGGTTTCCTGGTTTTCTGAAGCTGCTGTTGCTTTTTACTAAGGTAAAGCAGTTCAAAAAGCGGCACTTTGCCAATGCCTTTCAAGTTGCGAGTGCCACGCCGCACCAGTCTTGAACCAACTAGCCCGACGTTGCGTACAAGTACCGTTGTGACTTCCGAAAGCAGAATTTGCCCACCCCTAGCCTGTGAGGAAACACGAGCCGCATAGTCTACTTCCTCTCCAATAAAATCATCCCCGTCTGGGAGAGGACTGCCCGTGTGCATCCCAATTTTGACTTGTAACGGACCCAGTGGAGTATCAATGGGGTCAGTCATGTGGCTAATTTGGAGTGCTACAGCCCATTGTGCTGCCTGAGCAGCGCTGGCAAAAACCAGGAAATAAGCGTCGCCCTCTGTCTTAACCACACGCCCCCCGTAAATGGCTAGACTGGTTTCGACTCGTTGGCGGTGCGGCTTGAGGATATTGTCAAAGTAGAGACGATTCCGGGCAGTAATATCACTACCATTCAAGTATTTTTTGACTGCGGTGGAGCTAACAAGGTCAGTAAATACCATCGTTACCACACTGTCAGACAGGGTGACATCTTGAGCTAATACGGGTTGCCTCCAAGATAAACCGTCCATTATTGAGAGGGAAAGCATTAGGCGACCGCTGATTACCGGACTACATTACTGATATCAATAGTTTGAAGCTGGAACAGGAGTGTTTGCTTAAGTACAAATGAAGAGTTCGTAAACAAATCTATAAAGACTTTGTAAAAATGTATAGATAAACACCCCAAGGCTTCGTTTAAGTTAAGCTCCTTCGACTAGAGCATAACTTAAGTGCTATTTTTAAGCCCTTGGTAAGGATTGAACAAAAAATCTTATTTGTCAAGTCCCCTGCCAACAATTTCAAAAATCTTTGCTTTTGCCGTAATTTAACCCACTCCTAACCTAGAGGAGCTAAGATGTTGTCAGTAGGAGAGTACAGCAGCAGCAGAGTTGGGGAGAATTTAGAGATAAACTCTCTTCACCCTTCTGGCAATTTGCAAAAGTTTTGCTGTTTTCTATCAATATCAACTCAGATGAATGAACAATTAACACTGAATGAAGACGTTCAGGAGTTCAGAATTTTTTGAATATCTAGGGAGTGGGGAGTAGGAATTTCAAAATTAGATTTTTGACGAAGAGGAATATTTTCTCGTCTTGCTCGTCGTTCTAATTCAGCATACAGGTCAAAAAGTTTACCCATACAACTCTACCTCAGCTCAACCTCCCGCATTCATTACCCTCTCACAGGTCAAATCTAAATTTGGCAGCATCGGCGAAACAATCGGCTCATTCCCCTGAAAAACCCGCTCCTCATACAACCCTTCCACCCACTCCAACACCGTGACTCGCCCTTCAATCGGGTCAACAATCCAATACTCGGCAATCCCCCGCGCTGCATACTCAGACCGCTTATAACGATAATCTCGGTCGATGCCTTTTTTCCCGGGTGACACCACTTCAACCACCAACTCTGGCGGCGGCATATCCATCATCACAGTAGACCGATTCGCCCCTTCTAACGCCGTTGCCAGTTCTTCAGAAAGCACCATTAAATCCGGTAAGCGCGTCGTTGCCCGTGAACCACTCACTACCAATTCTGTCTTCTGAGTCAACCGATAAGCAGGAATTCCCTGTTGCAGAAAGCAGACTAACAAGAACATGGCAATCCGTCTGTTGAGTTCACTTTCTGGCGGCATAATCACCAACTCCCCGTTCACCAATTCATAAAGAGTATCCGTGCCATCGTCATAGTTAAGATACTCTAATAGCGTCATTTGCTGGGATGTGAGCGTCATGACTGCCAAGCCTCTGATAAAGACATACTTGCGTTTACTATTATCCCTCTTCTGTCAGATTGCGAAAAATGGGGGGCCAACCCTGATTCTTGCGTTAGGTGTAGTTGGCTGTAATGACGGAAATTCGTCAGAATTTCGGAAAGTGACAGAAGAGGGATAGTTGACTTCTTGTTGCCCTTCCCTTTCACTTTCACTCTAGGTTGCCAATGTAGTACGAAGAGAGGCTCTAAGTATAAAGACTTAGAGCCTAGTGGTAGAAGTTACTACCCGAATATTCAGGAAAATTCAGGTAGTAATGTGGTGTGAGAGCCTTTAGTTTTTCAGCATCAGAGCTTTTTTGAGTTCCTTAAAAAGTAGCTTTGTACCATAAGCAGCGGTCTGGCTGATGATGAGTTTCCCAAAGGTGTTACCGTTACCCTCATTATTCGTCTCAAACTGCTCGTGACGTGTGTCATAGAAGTCTCCGAGCTTTTGACCGATTTCTCCGGTAGGACGGTTTTTCTTAGGAGCGATGATACAAAGAATCCAGAGGTAAAGCTCAGTTCGGCACATTTTCGAGCCGCTCCCAGCATTCCATCCTTTACGGTCGCCGCTGCTTATCTCGTCTCCTGCCATCCCCAGGCGCTTTTTAAAACTGCCCAAAGATTCAAACTTACTCAGTGGGTAAATGTGACAGAGTAACAGCGCTCCTAGTCTGAGTCCAATTCCGAACTTATCAAAGATTTGATTGTAGCGTTTGAACTGTGGGAGGTGAATCAGTTCTGCTAGTTTTTTCTCAGCTTCATGCTCCCAGGAGTGGATTTGGCAGAGTAGTTGAGCATATCGTTGTGAGAATTGGCTGATTTCAATGCCGTAAGCTGGTGCGACTGACTTGTCGTAGAGACGGTCATAGTAGAAATTTTGCCGTACTCCTTGGCGCTCAACATTCCCAAGCCATGCCCAAAGAGGTGTTAATCCGTCCTTGCCAACTTTGGAATCTTTAAAAGCGGCTTCTGGGAACTCCCGGCACAGTTGTTGCCTGACTCGGTTGATGATGGGTGACTGTACGCGGGTCAGAGATTTCATCTGTAGATATAAATCTTTGATTTGTACAATTGCACCGGGTTCGAACTGGAGGAACTGATCGGGTTTTCCCCAGTAATGATGAGCATAAGCAGCTAGAGCTAAGGCATCTGCTAGGTCGTTTTTATCGGGGAGTTTGTTCGATTTGCGGTAGTGAGTTGCCTCACAATGACCAACCCATAACACCTCAATCCCTTCACAGTGGCAGATGTGAGCTAACAACCAAGAGTAATGAACTCCCGTAGGCTCTAGAACAATAACATCAGGCTTGAGTTTAAGCAGATGGGATATGCCTGTCTTGGTGAAGTAGAAAGTTTGAGTATCTTCTACGGGGTCTTTGGATCTCGATTTGAGTTGAGATTTCCAAAAGTTCCGTAGGTGGTCGGGCTTGTCCTCTAGAAGCCAACAGACAACACGGTCTTTACAGATATCTCCGCCGAGTATCTTTCTGTTCATTTTTCAAGGTTCAATAAGTGGGAGTAAGTGAACCTGCAAAAGTACCCAGTCAAGAATCTCCTGCGAACGCAACGACTTATGAAATTGTTCTACTGATCCAGAGTTTTCATGGGACACTAATAGACGTTTTCAGAAGATAGCCGTTTTCACTTTTGTCGGGTGCTTGGGCTGTCTTCGTTTTGTTGTCTATGGAGATGAGTATACTCATGAGACAGAAGCTTGTCAATGAGTATACTTATATTTGTGTTATTATGTCCCTGAAGAAGATTGATAAATCGGTTTTGCGTCGTTTGAGGGAGGAAGCTGGTTTGACTCAAGCTGAGTTAGCTAGGCAGATTCCTGATAAGACAAGAACTAAATCATTAACTCAGTCTGCTATTAGTAGGTGGGAAAGTGGAGAAGATGAACCTGAGTTAACGGTTTTTCAAATGAAAGCCTTTTGTCGTGCTTTAGGTAGGTCGCTTGACGAATTACCCGATGATTTAGGTTTGTTCAAGAACCATAACTGATAACTAGTAAGGAGTAATTACTTATGAAAGCCACAAAAAATAGATTATAGCACCGAACAAAATTCCCCGGCTTGCGGACGCCCGACCCGCCTTAGATCGATTAAGTGTTTTGGATGATGATAGTAGGCGGTGTCGGGCGCGGGGAATTTAACGAAGTGGTGTTCGGTGCCGGCGTCACCAGTAAAGATGGATTGCTTTTATCAGGTAAGTAGTTTGAGGAGTAGTTATGAGTTCCCCTCGACATCCCCGCGTTCCTGGGTGTAAGCATTGGCAGGCATTAGCATTACTAGAGCTTCCCCAAATGGAGCCAGAGGAATTTTTGCAGTATTGGGATGTTTCTTATCCGGTCCTGGCTAAGATTTGCTTTTGTTCACCCAAGACTGTTAAGCGTTGGTTTTTTAAAGGTAATTGTCATTCTCCAACTTTATTTCATAAATTCTGCCTAGCTACTGTTCACGAGATTTGGAGCCGTCATTAGTTAAAGCTTTACAAAAATTAATAATCAGGGACATTATGTCCCCAATTTTGCTCCCTTTAGCCAGGGAGCCTTTTTAATGGTGTTAGGTCTTCAGACCAAAGAATAGAAACCTTGGTATAGCGAGTCTCCCTAGATTGGGATTATCAAGCTATTGGCTTAAAGCTAATGGCTAGGGAGACTCTTTGTTGATTTTTTCAAGGAGGTTTTGGATTCAGATGCCGCTTTATGACTCTAATTGGAACTGGCAGATTTTATTTTGGGGATTTTTGCACGGCAAACTTATAGGTAATAATCGCCTCTATTTTAACTTTTATTGTCGTTTGCTAGTTTATCCCTTAATTTGTTTCTCAATGATTCCCTTTGTTGATTGTGACTTAATTGATGAGTTTGGGGAGAAAGTTCTTGGTATCTCCGATTGGTTTTGTAAGTCTATTCCTTTTTGAGGAGGTTTTATGGCAACAGTCAAACATCGATATATTGGAATCTTTCCCAATCTGCGACTAGTTAGCCTAGAATGGGCACTACAGCGGGAGGAAGAAAAAAAGCGAAACGCACCCCGTAAGATTTTAATGAAATTTGTTACCCCAATTTTCTGGGGACAGGGTAAGAAAGGGAAAGAAAAATCCGCTGATTTTGCTGAAGAAGCTGAAGTGTTCTGGAAATGCAAAGTTACTTCAGAAGTTTACTCAAAACTCAAAGATTTAGGTCTTCGTCCCGGTTGCGTAGCGTCTATTCGAGCAGCGATCGACAACTACGGCTCTCAAGAACAAGGCGGCACCTGGTTCGAGTTTTTGGAGCTAAAAGAAATTGATGGTCATCATCTGAACTGGAAATCTGAACCTGTTGAAGAGCAATTTAATGAGCTTGAGGAATTAGAATCCTCTATTAATTCTGAGCTGATTAGTGCATGATTCAGCAGTTTTTTGAGTTTATTCAAGCTTCCCATCAGCTTCTTGACCTAATTTTGAGCGCTGTTACTTTAATTTATGGATTCAGTATTCTCTGGCGTATTGCCATCTATCTTCTTAACACTATTTAGCTATCAAGATAATGGCTTTTTAGTGGAATTTTCAGATGGGGTTTGCCAGTATTCAGACAATTTTCTTGCCCTCCCAACGTTTCTTGACTGCCTGTTAATTGCTAGTCAACAAGCTCCTTTAGAGATTAAGTCTCGTTTGCTTGAATCAAGTTTGTTGGTTAATTCCGAGTTAGTGACGACTTCCTTGTACTTTACTCCTGAATGGTTTGGGTTAATATCTCACCTTGTTGGAGTTGTTCTTTTCTGGCTTTTGCTTCATGTTTTCTTTGTAATTCTTCCGAGGAATTAGTTATGGTTTGGTTTGCTACTCAAGTAGCTCCCTGGATAATTAAAATTGGTCTTGTCTGGATTTTATTTGTTATCTTCCTCTGGGCATTTTCTGTTTATCTACAACGTCGTTCTACCCGTCCAAAAGTTGTTCGTCGGGGGTCAAGAAAATGATGAATTTTTTAGCGGATATTCAATTTCAGATGCCCGATAATCTGACACCACAGGATTTTGTTCAACAGAATATTGTTCAGTATATTATGCCGAATGTCATCACTTTTATTTCGGCAGTAGCTGGCATAGCTGTTTTTAAGGGCTTAATAAGGCGATGAACGAATGTCCCTACGAGCTGCCTATAACTGATGAACAGGAATCTCAGCTTAACATCGACTGTGATAGAGATTATGGACTGCATCCTTGCTGCCCTGGTGTCAATCAGACTGTTGCTCTTTATGGGAGTCCTTCTCAAATGGTTGGCGATGCTGTTTCTGGCACAGTTGGCTTTTTTACAGGAGAAGGATTGGGGATTGTTTCAGCTTTCGCTCTCGCTTTAGGTGTTGGTTTTTTTCTTAAAAGTAAATAGGAGGAATTATGTCAGATTTTTTGTTCTTTTTTGCGCAAACCTTGCCCGACCTCCCCCAGTTAACGTCTGAGATGGGTTCCTTTTTTCAGGATTCTCTGAATTGGGCTATCTCGGCTTCTGGGATTTACCTGGGCTTTTGCAGCCTACTGGCATTGACTGTTTACTTCTTTAAGTGAGGTTATTATGTTCCAAGCCTTTCGTCGATTTCAACGTGCTGTGATTCAGCGTTATTTCTTTCTGGCTTTAGTGGCGTCTCTTGCCATTTGTTTTTCCGCTGCTCCAGTTCGTGCTCAGACTAGCTTCGATGATTCCATTAAGCAGATTGACACTCTGGTTGCTACCCTCGGTGCGATGATCGTGACCTTTAGTGGTCTGGTTATTAGTCCGTTAGGTATCCGGTCAGCCGCTCGTGCCTATGATCATATCGTTCTGAGGAATCTCTAATCCTTTAATTCTGATGAGGGGGGCTAAGTGCCTCCCTTTACTTTGGAGGTAAACTGTGAAGCTTTTTCTGTATTTAGTGCTGTCAGCTTGTTTTCTTGTTGTTCAGCCTTCTGTACTGCGGTCACAGCAGGTAGAGATTGAAGTGGAGACGGGACCGGAGTTTCATCCTTTTGATGAGCAGACTGTTTTAGGTTGTATCCAGTCTAGGTTTCAGACTCGGTTTCCCTTTGATTTTTATGCAGCTCCTTCTCTGGGTTCTCTTTCCTGTCCTTCCGCTGAGTTCTTTGGGGAAGAATGGGAAGCTTGTTGGCTAGTTGATATTTGGCATTCTGTGGAGCCAGGGGTTGTTTTGGCGATGCTCTATTTTGCCATCTTAGTACTCTAATGGGAATTATTTATGGGAACATTTGGAGAGTTTTTTTGTAACGTTACTAAAGCCTTTTCTTCAATTCTGCCAGCGACTCCTGAGGATTTAAAGTTAGCTAGTTTAGCGAATCAGTTGGCTGGTGCGGTTCCGTTTGTTGGTGGTCAGTTAATTCTTGAGGCTGCTCAGAATATAAGTTTGGTTCTTTCTTTGGTCGTGCCTTTCAAAATTTATAAGATTATGGGAGGTAAATTCTAATGGTTTATATTCCACCGGGAACTATTACAGGTATTGTTGGTGAGATGGGTTCTGGTAAAACATTTGTAAGTCTTTTAGTGGGGTTTGAGATTGCTGAGGCATTAAAACTGGATATTATTACTAACTTCCATTTGAATGCCAAAGCGCTTTATTACTATTTTCTTTATAATGGCTACACTTGGCTTTTGAGTCGATTGATTCATGGGTATATTCAAGTTCGTTCCTGTGCATCTGGTGATAAGCTTCTTCTGAGTGAATTTATGCGAGAGAAAAAGACTCTTTATATTATTGATGAAGCAGGTGCTGTCTATTTAAATGCTAGGAATTTTAAGAACATTCCTTTAGATTTTCTAGCAAGTTTAGCTCAAGTTCGGCATGATTCGCGGCGTATATTTTGGATAGGACAATATAAAGACCAGGCTGATAAAACAATTCGAGAGTTGACTTCGGCGTATATATTTTGTGATTGTCCAACTAAGAATAGTGACAAACTGGGTGGGAATCAGGAGTTAGTTGGTAAGTTTTTCAGGATTTTTACAGCTCGTAATTTTACAGTTTTTGAGCGGAAAGTGTTAGGGGGACAGGTGACAGGATTCAAGGCTTATGCGTCTAGTCTTAAGTTAGCTGAGAAGACTTATCAAGGTAATCTTACGGCTCTTGATAAGCTTCTTTTCAAGTGTTATTCCTCGTTTGCACGAGTTGAGGAAAATCCTTGTTTAGTCAATCCTCTTAAACCTTGGATTTCTTATAGGGAGGTGTGCTGATGATTGAATCTTTGGTTTTGGCTCAAATTACTCCTATGGTTCCCACTGTTGTGATTGAACAGCAGCTTAATGATTATCAGGTAACAGGGGGTGACCAGAAAGGAGCTAATCTTTTTCATACGTTTGAGGAGTTGAATTTAGGAAGTAATCAGTCTCTTGATTTTCTTGTCCCGCCTGAAGTTCAGAATCTTTTCAATCGAGTAACGGGAGGGAATTTCTCTTACATTAATGGGCGACTGACTGTTACAGGTGGTACTCCTAATTTCTTTTTAATCAATCCGTCTGGTATCGTTTTTGGTTCTAATGCTCAGATAAACGTTCCGGCTGCCTTTACAGCGACTACAGCTACTTCGATTCGATTTGAAGATTTGGCAGAATGGTTTGCCGTTAATCCTCTTGATTCTGATTCATCTAGTTCAGCTTTACCTCGGTTTTTAGTTTTTGGTTCCTCTGTCAAGAATCCTATTTTGAACTTTGGCGTTATTGAAGCAGAATCGATTAATTTCAGTGCGGGTTCAATTGTTAGTGTGGGTAGGTTGGATGCAGAACAAACAACTCTTATCCCTGTTCCTCCTAATATTTTTAGTCGTTACACAATCGATGTTAATACAGGAAATTGGAGTATAATTCCTCAACCTTCTTTTGAGCTTCCTTTTTCGGATATTCTTCTAGTTTCGTCTTCTCCCTCTTTTTTTGTCTCTACTAATTTTTCTGGTTCTCTCCAGGGTAGTGTCTTAGTTTATCTTGGAGTGTCTGGCTATGTTTTGCGTTCGCCTGATGTTTTGATTGGTAATCAGTCTGAATCCCAGATTCGTGAAATCTTGAAGGGCCAGGGAGATATTTATCGTGTTGATTGGGCTTCTGTTCCCGATCTACCAGCACTTGAGCCGGAGGTTCCCACTCCTGATCCACCAGCGCCTGAGCCGGAAGTTCCTACTCCCGATCCACCAGCGCCTGAGCCGGAAGTTCCTACTCCCGATCCACCAGCGCCTGAGCCGGAAGTTCCTATTCCCGATCCACCAGCACCTGAGCCTGAGGTTCCCACTCCCGATCCACCAGCACCTGAGCCGCAAGTTCTCACTCCCGATCCACCAGTTTCTGACTCGGAAATTCTTACTCCTGACTCAGAAGCTTTGGCTGACCCAGAACCAGGAACTTTGGTTTCTGTACCAGAGAATTTTACAGCGGCGAAATTCCTAGATGAAACTTTTGCTGATTCGGCAATTGAGGCGGCTATTGCTGAATCTTCTCCCATTTTATCTCCTGTCTGGAATTTTTCTGAAGAGATTAAGCTTCAGTCGTTCCCTGACCCCTATTGTTTGAGCTGGTCGAGGCTTCGCAATGGGGAGTTAAGTTGCCTTTTGAGGATTAACCCGTAGGGCGCGAAGCCCGTCAGCGTAGCCCGGAACGGAGTGGAGGGCAGCGAGGGCGAAGCCATCTATTTACTTGAGAATATAGGCATAATTGCAGCGCTTTGTACTTATGGACAATTTTGACTCTTTGAAACAGTACAGCTTGGGGATTGTAGCTTCCTATCTCGCTAGTGAGCGCCCAGATTTTCAGCGATATGCTGAGCGGATTTTGAATTGTGCGCCTCGATTTGATTTTCGACTGATACCGGGTGAGTTAAGAGGGGATACTCTTTTGGCTCATATTCAAAATGTGCGCTGGTGTCGTTGTCGGCAATGTCCCTTGTGTCAATGGGCAAAAGTTTCTAAGTGGAGGGCTAAGTTTTTTCGGGGTTTTTCCCGGCTGCATTCAGATTTTTCCAATTATCGTTGGATTTTTCTGACTTTCACGGTTCGTAATTGTCCTGTTGACCGATTGCGGTTACAGATTGATTCGATGGCTAAAGGATGGCATCGATTGCTTTCTCGTCGTAGTGTTTCTCCGTCTGGCTATATTCGGTCGTTTGAGGTTACTCGTTCCCAAACAGGTGAAGCTCATCCTCACTATCATGCTTTGTTGTTAATGCCCCCTGAATATTTCTCTGAGAGTTATTTAAACACTGAACAATGGGTTCAGTTTTGGCGGGAGTCAGCGAACTTGGATTATGACCCAGTTGTATACGTTCGTTCTGTTCAGCGACGCGGTAATCAAGGTTGGGTTGATGCGTTATTAGAGGTCGTTAAGTATTCGGTTAAGCCTTCAGATTTAGCGGTTGATGCTGAATGGCTTTATGCGATTACTGACCAGTTGAAGAAAACTCGCTCAGTGACGGTTGGTGGGCTTGTATCCCAGTATGTGAGCCAAAAGCAGTTGGATGCCATTGAGTCTAATCTCACGGCTGGGGATGAGCAAGCTCAAGTTGGGATTCCAGTATCTCTTGAGTGGAATCATCTGGAGGATTATTATGAGTTTGTTTAAGAAAACATTTTTGAGTACAGCATTTATTTTATTATCTTTTCCTCAGAATGCTTTAGCCAATACAGCTTTTATTTTGGAATTTGATAAAGCTATTGATATCGGTAGCATTTCTCACGAGAAATATCAAATTTTTGCCCCTCGGTGGGTCGATGAATCTCCTTGTTTGTGGGAGGTAATATATTCTGTTTCTGGTATTAACCAAGCTAGAAATTTCGATTCTAACAAAATTTATACAGTTTTTCGTTTTCGATTTTTTACCTCTGAGGGAGAGGAATTTTATCCTCTCTATCTAAATTTTAATGGCGGTCCTGCAAGTATATATAATGGGTATCCTCATACTGACCCGCCTTGGAGTTTTAGCCGTCCTGGTTGTCCGCCTCCTCCAGATGATGATGACGATGATGATGACAATGAATGCCCAGATTTAAATATCACAGTTCGAGCACTTCCGGCTCGGCGTGTAAGGGTACGTGCTGATGAGGACTGGTGTCAATCCAACTAGTGTCGTGGTAGAGCTTTGTTATCACGATAACGTAGTATTGGCGTGTTACATTCTTAACCTGGGGATTCTCTGTAGCCTTAATTCCTTAAGAACCTGACAAATTTGACCCGTTTCCTTGACGTACTCCCCATCACCTAAAACAGGAACAGAACCCTCTAAAGAAATCGGTGCAGCTAAATCAATCCATGAACGACAACCCCCATACTCGGAACGGTAAGGAATCTGGTGAACGGACGTCAGTTTATAAGTCCGCAACAACAGGATGTAGAGAGGTTGACGGGGCTTCCACTTGAAACGTGCACTGACAAACTTTTCGTTCCAGATGTGATAGGGTGACAATGCCTCAAGATCTGGTGGTTCACTGACCCTTAAAATATCAGTAATTTCAGCCCAACTCCCAACCCGCACGGTTTCTGGATGCCAACCGGATGTGACTGGTGTCACCTGATGGGTGTACTCAGCTTTGAGTAAGTCAGGTTGTTGATGTTCGTAAGTGGGGTAAAGTAAAACTTGGTCATAGGCGACTTGGAAGCGGTTGCCTTCTTCGCGAATGCCTCCTTTACGAAGCAGTACGATTGTTTTGCCCTGTTCTAAAGCATCAACGGCAACAGCCCATTCTTTCAGGGCTTGAGTGGTGGTTGATTCCATGATGCACGTTTTAATAAAAAATACCCGAATAGTTTCCCAGCCTGCCATTGACAGCTTATGCTGCCTGTTCTATAGGATAATTGATTGAGAGGGAGGGCGATCGCTAATTGTACTCTCCCATTCCGATAGCTATACCCAAAAGTTGCTTAGGTAAACCTCCACTGGTTCGATTCAACACCACTTCTTTGATCCGAAACCACTGCCATTGATTATTGGCGTCTTTCATACGCAGCTCGTCTTCGAGTATCTCACCTTCTCTAGCCATAGCAAATCGCTTTTGCATAGCAACGAGTTTGGGCAAATCCTCAGGATGGACGAATTCCGAAAAAAATACCATCCCCATCCCTCGGATAGCTTCTGGTGTTTTACCATAAAACTCGTTGGCGTTACGGTTTAAGTAGGTACGATGCTGTTGAATTAAGTCGTGGATATAAATTAAATTGGGTGAGAGTTGTGTAAGCTGCTCGATGAAACGATGGGTTTCTTGCAACGCCAATTCTGCCTGTCTACGTTCAGTGATATCTCGAATAAAGCTTTGTATCGCTAACTGACCGCCATATTCAATCACCCGACTGCTCACTTCAATGGGTATCTGAGCGCCGTTTTTACATTGATGAACGTGTTCAAAGGTAACGCTACCCGTTTGCCACAACTGTTCAAGTACAGCTTTCCGTTCATCAGGGTTCATCGGAGGACTAAATTTATCAGACGGTAACTGTAGCAGTTGTTTACGAGTGTATCCTAAACGCCGCGCCGCGTGTTCGTTGACATCTAAGAGAATATTGGTGGAATGGTCGGTAATAAAGATAGAATCGTGCGCCCACTCAAACAAGTTGCGATGCTTTTCCTCCGATTCTCGTAGGGCTTCTTGGGCTTGCTGGCGCTCAGTAATATCTCTTGCCGTATACACGACGGCTTCAACGGTACTATCTGCACCATGAATAGGACTGAGAATGTATTCGTAGTCTCTGATACCGTTAACCGTAGGCAAGCTGATTTCCTCGGCAATGGATTGCCCTATTGCTAAGGCAGTGCGTAATTTTATTTCAAAAGGTTTCATGATTTCTGCTGGCAAGCCCAAATGTTCCCAAGTCTTGCCGTACAGTTCAGTTCCCTCAAGTCCCAAGGACTGTAGAAAGGCGCGGTTGGCATAAGTATACCTGCCCAATCGGTCATACATACAGACGTGATCGACTGAGGCAGAAAGGACTTGATCGAGTATCCGCGATCGCTGCTCAATTTTAGCGACTAATTGTTGCAGTGCTTCTTCTGGAACACCAACCTTGTTATCTGAGTGATCTGAAACCGTTTCCTCTGCGAACTGACCTAGTTTCTGATTCAAGCCAGCAACTTCTTGGCTGAGTGTATTCAGTTGTTCTTGAACGCCTTCGAGTGAATCTGATGATGTGTTGTCAGCAACAGCAAACACTTGCCTCAGTGCACCAACTATAACAGCGGTTCTGGATTGACCCGTTACCTCGGCTTGCTCCATCACTGCCTGCATCAGATCTTGTGGTAGTCTCAAGGTCACTACCCGACTGGACACTTTATGAACCATTTCTATAGCAATTCCACCAGGTTAACTTGAGTTAATTTTCTTTAACTTAATCGGCTTAGAGGTATACTTATGTGAACTTTTCGTAAATATATTATAAATATTTGATGTCATAATGGCTATAAATACTTAGTGGAGTGGGTATCCAATGGCAATCGGCTGACAAGCCCTTGCATTCAGGACTCTGCAAATAAAAATACCGAAGTATTTTCGTGGGCAGGCGTCTGCCTATCCATGGTAGGCAGATACTGATCCTAGGGGATAATTTATTTTGTTGGAGTTTCGTAACTATTTTTTATTCTCTATTGAGTAAAAATAGTAGGTGAATCCTCACCGATTGATCGCCCTAAGCTGCTATTAAACCCAACATCTTGTGCAGTACCCAGAAATAACGTAATCCGATGCTAAGGTCGGCTCGGCAGCAGAATTGGCAATTTCTGCCCCAGCTTCCTTGAGGGAACTCCGTTTTTTTGATTAGTTTTAAGGATCAAATTTTTCAGGGAGTCAAAAGGAACGTTTTGTAAGTCTTAACTTGCTGGTATTTTTCTAAAATGACGTTCCGATTAGCGACGATTTCCACCATTGATTTCTTTGCACTAACGTATGGACTTGCCAGTCAGGGTCGGGGTGCGGATAGTCTGAGCGATAATGTCCACCTCGACTCTCTGTGCGAAAGGCAGCACTTTTTAGAATTAAGTGCGCCACATCCAGTAAATTGTAAGTCTCTCCCCAACCTCGCAACTGATGGTCGGCATCGGGTAAATTCACCTTAAGGGTTTCGGTAGGGGTTAAATTCATTAACAGTTGGCTCAAGGGCAGAGCCGCAAATTCAGAGCGCCAGATTTCAACTTGAGCGATCGCACTGTTCAAACCCTCTGCCGACCGAGAAATACCCGCACTTTGCCAAACGAGGTGTCTTAACTCGGCGCGGATTGCTGCTATTTTTTCGATTTGAGTAGCCCAGTCCGCGATCGCTAAATCGGAAATGGAGAATCGGAAATCGGGAATCGGGGCTAATTTCTCAGGGGTTATTTTCGAGAGCTGAGCACCAAACACAATGCATTCGAGCAGAGAGTTGCTAGCGAGACGGTTGGCACCATGGACCCCTGTACTTGCCGTTTCGCCAACGGCATACAAACCGGGAATTGAGGTACGAGTCATCAAATCCGTGGCAATGCCGCCCATCCAGTAATGAGCAGCGGGAGCGACGGGAATCGGCTCGTGAAATACGTCAATTCCCCACTGCTGACAGACTTGGATGATGTTGGGAAATCGATGGCGAATGCGATCGTCTGGAATTGGTCGCAAGTCTAAGTAGACCGTTGGAGAATTATCCTCCCCACTCCCGTTCGACTGACGCTCACGGCAGAAGCCCACTCCCCATTCCCCACTCCCCACTCCCTTTTGTAAATGATTAAAAATTGCACGGCTGACTACATCTCTGGGTGCAAGTTCTCCGGCTGAATGGTAATCAAAGGCAAACCGCCGTCCTTGAATATCTACCAAGTGAGCTCCTTCTCCTCGGACGGCTTCACTAATCAGAAAGTGAGGAGCACCAGCTTTAGTCAAGGCGGTGGGATGAAATTGCATGAATTCTAAGTCTCGCAGCATAGCTCCAGCACGCCAAGCCATTGCCACGCCATCACCCGTGCTAACCTCTGGGTTGGTCGTCTGCACAAACACCTGACCCCCACCTCCGGTTGCCAACACGACTGCCCCAGCCTGTACCCAACTGAGACGACCTTGGTACATCAGGCTGACTCCCTGACAGTATCCAGTTTGGGAATTAATCCATAACGAGAGTGCAAAGGCTTGCTGTAAAACAGTGATATTCTGGCAGCGCAATACTAGAGCCGTAAGAGTGCTGACTACAGCTCGACCTGTGGTATCAGCGGCATGGAGAACCCGGGCACGGGAATGCGCAGCTTCTAAGGTTAATGCCAACTGGCTGCCGTGACGGTCGAAGGCAACGCCCATCTCTACTAAAGACTGAATGCAATCGCCAGCCTGTTCCACCAGAAACTGCACAGCATCTGAGTCACAAAGACCAGCACCCGCCTTGATTGTATCCTCGATATGCAGCACAGGTGAGTCCTTCGGATCGATAGCAGCGGCAATCCCACCCTGCGCCCAGTCACTGGCACCTGTGGATAAGGTATCTTTCGTAATCAGTCCTACTCGCAATGTATCGGACAGGCAAAGGGTGGCGTAAAGTCCCGCTGCACCTGCACCGATCACGAGAACATCAAACTGGGTAGGCATTTCTAGGGGAGATAGAGAGTTAGAGGGGAGAGAATTCAACTTCGCTCGGTTCCTAAGGAAATTTAATGAATTGTAATAAATAGCCCACCCCCTGAAGGAGTGGGTTAGACAAAGAATTTTAACGAGAATTCGATTCGGTAGGTGTGCTGTAGATTGGCAGACTAGGGCAAGGGGAGAGGGAGAGAGTAGAAAACTTATCTCATTACTCCCTTTCTCTTTAGCTCCTAGTCTCTAGGAATCTACCCAATTTACCGATGCCTGAATTGGCACTCTAGTTTTAGTAGACGCCCGGATTGTATCGATCGCCACCTTCTACGAAGGTCGGATCGACTTCGGTCACCGTAAACTTATCCAGGTTGGCTTGCAGGAGCTGTTTTTGGCGATCGCTAAGTCCCGGAATATCCAGAACGTCCTCTACCTTCTGATAGGGAGCATTCTGAACAACTTTGCTAGCGATGTTAGGGTACATCCCCCGATACTGCCGAAAGGCGCGAACATGAGTATTGTTCAAATCGATTTTTTGACCAAACTCAGTGGCTAACTTGTCATCCGCTGGATTGCGGTAGGTAGCCTCGGCAATTAAAACAGGTGATGCCTGCAAAGCCACCTGACTGAAAGAAGCCCCGTTAGACCAAGGCATCGGTGCAGCCATTGCCCTCTGGGGCAACCCGAACCAACCTAAGCAACCGACTAAAAGCCCTAAGACTACTACTAGGCGAACTAATCTGTTCATCAACTCTCCTCTTTACTCAAACAAAACAATCCTGAAGAGAGAATGGGTCTCTCTTCACGTAATTTTAATTTTTGTTTTCTATCATCTCATCTTATACATATCTGTCTCAAGACTGTTGAGCAAAGAAGATAAAGAACTGTCGGTTCGCTCATTTTAGAGACTGAGGTGGAATTAGTGAGCGCTTGAGTTCAACTTTATCTCATCAGGCGGCATAACCTGGCGTGTCAGTCAGGTCATCCAGCGCTAATCTATGAGGTGATGGATATTCCTGAGTATTGGACTGTAGACTATTTGAGGAGGTTCTATGGCAACTCTTACAACTCTTACCCGCAAAGACCTGGAAAAATTACAAGCACAAAATCCTGACTATCCCATGGAGTTGGTTGAGGGGAACATTATCGTTATGAGTCCATCAGGTTATGAATCAGATGAGGTTGCCCTCGAACTTGCTGCTCAGTTACGAAACTGGGTTAGACCTCGCAAGTTAGGACGTGTGACAGGTTCGAGTGCGGGTTTTGACCTCCCCAATTCTAATGTAAGAGCACCTGATGTCTCTTTTGTTCTAGCAGAGCGATTGCGCAAAAGTCCCGGTTCTTTTGCTCAACTGGCTCCTGATCTGATGGTTGAGGTTAAGTCTCCAACCGATAGCTTAAAAGCACTCAGGGATAAGATCAAGGATTTCCTCGCTCAAGGAACAAAAGTAGGGATTCTGACTCACCCAGAAAAGCATACGGTGGAAATTTATCGTCCCAATCAGGAAGCCGTTATTTTGGGTGATGGTGATGTTTTGAGTATTCCCGATTTGCTCCCTGGTTTTGAGGTGGCGGTTGCTGATTTGTGGTCGCCAGAGTTTTAGCCCTAATAGAAGACTAATCCCAACTAAAGCAGAACGATCGCCTGAACTCAACTTTCCCTCCTCAGGCAGCATAACCTGGCGTGTCAGTCAGGTCATCCATCGCTCGCTAATCTATGAGGTGATGGGTATTCCTGAGTATTGGACTGTAGACTATTTGAAGGAAAATCTGTTGATTGTACAGGAGGAAGCAGAATCCATTGAGCAGTTGGTGCAAAGGCAGTGATGGAGAATTGGCAACCTAAGAAGCCATCGATGCATCTAGACTTCTCATTGTCCCAAGCTGCTTAAACAGAACTCAGGTTAGAGTAATCAAAGCTGCTATCAGCATTTGATTTTGCTCATTAGTGCCGATGCTAATGCGAAGTTTATCTTCTAAGCCAGGCTGATTGAAGTAGCGCACCAAAATCCCCTGCTCCTTTAGTGCTAGATAAATTTGTTCTGCATTACCCTTGGGCGGTTGTGCCAACAGGAAATTAGTTTGAGAAGGCCACAACTGGAAGCCTAATTGCTTGAGAGCTACTGCCAACTGGGCTCGCGATCGCTTTACCTTTGTGGCACATTCGTTTTTATAGGCTTGGTCGCGTATCGCCGCCGCACCGACCGCACAAGCAATTGCATCAATATTATAGCTATCTTTCACCTTAAACAGCCCAGCTAATAACTTTGGATTAGCAATTCCAAAGCCCAAGCGTAAACCGGCTAGCGAGTAGCCTTTAGATAGCGTTCGCAGCACAATTACGTTCTCGAATTCTTCAACTAACGGCAAGGCGGTTTCTGCCGCAAAATCAACGTAAGCTTCATCAATCACTAAAACACTAGACAACCTTGAAGCCAATTGTCGTAGCTGGGCGCTTGCAACAACATGCCCGGACGGGCTATTGGGTGAGGCAATTAACGTTACCACACCCTTGGCTGCCACCAGTTCTTCAATTGGTAAACAGTAGTCCTCTGGATAGGAAATTTCAATATTCTCTGCTGACTGCATCTGCGTTAACGTGCGATATAGCACGTAAGTTGGCACGGGATATACCACCTTACGCCCTGGCTCTGCACAAGCACGTACCACTAAATTCAGTACTTCATCACTGCCATTCCCAACGATTATCCAGTCAGCAGGAACTCCTAGTGCTTCGCTTGCCGCTTGACGAAACTCCGATGCATAGGGATCTGGGTAGCGTCGCAACCATTCACTATCCAAGTTTCGCAGCACTTCTATCGCAGCAGGTGAAGGTGGATAGGGATTTTCGTTGGTATTGAGCTTAATGATTTTTGTCCCAGGCTTTGGCTGCTCGCCGGGGATGTAGCCAACCATTGCATCAATGCTTGGGCGCAGGTATGGACAGGCTAGCCCTGCTTCACTTTTTAGTTTGTTACTATCCAATTTCATTCAACTGGTTGTTTGAACTTAATTTGGGTTGTCTAAAATATATTTGATTGTGAGTGAGCACTCGCCTACTGGCACAACACAAAATCGTGCCTCAATGTAGTATACATCATAATATTTTGTTGCGATTCCACATACAATTGGCAAAGCCAACACCCAAACTATCGAGCGTAAACACCTGACGATGATAACTCGCATCAAACAAAGCTGAGGAAATCCTAAATAGATCTAAAAGTCCATCGGAAAACCGGTCTTTTGTGGCAAGATAAAAAATTGTCCCTCTTGAGAAAGGAAATTTTAGATATGGCTCTGCGATTAGGCGATACCGTCCCCAACTTCACACAGGCATCGAGTGAAGGCGAAATCAAATTCTACGATTGGGCAGGCGATAGCTGGGTAGTACTGTTCTCTCACCCGGCTGACTTCACCCCCGTTTGCACCACCGAGTTGGGTACGGTTGCCAAACTCAAGCCCGAATTCGAGAAGCGCAATGTTAAAGTGCTAGCCCTAAGCGTTGACGATGTTGAGTCTCACAAAGGCTGGATCGGAGATATTAACGAAACCCAGAATACCACTGTCAATTACCCAATTCTGGCAGATCCAAATCGCCAAGTCTCCGATCTCTATGACATGATCCATCCCAATGCCGACAATACTTTAACGGTACGCTCGGTCTTTATCATCGACTCTCAGAAGAAATTGCGGCTGACATTTACCTATCCTGCTAGCACAGGGCGTAACTTTGATGAAATCCTGCGGGTGATTGATTCCCTACAACTAACCGATAACTATAAAGTGGCAACTCCCGCTGACTGGAAAGAAGGTCAAGATGTAGTAGTTGTTCCCTCCATTAAAGATCCCAAAGAGTTGAAGGAAAGATTTCCCAAGGGCTACAAAGAACTTAAGCCCTATCTGCGCATGACTCCCCAACCGAATAAGTAAGGGTTGAGTAAGGTGGGTAATGCCCGCCTTACTTGCTTCACTTATCCTAATAGAGGAAAACAGACTCCTTAAAAAATAAAAATATGGATATTAAAAATGGCTTTGTGGGAACAGTTGGCAATACCCCACTCATCCGCTTAGATAGCTTCAGTGAAGAAACGGGTTGTGAAATCTTGGGTAAAGCTGAATTTCTGAATCCAGGCGGTTCGGTTAAAGACCGAGCAGCGCTTTATATTATTGAAGATGCTGAAAAAAAAGGCTTGCTTAAACCGGGGGGTACGGTTGTTGAAGGTACGGCTGGTAATACAGGCATTGGTTTAGCGCATATCTGCAATGCCAAAGGTTACAAGTGTCTGATTATTATCCCCGATACTCAATCCCAAGAAAAAATGGATGCCCTGAGAACGCTGGGTGCTGAAGTGCGCCCTGTTCCTGCCGTACCCTATAAAAACCCCAACAATTATGTGAAGCTTTCTGGACGCATTGCCCAAGAAATGGATAATGCGATCTGGGCAAATCAATTTGATAACTTGGCAAATCGACTCGCTCACTACAAAACCACAGGACCGGAAATTTGGGAACAAACGGATGGAAAGATTGATGCTTGGATCACCTCTACGGGGACAGGTGGCACGTTTGCGGGTGTTTCAATGTTTTTGAAGGAAAAAAAACCGACGATAAAATCAGTCGTTGCTGACCCCATGGGTAGTGGGCTGTTCAGTTATATTAAGAAGGGTGAGATTTCAATGGAGGGTAACTCTATTACCGAAGGCATTGGTAACAGTCGCATCACTGCCAATATGGAAGGTGTCCCCATTGATGATGCTATTCAAATCCCCGATAAAGATGCGGTGAATGTTGTTTATCAACTCCTCCGGAAAGACGGACTTTTTTTGGGGGGTTCTACGGGTATTAATGTGGGCGCAGCAGTAGCGCTTGCGAAACAAATGGGATCGGGACACACTATTGTTACTATCTTGTGTGATAGCGGTGCTCGTTATCAGTCACGGCTGTTTAATCAGGAATGGTTGGCGCAGAAGGGATTGCTGCCAGATTGAGATCATCTTCTAGCGATCGCCTGGGTTAACCCCTCTAAAGTATATTCCTCAGCTTCCACATCAACCCGCCCTAATAATTCATAGCAACTTTTGGAGGTTTGGGGACCGATGGAGGCAATACAGAGGTTTTCTAGAAGAGAATGAGGAGTAACATCTCCCTTATCTTTTAATGCTTCCTCTAAAAGGTAATAAAAATTCTTGACGGTTTTAGAACTAGCAAAGGTAATAATATCAACGGCTTTCCTTTGCAAGGCTTCAAACGCAACCGGTGCGATTTGCTCAGGGCAAGCGGATTGATAAGCAGCAACTTCAACAATATCAGCACCTCGGGCAGTTAATTCTTTAAGCAAAACCTCCCGCCCGCCTGTCTCCACACGCGGAAACAAAACTTTTTTATAAGTCAAGGATTCTGGGAAATGTTCAACCAGGGAATCAGCCACAAAATCGGGGGGAATAAAATCGGGCTTCAATCCTCGTTCTTTTAAATTAGCCGCCGTTTTCTTGCCAACAACTGCAATTTTGACGCCGGCTAAGGTACGGGTATCTTTTCCTTGAGTCAGGAGCCGCTCAAAAAATGACTCGACACCGTTACTGGAGGTAAGAATTAACCAATCAAAATCTGATAAGTTTGCGATCGCACGATCCAACGCTTCCCAACTTGAAGGAGGCGTGATCACCAATGCAGGCATTTCAATAACCGTTGCGCCTTCACATTCTAATAAATCCCTAAATTTACTAGACTGGTCGGCAGAACGAGTGACTAAAACAGTTTTGCCCTTCAGCCGTTGAGTGGACAGTTGGCGTCGAGTTGACGATTGCACCTTAGACTCCTCGTGTAATGCAGCTAATGGCAAATGAAACGCTCTCTCTCCATTCCCCATTCCCCATTCCCCATTCCCTAAATAATTCCGCAAGTTCACTACTTCTCCTACCACAATTACCACAGGCGAGAGAGACACACCAGCCGTTTGCTGAAAAATATCGGCTAATGTGCCAACCCAAACCTGCTGTTCAGGGCGTCCGCAAGCGCGAATGACAGCAATGGGGGTTTGAGGCGATCGCCCATATCTCTGTAACTGGCGGACAATCGTATCTAAATGACGCCCACCCATTAAAATTGATAGGGTATCGATGCGGGCTAGTGTCTCCCAGTCCAGTTCTTCAGGGTGGTGAGCGGTTAATACTGCAAAGCATTTACTTAGGACAGAATCAGTTAAGGGAATATCTGCCAACAACGGGGCTACCAGTGCAGAAGAAATTCCGGGTACAACCTCAAACGGACAGGTAGCGGCAATCAACGCTTGAATTTCTGAGGTAGCGCGACCAAAAATAAAGGGATCGCCACTTTTGAGTCGCACCACTTGCTTACCTTGTTGGCATTGCTCTACCAGCAGTTGGTTGATTTCAGATTGAGGAGTGGAGGGGCTTCCGCCTCGCTTCCCTACATCAAACTGACGGCAATTAGTGGGGACTAACTTGAATAGCTGAGGGTCTACCAAAGCATCGTAGACTAATACTTCGGCTTGATTGAGTAGCTGTTGTCCTCGGAGGGTGAGATATGCGACGCTTCCGGGTCCAGCCCCGAGGAGATAGACTTTGCCGATGCTCTCAGTCATGATGGTGCGACGGTTCTAGGTCTTGGCATCATCATATAAGAAGAATGGCACTGACTTAAGCAGAGATTCAAGAATCCGTAGGTGGGGTTGAGCTACAGCGAAACCCAAGTGTTACAAGGGTTTGCTGGGTTTCCTTCCCTAGTCCCAGTCTGCATAAATTTTGGCTTAAGTCAGTGGCATTAAACCTAAGGAACCGTCTCAGGTTGAACGTCCTGAGAAACAACGGTAGTCAACAAACTGTCAGGAGGCAGTATATTAGCCAGTGCAGATGCAGGCATTTCCTGCCAGCAGGATGTACAGAACCAGTAGAGACTGTTGCCTTTTGCATGGCGTAGTAGTGCAGCGCCGCAGCAAGGGCAAGAAAAATTCGTTTGCATACGTTTTCTCTAACCTTAAAAACCAGCTAACCGATTACAGACTCAAGACAGGTGCATGAACGTGCCCGTTTCGTGACATCTGCTCGTTCAAGATTTTGTGATACGCCGCCTCATAGCTGTCTACCATCTGGGTGACACTAAAGTGTTGCACCACAAAGTCATGACACTGTTGACGGTTGAGTTCTATGGCTGCTGGAATAGCCGCGCTCATTTCCTCCACGCTGTTGCAGACAAATCCACTTTTCCCGTGAGCAATTACCTCTGACACTGAACCCAGATTCATGGCAATTACAGGTGTCCCCGCACACATCGACTCAATCATCACCAAGCCGAAGGGTTCACTCCAAGTAATCGGGAAGAGAGTCACCGTGGCATTACCCAAAAGCTCGACCTTTTGTTCATGGGTAAGTTCACCGAGATACTGAATCTGTTCGCCGTCGATTTGGGGGGCAATCTCTTGCTCGTAGAATTCCCGATCCACTACATCGACTTTACCCGCCATTTTCAAGCGCCAACCCGTCTGCTTGGCAATAGCGATCGCGTGTTGCGGTCCTTTTTCCGGGGACATCCGTCCTAAGAATGCCAAATAGGGCGGATCTTGAGGTTGGGCGTGGAACGGATAATCGTCGGGATTAATGCCGTTGTAAACCGTTCGCACGTAATTAAGCTGAGGTTCGAGCTTTCGCTGCGCGTCACTAATGCTGATATAAGCTTGGTTGCAATACTGAGTAAATAATGGGCGATTATCCTCAGTAAAGCCACCATGCAGCGTATGCACCGCCGGAGTTTTTGCCATTTCTGCAAACGGCAGAGCTGTAAAACCCGTGTGAAAGTGGATTATGTCAAAGGCTTCTGCCTGTGCCATGATGCGGCTCAGTTGAAGCAAGTCATAAGCCGCAGGCTCTTTCACCGCTGGATTGAGGCGTAGCGCCTGGGGAGTAACCGATTCTAATCGTGCTAAGGTTTGAGAATCTCCAGACGCAAAAAGGGTAACATCATGACCGCGACGGACTAGTTCATCAGTCAAATGACCAACAACTAGCTCGATGCCACCGTAACCTGGTGGGGGAACCCTTTCCCACAGAGGCGAAACTTGAGCAACTCGCATACTTCTACTGTCTCCTTACAGCAAAGGAAGTGAAACACAGTTGAATATTTTGCCAACGACTGCAATAATGTCGCTATAGCGGTTTTCGCTTGCGTGAGGTACATTTTTAGGGATGAAACCCTTACTGGGCAAGCATTGGTTGTACCTCATACATTTGAGAAAGGCTATATGTGAGTTAGCGAACGTTAGGGCTAGCAAGTTTCTAAGCTCTAGCAAACTAGTCCCCAAGGTTGAAGACTAGATGGGAAAGTTCGCTTTGCACATATATACTTGACAAGCTTTCGTCAGCTATCTTTGCCTGCGATCGTTTTAAATGATCGAGGATTACATGACAAGACGCGATGTAGAACTTGCAAGTACAATGCAGATTAGCTACAATTTTTGCTTCATATTTTTTCTAAAAACTTGAGAAGTGGGTATACCGTTTTATAGCCTGGGTTAACTTTTAACTAATGTTATCTTCCGTAACTATATAAATAATTACTTTACAATGCTAGTCTAGGCGAGTCGTATTAACCGTACTTATCTAGGGCAAATCGCTACGGTTTTCCCCTCTTCCGTAGCAGCTCAACTTATGCTTACTTATGATTCCTTCATAAACAGGGATTGCACGCTCTCAATCTGTCGCACGGTAGCATTGCCAAAACCGCTTAAAAGGGTTAAAAGGTTGACAAATGCAAAAAATAGTGTACCAATCTATGGAACCAACCGGACAAATTTCTTTTTACCCACTTGCAAAATCTTGCCATCCAGTTTCTCTGGAGAATCAAACGTTAACTCAACCTCACAAAGGCGATCGCCATCCAGCTTCACACCACCTCCTTGAATCTGCCGCCGCCCTTCCCCACTACTCTTGCACAAACCACTAGCATTGAGGATATAGAACAATTTAGCGGGAAATTCCACATTAGATAAAGAAAATTCCCGTAAGGCATCTGTGGAGCCTCCCTCCGCTGTTTCCTTCGCTTTATAAGCAGCTTCCTCACCGTGGTACTGGCTTACCACATTTAACGCCAGTTTTATTTGGCGATCGCGGGGATGCTCTGGTAATTCATTTAAGGGCAAATGGGTCAGCAATTCAAAATATTGGTTCAAAAGACTATCTGGAGTATTCCGTAGCTTAGAGTACATTGAGACAGCATCATCCCTCAAACCAACATAGTTGTTCAGGGACTTAGACATTTTCTGAACTCCGTCTGTGCCAATCAAAATCGGCATCAGCAGCCCAAACTGAGGGGTTTGACCAAAATGCCGCTGCAAATCTCGTCCCACAGCAATATTAAATTTTTGGTCAGTTGCCCCCAACTCAACATCCGCCTGCACCGCCATGGAGTCATAGCCCTGCATTAGGGGGTAGAGAAATTCATGGAGGTAAACTGGATTACCCTGCTTATAGCGCTCGTCAAACCCTTCTTTTTCTAGCATCTGCCCTACAGTCATGGTGCCTAGCAGCTCCAGAATTTGCCCCAAATCTAGTTTCTCTAGCCATTCGGAGTTATAGCGAATTTCTAAGCGGCTCGGTGTCTCGAAATCCAAGATTGGGCGCACCTGCTCAAGGTAGGTTTCAGCATTTTGCTTCACTTCGGCTGGCGAAAGCTGCTTTCGCACATCAGATTTCCCTGTAGGGTCGCCAATCCTGGCAGTAAAATCGCCAATAATCAAGACAGCGGTATGACCAGCATCCTGAAATGCTCGCAGCTTTCTGAATACAATACTGTGACCGAGGTGAATATCCGCACCTGTCGGATCAATTCCCAATTTGACTCGTAAGGGACGCTCAGTTTTTAATAAGCGTTGTGCTAGGTTCTCATTGAGATCTTGAGAGTCGGGTTGGTTTGGAAAAATTTCACTAATACCCCGGTAGAGCCAGGTTAGTTCCTTGGGACTTGTGAATTGGGAATTGGACATGCGTTATGGATGAATTTTTTTTAGGATTGACTGATTTGGTATAGCAGCGTGTTGAGCTTTATAGTGAATCTTGTAATAATTCCTGGCAACCTGGTAACATTACTTAAAAAAATGCCTAACTATGCCATGTGTGAAGTTACCACCTATTATCTCAAGATTCTCCTATGATGATAAAGGTTATGCCTGCTACAGTGTTCCCGTGGGGGAATGCCAAGGGCTAATGGCAAATCATAGCGGGACTTGCGCTTCCCCCGCACACAACTGTTGGCTAGGCAGGGCTGAGATGTTGATTGCATAATAGAACTTAAGCTACAATCCTGACTCTTGCCAGAAATTTCTGTAATCATCTATAGATCTACATAGAATGTATTGAAACCCAATTGCCCCACGAGTACGTTCGGTATTTTTTGAGTGAGGAAGTGAAATCGCTGTGTCGTCTAGCACCATCCAACAAAAACAAGAAAGGAAAAGTGGCTCAGCGCCGATTTGGCAGTTCGCGCAAGGAGTCGCTCAGGTAACAGGCGGAACTGTTCTCGGCATTACCATGCTAGCTAGCTCGGTTGTTGCGGGTGGGCTAGTTGGTTTAGCGACTAGCTTCCGCAATCTTCCCGATGTTAGAGTTCTGCGGGGCTATGTGCCTACAGAAACCACCTATATCTATGACTTTAAGGGTAAATCCCTTGCCAGCCTTCATGGTGAAGCCAATCGGGAAGTTGTCAAATTAGAAAATATCAATCCAAATCTTAAGCGAGCCGTAATTGCCATTGAAGATAGTCACTTCTACCTTCATCACGGCGTTAACCCCAATAGCGTTGGTCGCGCCTTATTAGTGAACTGGGAACGAGGCAGTGTGGTTGAAGGTGGCTCAACCCTAACGATGCAGTTGGTGAAAAATTTGTTCCTCAACCGCGAAAAGAGGTTTAGCCGCAAAATAGCTGAGGCGGTGTTGGCAGTCCGACTGGAGCAAATTTTTACCAAAGACCAAATTTTAGAAATGTACCTCAATCAAATCTATTGGGGTCACAACAACTATGGCATCCAAACCGCTGCTGAAAGTTACTTTGCAAAAGAGGCTTCTGAGCTAAATTTGGCAGAATCGGCAATGCTGGCAGGACTGATTCAGTCTCCAGAGGATTACACTCCTTTTGTTAACTACCAAAAAGCCAAAGAACGCCAAGCCCAGGTTTTAATGCGGATGCGTGAGTTGGGATGGATTACAGCCGCTGAAGAACAACAGGCGCGATCGCAACCCCTGCAACTTGGTAAAGTTACTTCCTGGCAAACTAGCCAACTGCCGTACATCACGGAAGCCGTGGTTACTGAGTTGAACGAGCGTTTTGGTAAAGATGCCGTCCTCAAAGGTGGGATGCGAGTCCAGACGACGATTGATTACAATTTCCAAAAGATGGCGGAAGCAACCGTCACTCGCGCCCATGCCAATATGCGCCGCCGGGGTTTATATGCTGACCAAGTGGCGCTAGCGGCAGTCGATCCCCGAACTCATTTTGTTAAGGCGCTAGTCGGCGGTGTCAGTTATGACAAGAGCCAATTCAACCGCGCCATACAATCCCGCCGCCAACCAGGGTCAGCTTTTAAGCCATTTGTATACTACGCCGCCTTTGCCAGTGGCAAGTACTCGCCCTCTTCTACAGTCATGGATACTCCTGTGAGCTATCGGGATGGTAGCGGTTGGTACTCGCCCAGAAACTACGGCGGAGGTTACGGTGGTGCCATGACCATTCGCACTGCCCTTACTCAATCTAGAAACGTTCCTGCTGTCAAAATTGGTAAAGCTGTAGGGCTAGATAAAGTCATTGAGGTTTGCCGCACGCTGGGTATTAAGAGTCCGATGGAACCCGTAACCTCTTTACCTCTGGGGGCAATTGGATTGACACCCTTGGAAATGGCGGGAGCCTATGCCACCTTTGCCAATAACGGCTGGCACTCTGACCCAACCGTTATTGTCCGCGTTACTGACAGTAGTGGCAACGTATTACTCGACAACACACCCAAACCTAGACTAATTCTCGACCCATGGGCTGCCGCTTCCCTCAATTCGGTACTAGTTGGCGTTATTAATGGCGGGACAGGAACCGCTGCCCAAATCGGACGGCAAGCCGCAGGTAAAACGGGAACAACAAGCTCGGAGCGAGATGTTTGGTTTGTGGGTTACGTGCCACAGTTAGCCACTGCCGTTTGGATTGGCAATGATAACTACAGACCTCTGGGGGCTGGGGCAACGGGTGGTGGATTTGCTGCACCAATCTGGCGAGATTTCATGCGTCAGGCGTTAAAGAACGAACCGGTGAAGTACTTTGAACCTCCTTCTAAGTTTAAGCGTCCCTAGAAATGGGGAATGGGGAATGGGGAATGGGAATAAAAATCCCTCTTGCCGTTCTCCTTTAAGCTTTAGCTAGTCCAGTTTTTCTTTGTAACTATTCAACCGGATTTGATATCATTTCCTGACTCTGAATAAAAAAAAGATAAGAAAGAATCACCCATCGGTCATTGAGCGGTGGGTGTTTAGTCTAGCGATCGCTTGCTAGGATTGCTTCTCTATTTCCGACTTCATCCGCTCTAAGGTCATGTGCATTTGATCGAACATTTGTTGAGCCGTGATGCCGAATTGACCGAGTTGGGTATTAAGCTGTTCTACCGTCATCTGAGCCATAAAATCCTCAGATAACTCGAAACGCTTCATGAAAATCCGGTAGCGCTCCATCATGGCTTCCATCTTTTCGATAAATAACTTTTTACCTTCCCGGTCAAATTTGCCATAACTGCTCCCCAATTGAACTAGGGATTGATAATCTTCAAACAGTTGCTTGGCTTCTTGTTGGACAATCTCTGAATCAAAAAAACCCATAGCGCTTAACTTATCAACCGAGTGGGTTGTACGGCTGCTTCATAGTCACATTCTAGTGCAGGGTCAAGTTTCCGCAAAATTCGGTTTTCCGTATCATAGAAGCAGAGAATCGCTGGTTTTTTTGACAACGGAGCCATTCCTACCAGTTAAGAGCAAGTATGTTGAGCAAGCCAAAAAGTCGAAAAGTCGCTGCGCTACTGGCGTTAAGCGGGGTAGTGATGCCTATTACCGGGTTCCACAAGTTTTATCTGGGGCAACCGTGGTGGGGTGTAGTGTATCTGCTTTTGTCTTGGACGCCTATTCCTACAATTGCCAGTGCAATTGAAGGCGTTTGGTATCTGCTCCAAAACTCGGAGCAGTTTGACCGTAATTTTAACTTGAATGCTATATCGATGGCTTCATCAGGGCAACCTCAGCCCCCTGAAGTTGATCCGGCTCAAGTGGGTGCAATTGCTGATGCTCTGCGACAGTTAGATAGCTTACGCCAGGAAGGGCTGATGTCGGAATATGAATTCGAGCAAAAACGTCGCCAATTACTTGATCGCATTGCCTGAAATGATGACATTGTTTGACTGGCTGCTTCCGGCGGCTCGACTTAACCCAACTCGGCTCTCTATCCAAGCGCGGATTGAGAGCGATCCTTACTATCGGTTGCAATCGGTGCAAGAAATTGAGGCAGCAGCGGCATTGGGGATTAAAATTGATGTCAATCAAGCGACGGTGGATGACTGGTTGAGACTGCCTGGGCTATCGATTCATCAAGCGCGATCGCTCGTGGAACTCACCAGCACCGGCGTTCAGTTCTGTTGTTTGGAAGACATTGCCGCTGCACTGAGCATATCAGTCGCTCGTATCACCCCGTTACAGCCAATTTTGAGATTTTGTTATTACGATGCTGAGAGTCCGGCAACGCCTCAACTCCTTAACCCGAATACGGCGTCGGCAGAACAGTTGGCTAAAATTCCAGCCGTTGACTTGTTTCTTGCCAGAGCGATCGTGCAAAATCGAAGTGAATTGGGGAAATACCGTAATCTAGCTGATTTCCAGCGACGCCTTGCCCTTCCCCCACATCTAACCTCTAAGCTAATGTATTACCTGCGGTTTTAAGCAGAATGATCACAAATGCCCTGGTTTGTAAAGATTGAAGAAGGTATTGTTGATAAACCCACCTTTGACCAGTATGTACCTGCTCACAAAGCCTACGTTCAAGACTTGATTGCCAAAGGACATCAAGCAAAAACGGGTTACTGGGCAGAACGAGGAGGTGGAATGCTATTGTTTGAGGCAGAATCTATAGAAGAGGCGCGAGCAATTGTTGAGCGTGACCCTTTAGTTCAGAATAATTGTGTTAAATATCAGTTTCATGAATGGCGCATTCTTGTCGAGCCAGAAAACGATTAAAAACGTCTTAATCATTTTCTTATGGATTGCCTATAAAATTTCTATGCAGTTTGCAGCCATTTAACTTACTAAGTTCCGCAATGTGGCGTATGTCTGAACCGCAATGGGCAACAGACAATAGACGATGAAACCATGCTTATAGAGATACCACTATGCAGACCACATTCTTAGCAGAGGAACGTATTCCTCTACGGATTCTGCTGGCTGAAGATAATCGGGTCAACCAGAAGTTTGCCTTGCTGATGCTAGAGAAATTGGGATATCAGGCTGATGTCGCCAGGAATGGTATCGAAGTTTTGCAAGCCTTGCACCGTCAACCTTACGATGTAGTATTAATGGATGTGGAAATGCCGGAAATGGATGGTTTAACCGCAACTCGCCGCATCTGTGAGGAATGGTCTGCTCGTAATCGCCCTCGTATTATTGCTCTGACTGCTTTTGCTTTGCGGGGAGACCGGGAAAAGTGCCTAGAAGCAGGGATGGATGACTACATTACTAAGCCTATTTGGTTACCAGACTTACTCGAAGCCTTGCAGAAGGCAGGTCAGCGGTCTGTTCAAGCTGAAGCACCGCAGACTATTGATAATGCTCAACAGATTCATAAAGTTCTTGATCACAGCGTACTGAAATCCTTGCAGAAGCTGGGAGGAGCAAACGCTAACAGCCTTCAAACAGGAGTTATCGGGCAATATCTCGAAGATGCTCCACAACAACTACAATTTATCCGATCGGCGATCGCAACGAATGATCCCGAAGCCTTGCGGCAAGCTGCCCATAGTTTGAGGTCGAGTAGTGCAAACCTAGGTGCGATCGCTCTTTCCAAACTGTGTAAGGATTTAGAAAATCTGGCTCGTGCTGGTACGACTGCCGTTGCCACCGATCAACTCATGCAGGTGGAGCTAGAGTATGAGAAAGTAAAAACAGCACTATACATATCTTATTCTTCTGATGTTACAGTTAGGGGTTGAATTTCACTGGATACTTCATAGAAAGAGGTGATTGGCGGATGAAAAAACAAATGAGACATCTGTTTTAAAACTTCCTCATAAGCCTCACTTTGATTGGCATCCATATCGGCAATATCTTCCCAAAAAATAACTGCAATTCCTTTATCTGTGCCAGGTTCTCGCAGCAGATACGCTCCTTGAAAACCTTGGCTGTAGGTAGAAACTGCTTTTTCATAAAGCTGTTGGGCTTCTTCAAACTTACCCGGTTTAAATTCTCCAATGGCGATATAAGCAAATTTATGCTTCAGGAAGTCCATAAATTCTGTCATATTTCTCTCCTCACTTTTAACTCAATTAAATCCACTCTAGATTATCTGTCACTTTGGCAGTATTTTCATAATTCATAATTCAGTAAGGCTGTAACTTTATGCAATAACTGAGCAGGTTCTAGAGGTTTTGGCAAGTAATCATCGACACTTGTTCTCAAGTCTTGCTCTTCCTGTGGGGACAGGGGGGGAGTTGTTAAGGCTAGAACTTTGATTCGTTGGGTGGTAGGCAGGTTGTGCAGATAATAACCGATTTCGTGACCATCCATCGCCGATAGTTGCCAATCGACTATCACTGCTCGGGGTTGAAGTAATTCAATTTGTGGAAGCGCACCGGAACTATCAATCAGCCAGACAACATGATAGCCTGCGGCTGTAAGAATTTCGCAAATTGTCGTCGCGGTTGTCTCGTGATTGTCCACCAAGACAATGCTTCCTTTAGGTTGGGGACTTTGATCGGGCGCTGAATTGGATTTGGAAGGGGCTGGGAGTTGAGGTTGAATGGGCAACCAAACGGTAAAGATGGAACCTTTACCGACAAAGGATTCGACTTCAATCGAACCATTATGGAGTTCAACCAGTTGCTTGGTCAAGGCTAACCCTAAACCCATGCCTTCGTAGTTGCGGTGATAAGTTGTCTCTAATTGTTTAAACTTTTCAAACAGTAGAGGTAAGTGTTCTTGGGAAATGCCGATCCCGGTATCTTCAACTTGAAAAATAGCCAAATTTTTTTCTCGCCAGATCCGTAAGGTTACTCTCCCACCTGCTGGCGTGAATTTGATAGCATTGCCCAGCAGATTATAGAGGATTTGCCTAACCCGACGTTGGTCGGCACGAAAGCGATCGCCCTGAACTTTGATCTGCCAATCTATCTCTAGTTCTACCTCTTGGAGGTTAGCTTTTTCTTGCAAGCTTCTCACGCTTTGGTGAGCCAGCCGAAATAGGGAAAACTCTGTGATGTTTAAGACAGTCTTCCCTGCCTCGACTTGAGACAAATCCAAAATATCGTTGATCAGCTCTAGCAAGTGTTCCCCATTCTCTTGAATCGTTTTTAAATAGTGCCGCTGCTTCTCAAGAGGTATCGTCCGTGCGCCTCCCTCACCAAAAGACCAACGCAGCAGCGTTGCCGATAAGCCAATAACGCAGGTTAGAGGTGTTCGCAACTCATGACTCATTGCTGCTAGGAAATCACTCTTGGCAAGGCTGGCGGCTTGAGCGGCTTGCAGTGCATCCCGCAGTTCTTGAGTTCGCTCAATTACTCGTTGCTCTAAGGTGCTTTTTTGCTGTTGGAGTTGGGCATACAATTGAGCTTGGTGAATAGCAACCGCTAGGTATTCTGCAATTTTCTTCAGAAATAGTTTTTCGCTGTCTTGCCAGTGGCGAAGTTCACAACATTGGTGGGCGATGAGCAATCCCCAGAGGCAATCATGGACGATAATCGGTGCCACTAATAGTGCCCGAACTTGACTTTGTCGTAGCCGTTCGAGCAAGCAAGGCGATGTTGTGTAGGAAAGTTCGACATCATCAATGGCAAA
The DNA here is from genome assembly GCF_015207375.1 of Coleofasciculus sp. LEGE 07092. Lineage (GTDB taxonomy): Bacteria > Cyanobacteriota > Cyanobacteriia > Cyanobacteriales > Coleofasciculaceae > LEGE-07092. Next base: position 1,720 of record NZ_JADEWY010000012.1, on the reverse strand, counting down.
GGTGATCCCTTGGCGATAGTTGTTCCTACAATTCGGGACGTGAATGAAGCAGTCTCTCTCCTCCCGCCAATGGAGTACTGATGCGATCGCGTCTGAGGCTCTGGCTTCATAGGTAACGCAACCCGAACTCCTCTCAGCAATGGGGGAAGGGGCAGAATTTTCTATTGTCTCATCCTCTTGTTCTGAGGTTTCGGCGATCGCAACAGCCTGGCTTGCTGATAAGGAAGTGTGAGACTCAGGGGTGGCTACAGCAGAATGACAGTCAAATTGATAAATAACTAAGCGATCGACTTCCAGGAAATGGCGTACCTTTTCTACAGCCGTTTTCAGAATGGCAGGTAATTCCAAACTTTGACGGATTTGAGTAGTTACTTGATTCAGCAGTCGTTCCTGTTCGACTTGTTGGCGCAGTGCCTGTTCTATGGGTTGACAGACGGAAACGTAGGGATAAATGGGATCAGGCGATATTGGGGGGCTGATGGTATCAGTAGTGAGAATTTCCATCAACGCGATGGTAAATTCACTCTGGATTGCCGGATCGTTGGATTGTGGAGAGGCTTGAGTGAGTTGCAGCAAATCCAGAACAACTGAATGCTGCTTTAACCGTTGAGCGAGTTGGGTGAGAAAAGAGGCGATCGCTTTTGACTCGAAGGTTAACCCGACGTGGTACAGTCTTGGCTGTGTACCATCAACAGCCAATTCATTTGGCGCTAACGGTGCTGCCAACGCCAGTACCCTAAATGAGTGAGAAACCAAAACTACAAACAGCTTTACTTGATACTCTAAACCCATTGGCACTATTGGCAAGTCATCTGATCTCAGAACCACAGTTCCTTCCCCAAGGCTAGACTGCATCTGCTGCAATAGCTTTTGCAGCCGCTCGAACATCATTAAGGGCAACGTTCGGCTGAATCTGGGATTACCCAATATCGACATGACTTTGGTTCGTTTTAAGAAAGCAACAGCACTCACTGAGAATTTCGTGTCAGGTATGAACCCTTCTTCGATGCTACCCAAGATGCCGCAATCTGGTTAGGATAGGTTTCTTTAATCGATTGGGACTGAATCGCTTTACAAATTAACCGTTCTATGAGGAATTCCGTTAATTAAGTTAAAAGGGTCATTCAACAAAACCATAAGGCAAAACCATGCATCGGATCAGCGCAATACCGGGAGGGTGGAACCCGCAAGCCGAAGGCGTTATTTTTGTCGAACAGACACCAGCTCCCATTATTATTCTCACAGCGGCTGACACCGATATTCAGACTCTGGCGGCATCAATCGTGCAATTGCCCACAGGCTTTCCCCCTGTGCGGGTAGTCAACCTCTTGCAGTTGCAACAGCAATTGACAATCGATACTTATGCAGAAAACGTCTTGACTTCTGCTGAAATTGTTATTTTAAGGCTTTTAGGCGGACGTTCCTACTGGTCTTACGGATTAGAAGTGGTACGGGAGACAGTGCAGCAAACAGGTGCTGCTTTGGTCATGCTACCAGGAGATGACCGTCCCGACCCGGATTTAATGAGTCATTCTACCGTCCCCCTAACCACCGTTCACCAGCTATGGCGCTACTTCACTGAAGGCGGTGTCGAAAATTTCGCCAACGCCCTCAAATTTGCTGCTGATTCTTGCTTGGGACAGACTTACAACCCACCACCTCCTCAGTCAGTGCCTCGTGTTGGAATTTATCAGTGGAGAGCGGGGGAGCGGGGGAGCTG
>NZ_JADEWY010000203.1 GCF_015207375.1 Coleofasciculus sp. LEGE 07092 | reverse complement strand
CCTCTTTGCACAATCCCCAACCTGTCCGGCAGATGTAGAGACTTTAACCTCTCTATTGCTACAAGATTTACCTAGCTATGCGAACCGAGTGATGCAGCGATCGCGACGCTTGGAAAGAGCTGTGGATCAATTTAGTTATGTTATTGTGGCAGGACGACCGGAGTTTAAACCCCTCACCCTCGGACCTGGTGTCTATGAACCCCCTGCCCCAACTGCTGATGTGGAACCTCCCCAGCAAGTTTTTTTCACAACCCTAGAGCGGCAGTATCAGAAAGACAAGGCGGTTGAATTCCAGAATTTCCACTGGTTGTTTCTAGTTCAGACTGATACGGGTTGGCGCTTGGCGATGATGTTTACCCGAATTGGTTCGTCGGCGCTGGGACGCCCTCCAATGCCGCCGCGAGAAAGTAGTCAAGGTGTTATTGGACGAGCCGTTAGTCTTTGGCTGCGAGATTGTCGGGCTGGAGCCATTCAAGTTTCACCAACAGAAAGCGATCGCACCTTGAATTTGCGTCATAAAATGAGGCATTTTTTATACACTCCCAAAAATAAATCATCCCGTAGGACAGGCAACATGAGCTGTCGATGGCAGGTGACATTGTGCGATCGCCAGAATAAATTGACCTAATGCTCAAAAGGACAGCAAGCTGAGAAAAGAAACCCCTGAACCAATAAGCCTCTGCTCTCCTACCTCAATTGCAGACAACCCAAGAGGCTACACGACAACTTTTTTCTTAACCAAACCGTCCGCTCACATAATCTCTCGTGGCTTCCTCTTTGGGGTTTTGGAAGATTTGTTCCGTTTGGTCAAATTCTACCAAGTAGCCTTGCTTCCCACCTTTGTCTGTTGCTTTCGCGTTGAAGAAAGCAGTCATATCGGCTACCCGCGTCGCTTGTTGCATATTGTGGGTAACAATAACAATCGTGTAATTTTCTTTAAGTTCGTTGAGCAATTCCTCAACCCGTAGGGTAGAAATGGGGTCAAGAGCAGAACAAGGTTCATCCATCAGAATGGCTTCTGGCTCAATGGCTACCGCACGCGCAATACACAAACGCTGTTGCTGTCCACCCGACAGGGATAAGCCATTTTCTTTGAGTTTATCTTTGACCTCATCCCAAAGGGCGGCTTGCCGGAGCGATCGCTCTACCAAATCATCCATTTCACCTCGGTAGCCGTTGATCCTGGCTCCAAAGGCAATATTATCATAAATCGATTTCGGAAAAGGATTGGGTTTTTGGAACACCATTCCAATGCGGCGACGCACTTCTACCGCATCGACTCCCTTTCGATACAAATCTTCTCCCTTATAGGTAATTTTTCCCTGAACGTGCGCCGCTGGAATCAAATCGTTTAATCGATTAAAGCATCTCAGCAGGGTACTCTTTCCACAGCCAGAAGGACCAATAAAGGCAGTAATTTGATTTTCTGGGATATACAGATTGACACCCTTAACTGCCTCAAAGGAGCCGTAGAAAACGGAGACATTTTCTACCTTAAAAACTGTTTCTGTCGCCACTTCATTTGAATAATTAGAAACCATGACCTTTCAGGGGTAAAAATCAGAAAAACAGTACTATTTTGTTTCTCTATCGGGTGAGGTACAAAGCCCTGGATTTCAGGGAGTAGGAAAGACGATCTCACTTAAATAGGAATTGCTATATCAACCTGTCTTGATTTTGTGCAGGCGACAGGTTTGTCAATGGAGCTTGCCCGCTTTATTCTTGCTCCATCAACAGAATAATTGATGTTGTGCATTACATTTCTTTCTGAAACTTATTGCGCAACCAGATAGCTGTTGCATTCATCACTAACAACACCACCATTAGTACAATAATACCAGCGGCTGCCGCTGTATGGAATCCTTCTTGAGGACGGGAAACCCAGTTGAAAATTTGAATGGGCAGGGCGGTAAAAGGAGTTTGCAAACCTTCCAAAGACATGGGAGGCAAAAAGGCAATAAAGGTTAAAGCCCCAATGGTAATTAGGGGTGCCGTTTCACCAATCGCACGGGATAGGGCAAGAATGGTTCCAGTCAACATTCCCGGAAACGCTAGGGGAAAAATTTGCTCCCGAATCACCTGCCAGCGCGTTGCTCCCAAAGCAAAACCCGCTTGACGCAGGCTAGACGGTACTGCCCGCAGAGCTTCCCTGGTGGAAACAATCACAATCGGTAGAACCAGCAGGCTAAGAGTCATCGCACCGGCTAGAACGCTGCGCCCTCCTGTAATCGGCTCTATCAGCCGCACAAAAACAGCCAAACCCAGTAAACCGTAAATGATAGAGGGAACGGCTGCTAGATTGGCAATATTTACCTCAATGACTTTGGCGTACCAGGTATCTTTAACAAATTCTTCTAAGAAAATCCCCGCTCCAACCCCTAGGGGAAAGGTGAGCAAGGCTGTCAGCACCATCAGCCAAATCGTCCCTACTAGGGCTGACTTCAGACCGGCTTTTTCTGGGAAGCGAGAGGGAAATTCGCTTAGCAAAGTCCAGTCTAGGCGTGGGAAAGCATCTATGAACACATCGACTAGCAAAACAACGAGGACGACAAGACTAATAATCACTGCCGCCCAGCTTGCAATTTCAAAAGCCTTGTCGAGTTTATAGCGTCGTCCGAGGGCAAAATCGAAGTTCTGTTTTTGCTCAAAGGGCGTATCTTGAGTGGGATTGGAAGAATCTTGAGTTGTCATTCGTATTTTTGTTGAAAGCGACGGACAAACCAGAAGCTGAAAACGTTCAACCCTAAGGTAATGACGAACAGGGTTAAGCCAACCGCATAAATCGCTTTAAATGCCAAAGAACCAGCAGGTGCATCTCCCAAGCTGACTTGCACAATGAAGGAAGTCATCGTCGCAACTGGCACCAAAGGATTAAGGGTCAGATTTGGACTTTGACCGGCAGCAATGGTTACAATCATCGTCTCACCGACAGCACGGGAGATTGCCAGAATAAACGAAGCCACAATACCGGATAGAGCACCGGGTATAACAACACCTGTGATTACTTCCCGCTTGGTTGCTCCGAGGGCGTAAGCTCCCTGTCGTAAGCTGGAGGGAACGGCATAAATTGCATCTTCGCTCAACGATGCCACCATCGGCAGGATAGCAATGCCCATGACGATGCCAGCACTTAAGGAGTTGAACGGTTCTATTCCCGGAATAATCTTTTGTAAGATAGGTGTCACGAATAGTAGTGCAAAATAACCGTAAACCACCGTCGGCACCCCTGCTAGAATTTCCAGAGCGGGTTTGAGCCAGCGACGCATTCGGCGTGGTGCATACTCACTCAAGCAGATAGCAGAGAGCAATCCAAGGGGTAAGGCAACCGCAATTGCGATCGCAGAGGTCAAAAATGTGGCGCAAATTAGGACAAAAATACCATACTGTTTGTTCGTGAATAGGGGCGTCCATTCAGTATCGAATAGGAAATTTGAAATCGGCACTTCCTGGAAAAAGGGGATAGCATCCACCACCAAGGTAATTACAATACCAAATGTGGTGAGGACGGAGACTAGGGCAAACAAGCCAAAGACACCGACGACTGTCCCCTGAACCCATTTGTTTAGGGTGCGGTTGGGTTGCCAGATTTCTGCATGACGGGAGCGTTCTAACGGTGAGGAACGGGTACTCATAAGAGTAAGCTGTCTATTCTCTAGGTGAATACGAGAGTTTCATCATTTCACTGTCATCGATGCCACACCTACACTAGTAATCTAGATAGTAGCGATCGCTACTCCTAACCCCATATAGCCCGATGCTGGAGAAATGGTATCAGGCTAGCTCCTGGGGGCTAGCCTAAGTGAGCCCCTGTCGTAAATGACTATTAGGCTCTGGTGAGGGGCGAATATACTCGATTGAGTTTATTTACCGGCTTCCTCTTTCTCCAAAATGTCTTTGATTTTTACGCCAACGGTAGAACCCCCGTCAAACAGACTCCCTGTCTTCTGATTCTCAAAGCGAGCTTGGACGGCATCATAGACTGGCTCTGGCATCGGAATATAGCCCACTTGTTTGACCAATTCGCCGTTGTCTTTCTGCAAGTAGAAATTAACGAATTCTGCAACGGGCGCACGAGAAATCGCGTCTTTTTTGACGTAGATAAAAATTGGGCGAGCCAAGGGTTGATAGGTGCTATCCTCAACGGTTGCAGCACTGGGAGTAACACAACCTTCACCGTTGCTCGGATCACCGTCATCAATTGTAACGGCTTTGAGGCTGCCTTGATTTTCTTCGTAATACGCCAAACCAAAGTAACCTATTGCGCCTTCGCCATTAGAGACACCCTGCACAATTACATTATCATCTTCGCTAGCGGTATAGTCACCCCGGCTAGCTCCTTCTTTTCCATTAACCGCATCTGTGAAGTAATCAAACGTACCGGAATCCGTTCCCGGACCGTATAAGCTGATTTCTTGGTCAGGAAAGCTAGACCGCACTTGATTCCAATTGGTAACTTTACCCTGAGCATCCGGTGCCCAAATTTTGTTCAATTCTTCAACCGTCAAGCAAGTAGCCCAATCATTTTTGGGATTGACTACCACAGAGATAGCATCGTAGGCGACAGGAAGTTCGACGTATTCAATTCCGGCTTTTTCACAAGCTTCGATTTCTTCTTTCTTAATTGGGCGGGATGCGTCGGAAATATCCGTTTCCCCAGCACAGAATTTCTTGAAGCCGCCGCCTGTACCCGACACGCCCACCGTAACTCTAACCTTGGAATTAAGCTTTTGAAATTCTTCTGCCATTGCTTCGGTGATGGGGAACACCGTACTAGAACCATCAATGGCAATGTCGCCAGACAAATCAGCGTTAGTCGCCGCTTGCTCGGTTTCGCCATTACCACTCGTAGCGGATTCATTATTACCACAGGAGACTACTCCCAATGCCAAAGCTGCAATTGAGAGCAGAGATACCAAACAAGTTTTTTGAGACAGCATGGGATATTTTTCGGAGTTTATCAAGGAATCACGGTTTCTAAGAATACTACTCCCGCGTAAAGATGAGGTTAAGGCAATGATTAAAATCGGGTTGCGATCGCTAAATTTAACCTTTTGACCCTAAGTCCCCCACTAAAATCTTAAATTGAGTTGCAACGTTCAATAAAAAGAGTATTATGGGGTGTTCTAGAACTTTACTGAGATTGGCTAAGGTCGATTTTGTAATCTCGGCTAATTTCATCAGCAACGGCTGCGACCTTTTCAATAACTTGATCGGGTAAAGGCACATACCCTAATTTGGCACTGACCTTCTGACCTTCAGTTAAACCATATTCGACCATTGCCTCTATCGTTTTAGCTTTGTCAGGATTAGAATAATTGTTGTAGGCAAGCATCCAACTGTAAGTAACGAGGGGATAGGACTGGCTTCCTGGCGGGTCAGTAATGGAAACGTGTAAACCTTTTGGTAGTTCTATCCCTGCCAAGCTTTCCGAGACTGACTCTTGTGTCGGCATCACAAAATTAGCCGCTCGATTTTCTAAGGCAGCAACTTTTAAGTCTTCTAGTGCAACGTAGCTGTAATCGACATAACCAATCGCTCCTTCAGTTTGCTGAATTTTAGCAGTAGCATCTCCATTGCCTTCTGCACGAATAAAAGCATCTAGCGGCAACTCCAGAGTCTGATTTTTTGCCACTGTATTTTTCCACTCATCACTAATAGCACTCAGATGTTTCGTAAAAACCTGAGTGGTATCGCTTTTCTGAGATTGGTAAATTACGGTAATGGGCTTGTCTGGTAATAAAACGTCAGGATTAGCTTCAGCAAGTTTTGGGTGGTTCCAGTTTTGGATTTTACCCAAAAAGATATCAATGTAGACTTCTCTGGTCAGTTTCAGTTCTGTTTCCATCCCTGGAAGGTTGTAGGCTAGGGCAATACTACCCCCCGCCATCGGCAACCACAAAACATTTTTATCCAACTGAGCGATGTCTTCGTCCGTCATAGCAATATTGGTAGCGCCAAAATCTACAGCGCCAGCCACAAACTTCTGAATACCCACCTCACTGCCAACCGACTGGTAATTAATCTCAACTTGGGGATGTACCTTCTTGAAATCAATAAACCAATGTTGGTAGAGGGGCGCTGGAAACGACGCGCCAGCACCCATGAGCCGTAAATTTCCAGCTAGGATTAATTTTTCCTTACCCTCGTCCCCATCGGGAATTTTAACCTCTTGACCATCCCTCCAACTGCAAGCTGCCAGACTGGATGCCAGAATCATCATGACGATTGAGCCAACCAGACGAGTTGGATTGAGACGGAAAAGCATTTGCACCAAAACCTCAAGGACTTAATTCGATCTAAGCCCATGAAATTATATCGTTTGCCAGAAAAGATAACATCACCCTTAAATAAGAGTGCATGAGTCCTGATAATATATTGCGTGTCCGGATTGGGGTCGTCACCCAATCGCTCAGTGCAATTAGAGGGTTAAGCGTGATTATTACAAGTCCAGCCATTCGTCCAATCGAGTCACCGATTCCCGGAAAATCTCCTTTCCATCGGGTATAGAATGGGAGTCTAGATCCATTACCATCAGAAGTGTCTGCTCCCAACGAATTGATATGGGCATTAATTGGCTTACTGCTTACAATCGGCGGCACGTTTTTGGAAGCCTTCGTGACTAATCCGCCTTGGGCTTGGTCAGACGGAGTTCACACCGTATCGCTGGGTGTTACCTGTCAGATTGGCGCTGTACTACTAGCGGGTTGTTTAGGGGGCAAAAATGCCGGAGCCCTTTCTCAAATTGCTTACGTCGTTTTAGGTTTAAATCTGCCAGTCTTTGATCAAGGCGGTGGACTTGGCTACTTGAAAGAACCCAGTTTTGGTTACTTGTTGGGTTTTATTGCCGGGGCTTGGGTGTGCGGTTTTCTGTCTTTTCGAGTTCCCCTGAGATTGGAATCCCTAGCCTTTAGCTGCATTTGCGGTCTTTTAACCATCCATATCTATGGTTTAGGCTATTTGATTGTTTTCCACCTGATTTTCAACATGGCTAGTATGGATGGTTTATCCTTGCTTGATGCAATTTGGAAATATTCACTCTATCCCCTACCAGGACAGCTAGCTGTTGCCTGTGCTGTCACTGTTTTAGCCTACGCCCTGCGGCAACTGATGTTTTATTAGTTTATGGGAAAAAATCGCCTCTTCTGGGTTGCCGCTACTGTCAGTCTGATTCTGGATCAATTGACTAAATATTGGGTCGTGCAGGATTTCAATCTATACGAGACGCTGCCTTTGTGGGCGGGCGTTTTTCACTTTACCTACGTGACTAATACAGGTGCAGCATTTAGCCTCTTCAGTCAGGGAGGCGGTTGGTTGCGTTGGCTGTCATTAATTGTCAGTGTAGGTTTAATCGCCCTCGCCTGGTTAGGTCCACCGCTTAAGCGGTTTGAGCAGTTGGGCTATGGATTTATTTTGGGGGGGGCACTGGGTAACGGTATCGACCGATTTGTCAACGGTTATGTGGTAGATTTCCTAGATTTTCGGCTCATCCGCTTTCCTGTATTCAATCTGGCAGATGTTTTTATTAATGTGGGAATTATCTGTTTAGTGATTGCTATGTTTCGCCAGACACCGGGAAAATAGAGCAGGGGAGCAGAGGGGCAGGGGAGCAG
>NZ_JADEWY010000202.1 GCF_015207375.1 Coleofasciculus sp. LEGE 07092 | reverse complement strand
GAGCTGGGGAGCTGGGGAGCTGGGGAGCTGGGGAGAAGAGTAACACCCCAAATGTTTTTTTGTCCTCCTTGTCCCCTTGTCCTCCTTGTCCCCTTGTCCTCCTTGTCCCCTTGTCCTCCTTGTCCTCCTTGTCCCCTTGTCCTCCTTGTCCTCCTTGTTCCCTTGTCCTCCTTGTCCCCTTGTCCTCCTTGTCCCCTTGTCCTCCTTGTCCCCTTGTCCCCTACACCCTACCTGAACCCCATTTCTCGAAAGCTCGGCGCAGGGGACTAGGTGGCAGTGTTTCCAGATTAAAAGACTGACCTTGCCTAAGTCGTTCCAAGGCTTCAAAAAAGGCTTTGACGCCTGCGGCTGAACCATCGGGGTGATCCATAATGCCTGTACCGGCATTGAGAATTACGTCTTGACCGTAATCGGAGAGTGCCTTGGGTACGATGCCAGGATGAATGCCTGCCGAAGGGACGGGGAAGACATTGCGCGATCGCAAATTATCTCGAATTCGTGCTTCCTCAGCAGAGTCAAAGGGTAAACTACCATAATGGGCAGGATAAAGAACGGCATCCGCACCGCCATGTGCCATCAGGGTTCCCAAAACGACTGAATAAGCCATACCGTAGTCGGGGGAAGCACATAGAGCCCCAGCCAAAGCCGGATGAGCAAAAATGGGTACATCAATCTCTGGGTCAGCGGCTAGGGCATCAAGTACAGAAAAGCCGTAAGTCAGGACGTTGAGAAGCAGGGCATTTGCCCCCTCACGGACTAACAGACGAGCTTTCTCGATTAATTTACCCGCTGCCCCTGTGACATTGACAGCATAGAGTACCGTGCGACCCGTTTGCTGCTTGACCTGGTCAAGGACTTGACAACAAGCTTCTAAGCGTTTTAGCGTCGGTGCCACCTCCAAGTCCGCCATAATCTCGTCGTCTTTAATAATATCTAGCCCTGCACTAGCAACCTCTTGCAAAATAGCAGCATGGTCATTGGCAGAGAGTCCCAATGCTGGCTTGAAAATTGCCATAACTAGGGGGCGGTTAACGACGCCCAGTCGTTCCCGGATGCCTGTAATACCTAGTTTGGGATGTCTACCGTAGTTTTCCGGCAGGCGCACTGCTACCACCTTAGCGGCACCTGCCATTGAATATTTGCCAAAAATCATCGTCAGTAGGCTCGGGATGTCGTTCTCCACGTTGGCTTCCGGAAAACGGATAGTGGCAATACTAAAACCATCGGGTTCCGTAATACCTTTGACGACTTCACCGAGATGCGATCGCAAAACGTCCTCCCGATGGCTGAAACGCGCATCCCAACTGCCGGCGGTTTGCCCAATGGCAATAATCTTAGCTTGCCTTTCGGCATCAACACCCGGTGGAAAGCGGTAGTCAACTTCAATCGTCATTGTTTTAGAACGACAGTTAGCAGTTCAGTAGGGACTCAGACGCTGTGTACACAATACCCTAGGGACAGGATATCAGCAACATTAGAGCTGTCTTGGGTTAAACCGTTACCAAAATTTTTACAAATATAACTGCATAAAGTGATTACTTTTATAGGAGTAAATTTTATACCCTAAAGTCTATGCAAAATACTCTAAAAATTCACTAATATTAATAGGACAATACTAATAACGAGCACTAACCCCATCATTCAGTAATTTAGAGGGGAGAATTGATTATCACACAAACAATCAGCACGAGTACAAACGTTATCGGAGGTTCAAGAATGCCAAGTAAGATCGTTGTTACAACTAATAATAACGATGGTTTTGGTTCTCTAAGAGAAGCGATCGCCTTGGCTCAGTCGGGGGATACGATTCAATTCGATCCTAGCCTTACTAGTAAAGCTATCACCCTCAGAGGACAAATTGAAGTCCCCCCAGGCAAAAACCTGATTGTTGACGGTATAAATGCCCCAAATTTAACGATTAGCGGCAACGAATTGTCCCGTATCTTTTATGTCAACTCCAATCAGGATTTACCCGCCAGTTTGACCCTGAGAAACATTACTCTTGCCAATGGTTATACCAGCGAGCGGGGTGGGGCAATACAAATAACCCATAAGGGAGTACTGAAGGTAGAAAACGTTGAATTTAAAGACAACGTTGCCGATAAAGGGGGAGGTGCAATCTACAGTGAGTGGGAAACTAGATTAACAGTCACGCGGAGTAAATTTGATGGCAATAAAGCGATCGCAGGGAACGACGAACGGGGTGCAGGCGCGATTGCGTTTGCCAGTCCCGGCAGCTTCACGGTAAAGGACAGTGAATTTACCAACAATCAAGGGATTAACGGCGCGGCTATCAATAGCCTCAATGGGAAGTTAACCATTGAAAATTCAAAATTTATCGACAACGATACCACCGCCGGCTTCTATGATACGGGCAAACCCAATCCATTTTTAAGGGGTTTTGGGGGTGCGGTGTATACTGATAGAGCCAGTTCTACTGGTGAACCCAATGGCGGCACCATTCAAATTAGCAACAGTGTATTTGAAGGCAACAAAGGTCGGGGTGAAGGGGGAGCCGCTTATCTCTACACTGCAGCCACAGACAACGTAATCATTGAAGGCAGTCTCTTCCAGAATAACGAAATTCTAGCACTTCCTAACGGCGGAAATGAGGGTAATGGTGGTGCCGTAGTCCAACTTAGTAATGGACTCAATCAGGGATTAACCGTCCGCAATAGCACGTTTGCCAATAATACGGCTGCCCATCAAGGAGGTGGCTTGTGGACTTATGACGCTCCTACCGAGATCCTCAACAGTACGTTTTCAGGTAACAAAACCCTAGGCGATACCCCCAGTAGCGTTGGCGGGGGCATGGCACTCTACAGTCCTACTGATATTGAAAACACCACAATTGCCTACAATCACGCTGGCTGGGTTGGTGGTGGTATTGCGGCGAACAATAATGCGTCAGTTACTGTCAAAAATACAATCTTCTACGAGAATACGGCAGATAATGGGCAAAATGATTGGGGTATTCAGCAACATACCAGCCGTGAATTAACAGACTTGGGTGGTAATGTCCAATATCCTCCCAAAGCAACCAATAACTGGAATGATTACAACGCTACAGCCACAATTACAATCATCGATCCCTTGCTAGGTCCATTGCAAGATAATGGCGATCGAGTTCCGACTCATGATGTGGGTAATCCAGAAGTAAAATATGCAGGAGCGTTCCCTGTAAATTCTACAGGTACTGCCAACAATGCACCAACCTTAGTCACTGCCATCTCTGACTCTACCGCTAGCGAAGATAAACCCTTCAGCTTAGACATCAGTAACAACTTCGACGATAGTGATGCCGAGGATAAATTAAGCTTCACTGCCACCCTAATAGGAGGAGGTGAACTTCCAAGCTGGCTGAGTTTTGACTCTGTTACTGGCACATTTAGTGGCACTCCTGCGGATGCAGCGATTGGCACCCTTGGTATCACCGTAACAGCGGATGACGGGAGGGGAGGGGTCATTAGCGATACTTTTGACTTAACCATCGAGGGTAATGACAGAGTTAACCCAACCCTGACATTGAATAGCCAAAACGATCTCTTGAAGATTGAAGGCAACCCCGAACAAGCCAAACTGCAATTCACCCTCACAGGAGGAGACTCGGGTTTAGTCAATGAGATTGGGGTTTTTGTAGTTGATGACGCCCAAGGTACGATCAACGGTATTGCTCCGGGTGAAGTCGGTTATCTGCAAGCGGCTATCGAGCGGGGACAAGTGGTTTTTTCAAATCTCCCTGATTATTTGGCGGGTAATAACCTCACCCGTATTTTAGAAGGATTCGAGGGCTATACTCTGGGGTTTTTCTTGGTGCAAGATAGTTCGAGGGATAATGTACTGGCTGAGTTAGAAGCTGGACGGACGCCGACTAATGTTTTCTTTGGTCTTACCTCTGCCAATACCAATAGTTCCGACTATTTACAGGTTTCAGATCTAGGTGACGGCTCGTTTAGTTTCGATTGGCGAGACCAAATTGGAACGAATACGGTTAACTTTAACAGTCTGAAGATGACCGTTAAGCTAACTGACGACTCTCCTGTATTGGGTACTCAGTTGCAAGCCCAACGAGAACTTATCGATTTGCGTGCTCGAGTTGGCATGGTGCAAGCTGACTTTAAATCCATCAAGAGCGAAGCTGGCTTTAAAAATTCTATCGGTCTGTATCTGATTGAAAATGAGGAAGGAGCAGTCAAAGACCCAATAACGGGTGAACTCATTAACCCTAGTGATACAGGTTACGCACAAGCTGCCTTAGCCCAACAAGCGGTAACAGACCTTAACCGAAATACGGGTAATTTCTTGACAGCCTTAGAGGGGGGAGTAATTCTGGCTCCTTACATCATTGCCAATGGCACCACGGAGGACTTTCTGACTCGAAATCCCGACAATCAGAACTTGGGTTATCGAGAGCCTATCGCTTACTTCGGTTATTTGGGGGCTAATCCCGACGGGGTTGACCACATCCGCGTCCTCGGTGACAACACCTTTGGTTTCGAGGATTTGTACGGCGGCGGCGACATGGACTTTAACGATATGGTCTTCCGGGTTGAGTTTACAGGGGCTGCTTAACCTGAATCCCTAATTTGGTCTGATAACCAACCCAAGCCGATGCGAGTTTTAGCCGTTGGCTTGGGGCAACTCTTAAAACGTTTTATAATTTTTTGACAATAGATTTAACAGTTCTTTACGATTAAAGAGTTAATCTATCGTTAACGTATCATGGCACGCCAGCGAGCTAAGTCTGAGTTGCCAACAAAAATCTGTCCCGTCTGCGGACGTCCGTTTACTTGGCGTAAAAAATGGTCACAATACTGGGATGAGGTGAAATATTGTTCGGAACGCTGCCGCAGACGCAGGTCGCAAGCCAGTTAAACGTCTCAAGTCAAAATAAGGAGGTTAGTCAATTTCGATGCAACCCAAACTGATTATTCACGGTGGTGCAGGGAGTTCTCTCAAATCTAAAGCCGCCATTCACGCTGTGCGTCACTCCCTTTATAAAGTGATTGATGATGTTTATTCGATGCTTAGGGCGGGTGCTGATGCCGCCGATGCAGTCATCCGAGGGTGTCAGCTATTAGAAGATGATCCCCGCTTTAACTCCGGCACGGGTTCGGTGCTGCAATCCGATGGACAAATCCGCATGAGTGCTAGCTTGATGGATGGAAAAGCTCAACGCTTCAGCGGCGTGATTAATGTCTCTCGCGTCAAAAATCCGATCGACTTGGTAAAGATTCTACAAGATTCGCCTGATCGCGTGTTGTCCGACTACGGTGCAGCAGAACTGGTGCGAGAACTCAATATCCCAGTTTATAACCCTCTGACCGAAAAGCGTTTGCACGAGTGGCTCGAAGAGCGGCAGGGCAATTTCGAGCGGACAATGGCGGATGTTGTTGCTGAACCCGAACCAGAATTCGTTAAGCCATCGGAACCAGGACGCGGCACCATTGGTGTCGTTGCTTTAGATCATAAAGGTTGTTTGGTTGCAGGCACGTCTACGGGGGGCAAAGGCTTTGAACGGGTTGGTCGTGTCAGCGACTCTGCCATGCCAGCCGGAAATTACGCTAACCGTTACGCAGCAGTTAGCTGCACGGGAATTGGGGAGGACATTATTGATGAATGTCTGGCAGCGCGAATTGTCGTTCGTGTAACAGATGGTTTAGCACTTAAGGACGCCGTGGAGCGTTCTTTCGCGGAAGCCAGAGAAAATGGGCGGGACTTTGGCGCGATCGCTCTTGACAGAACGGGAGCGATCGCGTGGGGGAAAACTAGCAAATCCCTCCTTGCTGCTTACCACACAGGGCATCAGATTGGAGATACTCTCGAAAGCATGGAGGAGGCACAAGGGATTGAGTTAGAACAGGAAGAACGAGCTGCTTGATTGAGGAATCTGCGGTCTTATTCTTAACGCCTGTCTCCTTAGTGACTTACTCCCACACTCTAATCTTGATTAGAGTGTGGGCTTCTCATCCCTTTACGGGATTCGCGTTTTATACTGAAATGATTTCGGCAGTAGTTAAGATGTCATTGGGTCTGGAGTTGCCCTTTAAGGGTTTTGACTGTAGTAGGTCAGAATTGCCAAGGCGATAAATAGGGTAAGGAGTATCCACCGACCTTGCTTGAGTATGTCATTGAGAAATCTGTCCACGCATTTACTCCTTTCCTACTTCCTTTGTGCCTTGATCATGACAGCTATTCGTCCTATCTGTCAGTGCCATTCCCTCGCTCAGATGCGCTAAAGTGGCAATCGCAAGGCGTAATTAGATAGAGGGTGACACGAGGCAATGACGGTAGAGCTAACTCCCACAATCAATATGGGTGATGAAATTCAACAAGACCATTACTCAAATACCCAACCTGACACCGATCGCTGTGATCAGACACCCCCCCGCCAAACCTGGACAATTGAGGAGAGTGAAAAACTCTATCGCATACAAGGATGGGGAGAACCCTACTTTTCGATCAACGCCGTCGGTCATGTCACCGTTTCTCCCAAAGGCGATCGCGGCGGTTCTTTGGATTTGTTTGAACTCGTCGAAGCCCTCAAACAACGCAATCTGGGACTGCCTTTGTTAATTCGCTTCTCTGATATTTTAGAAGACCGAATCGAGCGGTTGAATGCCTGCTTTGCCAAAGCGATCGCTCGTTACAAATACCCAGGCACCTATCAAGGGGTCTATCCAATCAAGTGCAACCAACACCGACATCTAGTTGAAGATTTGGTACGCTTCGGTCAACCCTATCAGTTTGGTCTAGAAGCGGGATCTAAACCCGAACTCACGATCGCCCTGGCAACCCTCACAACCCCCAATTCCCTACTCATTTGTAACGGCTATAAAGACCGAGAATACATTGAAACTGCCCTGTTAGCAACGCGGTTGGGACACAAACCCATTATTGTTATAGAGCAGGTCGAAGAAGTGCAACTAGCGATCGAAGTGGCGGCGCAGCTATCCATCGAACCCGTGTTGGGAGTGCGAGCCAAGCTGACGACGAAAGGCACAGGGCGTTGGGGAGAATCCACCGGCGATCGCGCCAAATTCGGTCTGACAATTCCAGAAATCCTCACCTGCGTTGAGCGATTGCGGGATGCTGGAATGTTGCGATCGTTGCAGCTATTGCATTTCCACATCGGTTCTCAAATCTCTGCCATTAGTGTCATCAAAGATGCAATCCGAGAAGCTAGCCAAATTTACGTGGAACTCAAGACCTTGGGGGCGAATATGCAGTACCTTGATGTCGGCGGTGGTTTAGCGATCGACTACGACGGCTCCAAAACCAACTTCTACGTCTCGAAAAACTACAATATGCAAAACTATGCCAACGATATTGTAGCTGAAGTTAAGGAAGCCTGTGAAGCCCGTCAGATATCAGCACCCGTGCTAATTAGCGAGAGCGGTAGGGCCGTCGCATCTCATCACTCTGTTCTGATTTTCGATGTACTCAACACCAGCGATGTTCTACCAGAAGAACCCACCCCCGCCCAGAAAAATGAGCATTTAATTATCCGCAACCTTTGGGAAACCTACCGTACTATCAGCGTCGAGAATTATCAAGAAGCCTACCACGATGCTATCCAGTTTACGGAAGAAGCCAAAAGCCTCTTTAGCCTCGGATACCTCAGTCTCACCCAGCGCTCTAGAGCCGAACAACTGTACTGGGCTTGCTGCGAAAAGATTCTGAAAATTGCCAGGACTGAGGACTACGTTCCCGATGATCTTGAAGACTTAGAAAAAATCATGGCGTCGATTTATTACATTAACCTATCAGTTTTTCGCTCCGTTCCTGACTCGTGGGCAATTAACCAACTGTTTCCCATCATGCCCATCCACCGACTCAAGGAAGAACCGACACGCCGGGGTATTTTAGCTGACCTCACCTGTGATAGTGATGGTAAAGTTAACCAGTTTATCGACCTGCGAGATGTTAAATCAGTGCTAGAACTGCATCCTCTCCGAAAGGCAGAGGAGCAGGGGAGCAGGGGAGCAG
>NZ_JADEWY010000011.1 GCF_015207375.1 Coleofasciculus sp. LEGE 07092 | reverse complement strand
GAACTAACCTTCTACCTCAACTGGCTCCGCTTGTTTGTCGGCTGCGGGTTCTTCTTGTTTCAGGGTAAGATAGCGAATCACATCCTCACCGATGCGCATTGCCCTCTCGATGATAGCAACATGACTACCAGGGGCTTTGTAGTTCATTTGAAT
Organism: Coleofasciculus sp. LEGE 07092; assembly: GCF_015207375.1. Lineage (GTDB taxonomy): Bacteria > Cyanobacteriota > Cyanobacteriia > Cyanobacteriales > Coleofasciculaceae > LEGE-07092. The sequence continues at coordinate 77,399 of NZ_JADEWY010000011.1, read as the reverse complement.
GTAGATGCCCTCGCGATGTCTATCGATGGGATAAGCTAAACGCCGCTTGCCCCGATGTTGGATGTCGATTTGGTCGGCTCCTTGCTCTTGCAGGATATCCCGGTATTTGGCGATCGCTTGGTTGACCTGCTCTTCTCCCATATCAGGACGCAGGATGTACATCATTTCGTAATTATCACTCACAAGTATTACTTTCCTTTTGGACAACAGAGCCCCCCTCGATTGACTAGGATTGGCTTCCTGCCAATTTTGAAGGAGCAAGGACACAAAACTATCCCGACAGCCAATTCTACAAGCAAAACAGCGTTTTACTGCCTTTCCCTTTTTCAGGTGGAGGAACTGTCGGGACGTTATGTTGCAATTTTACTAGTTTCTGCTATTAATTCTACCTAGCTACCAGGGTTAATCTGCATCTCATAGACGGTTAATGACCCACGGTTACTTCGTTAAACCTGGGAACTTACGCGAATTTGTTGAATTACCAAAGGAACACCTAAAAATCATGGCACAGCGCTATGTCCGAATTAAAAGTACTCAGGGACAAACCTACTATGGCTTGTTGCAACTGACGCGCAGTATCCAAGTTCTCGATGCACCACCTTGGCTACAAGGTCAACCGACCAAATTAGAGTTAGAGCCAGGAAGTTACAAGCTGCTTGCGCCCTGTGCCCCTACAAAAATTGTGGCTGTGGGTAAAAACTACATTAATCACGCTAGAGAAATGGGAACACCAGTCCCTCAAGAACCCCTGCTTTTTCTCAAACCACCGACAACTGTTACCGCTGCTGATCGAGAAATTTTGTTTCCCCCCCAGTCACAACGAGTAGACTACGAAGGAGAGTTGGCGCTAGTCATTGGCGAACCCTGCGCAGACTGCACGCCAGAACAGGCTCAGGGAAAAATTTGGGGCTATACCATAGCCAATGATGTCACAGCTCGCGATTTACAGCAGAAAGACGGTCAGTGGACTAGAGCCAAGGGATTTGATACCTTTTGTCCCCTCGGACCCTGGATTGTGCGAGAATTGAGTGCCGGAGCGCGTTTGCAGACGTTTTTGAATGACGCTCCCGAACCGGTACAATCGGTATCGATTGATCAAATGGTATTTTCTCCAGAATTTCTAGTCTCTTATATTTCTCAAATCATGACATTGCTACCAGGAGATGTAGTCTTGACTGGTACACCCCAAGGAATTGGACCGATGCAGGTTAGCGATCGCATCCGTGTTGAAATTGAAGGCATTGGTCATTTAGAAAATACCGTTGTTGATCGTGCTTCAGTAAGGGTGTAGTGGGATTAAAAAAAGGAGAATTTTGGCAACAGCTTTGATTTAACAACCGTAAAACCGTATCAGCTTGCCTAACTGCAAAATACCTAGCGTACTTGTGCGTAAACCGCTTCCGAAAGAGCTGGAATTTCTGCATAACGACCGAGAATGGACTGCACAATTGAGTAAAAGCAGGCGGCAAGCGTTCCTAAAAAGATGACATTTAGTAATGTTTCTGTTACCAAATTAAAGCCCAAACCTCTTAGCACAATATCGACTACCAGATTACATAAAACCAAAAGAATATCTAAAAGAATTGCTTGCATGGTATTAAATCGAATGAAATGAGCGATTCTCTCGTTTCTAACGACCAATAAAAACAATACGAAAAAAATCACTATTCCGGCTAATCCAAACGGTACTAATGTGAAGATAAAAGCGACAGGGAGTAGAAGAACTTGCAAAACTGCATTCAAATCCGGAAACTGGCGTAACAAAGGCAACTGCAACTTTAGTGCGAACTGCATTACATAGAATAAGGGGAGTAAATAGGTCAGGGCAGCGAAAATTCGATCTTGAACACTTGTTGAGCCACGCCAAGTCATTTTCAGATTCTCCTTGAGGATGTTACTCATATTTTCTTGACTAAATTCAGGATAACGCAGCTCGGAAGTCTGCCTGACCTAACCCGCTCATAGATTTCCCCATAAGCTACCGAAACAGCGATCGCCTCCTGCCACACCAACTCTTAATCTCTCTTCATAAACTAATCGAGGTTAGCAATGCGGAATCCCATTTCACACTCATACTGTTCGGGTTGATGGGGAGTAAGCTTGCGAACGGCATGACCGCAACTTAGTTTGCCGTGACGCCAACGAGGTTGACCACTTTTGTCAGCAAGCAAGCAACCCTGACAAACTTGTGTTGGGGAAAGGATTTGCTCTTCCATAAGAATGACTAACATTGAAATCCTCCGGTCAATCCTAGGGTGGCTGACTCTATCTTAAGTTAGGTCTTTAGAGAGAGGCGTTAGACTCAATACAGCTTAATGATGCAGAACGTTTAAAAATTAAAGATTTATTCTCCTAGAAAAAGAAGATAAGCTGCCTTTTGATGAGATCGGTATCAAGCATTTAGACGAAGCTAATCCGTCTGCTCCTCCTGCTCCTCCTGGTTCAGACCCGATTTTCCTTACCTTTACAAGATTCCCTACCCCTAAAGAATTAAGTAGACTTCTGTCCCAAAGTTAGACTCCGATTGGGTGGCAAACAGCGTTAAGATTATTGGTTCAACGGTAAAGTAGTGGCTTAAGTCAGCTCGTGATTGTAAGAGTTGACCACTGTAAACCCATGTAGAGCATCTCTAGGGATTGACGGACGTGACTGAAACGAACTTAGATTTTCTCGCGCAAACCGATCCGGTGGTAGCAACTTACCTCAACCAGGAACTTCAGCGCCAACGTGATCATTTAGAACTGATTGCCAGTGAAAATTTCACCTCAGCAGCGGTGCTAGCGGCTCAAGGCTCGGTACTGACAAATAAATATGCCGAAGGCTTACCGGGTAAGCGCTATTACGGTGGGTGTGAATTCATCGATAAGGTTGAACAAGTAGCCATTGAGCGTGCCAAGGAACTTTTCGGAGCTGCCCATGCCAATGTACAGCCCCATTCAGGTGCCCAGGCAAATTTTGCTGTATTCCTAGCGCTGCTGGAACCTGGAGACACGATTATGGGTATGGATTTGTCCCATGGTGGACACCTCACCCACGGTTCCCCCGTTAATGTATCGGGCAAGTGGTTCAAGGTTTGTCACTACGGCGTCAGCCCCGAAACTGAGCAACTCGACTACGAGCAGGTTCGGGAACAGGCACTCAAAGAACGTCCCAAGCTGATTATTTGTGGCTATTCCGCCTATCCCCGAATTATTGATTTTGAAAAATTCAGAAGTATTGCTGATGAAGTGGGTGCTTACCTCCTAGCGGATATTGCTCACATTGCCGGTTTAGTTGCCACAGGACACCATCCCAACCCGATTCCTCACTGCCATGTTGTCACGACAACGACCCATAAAACCTTGCGGGGACCCAGAGGCGGATTGATTCTCACTCGCGATGCTGAATTGGGTAAGAAGTTCGATAAAGGGGTATTTCCTGGCTCACAGGGGGGTCCATTGGAACACGTCATCGCGGCTAAAGCGGTGGCATTTGGTGAGGCACTGACTCCTGCATTTAACGATTATTCTGCTAACGTCATTGAAAATGCCAAAGCGTTGGCAGCTCAACTGCAACAGCGGGGTTTAAAAATTGTTTCGGGTGGCACGGATAATCACCTGATGTTGGTAGATTTGCGTTCGATTGGGATGACGGGTAAGCGTGCCGACCAGTTGGTGAGTGGCGTCAATATTACCGCCAACAAAAATACCGTTCCCTTTGACCCAGAATCTCCCTTTGTCACTAGTGGCTTGCGATTGGGTTCGCCAGCTATGACGACACGGGGTATGGGTGTAGCTGAGTTTACAGAAATTGCTGATATTATTGCCGATCGCTTACTGAATCCAGAAGATGAGGAAGTTGCAGCAGATTGTCGGCGTCGGGTTGCCCAGTTGTGCGATCGCTTCCCCTTGTATCCTCATCTGAAGATACCAGTACCGACATTAGTCTAGTCTCGTTTGAGGTTCAGTCACGTCAACGAGTGTAATACCCAGTTGCATTCAAAGAGATGGCTCCGAACTCCTTATTCTTTGACATCTTGACCCATGATCTCTTAACCCATGAGTGCTGAAATCATTTGCGTTGGAACCGAGTTACTTCTGGGGGATATTCTAAATACGAATGCCCAGTTTTTAGCCCTTGAGCTAGCAAATATGGGCATTCCTCACTACTATCAGACCGTGGTGGGAGATAATCCGACCCGCTTAAAGCAGGTATTGGCAATTGCAAGCGATCGCTCGGAGCTGCTTATCCTAACAGGAGGCTTGGGACCCACGCCGGATGACCTGACAACTGAAACACTGGCAGACTTTTTCGACGTTCCTCTCATTGAACGGCTCGACGTGCTGGAGGATATTGCCCGAAAATTCGCCCAACGGGGACGGCAGATGACTCCTAGCAACCACAAGCAAGCCTTGATTCCGAAGGGATCTGAGGTTTTACCCAATCCCGGCGGCACTGCCCCCGGAATTATTTGGCAACCCCGTCCTGGTTTGACCCTTCTTACCTTTCCCGGTGTCCCTAGCGAGATGCAGCAAATGTGGCAGGAAACTGCCATTCCCTATCTCAAGCGCCAAGGCTGGGGCAAACAAATCATCTACAGCCACACCTTGAGGTTTTGGGGTATTGGGGAGTCAGCGCTAGCCGAAAAAGTGGCTCCCTTTTTTCACTTGAGCAACCCTACCGTTGCTCCTTATGCGTCTCAGGGCGAAGTGAGGTTACGAGTTTCAGCTCGTGCTCCTTCTGAAGCTGAAGCTCAACAGTTAATCAATCCTGTTGTGCAACAACTGCGGCAGACTGCCGGGGCAGATTATTTTGGCGATAACAGCGATACCCTGGCATTGGTCGTGGGGCAGTTATTAAGGGACACCAATCAAACCCTTGGTGTTGCTGAATCCTGTACAGGTGGAGGTCTGGGTCATATGGTAACCGCTGTCCCCGGTAGTTCCCATTATTTCCTCGGGGGTGTTATTTCCTATGACAATTCTGTAAAAATCTCGTTGTTGGGGGTCAAGTCATCCGATCTAGATAAATGGGGAGCCGTTAGCAAACCCGTTGCTAATCAAATGGCAGCCGGGGTGCGATCGCTTCTTTCGACAGACTGGGGACTCAGCATCACTGGCATTGCTGGACCTGGGGGCGGTACAGAGACTAAACCCGTTGGTCTGGTTTATATTAGCTTGTCAAAGCCTGATGGCAGGGTGGACTGTTTCAAGTATCAGTTGGGTCAAGATCGCACTCGTGATTCTATTCGTCATGCCTGTGCCTGTAACGCTCTCGACCAACTGCGACGCAGGTTATTACAAGGGTAGATAACACTATACTTTTGTTACAGAAGTCTCTACTCAATATTTCGTTAGTGGGATAGCAATGCTTTTAAGCACTATGCTACCCTTAAAGTTAAGGAAAGCAACAATTGGGTTTTTGTTTCCAGAGGGTGTCTGCAACCCGTAAAAATCGCCGTGTCAACTCAAAAAAACCGGGGTTTACCCAGGCGAGATGCTAGAGCAACTGCCCTGTTGTATTTTAAGGAGTGCAGATAGGAAAGTTTGGCACTTGTTCAGTTGGAAAAATCTTAAAAGAAGATGCAGCTTTTCTCAGAGGAGATTTCTGTTTAATGGACTATATAGAAAAGGTGTTGGAAAAACTAAAAGAATGGGCTCGCAAGCTCATTGAAACCCTCATGGGTCCCGAAGCACAGCCAGAACCCGAACCCATTCCCATCCCAGTCAACGAGCCAGTACGCCGTCGGCGGTAGTGATTCCCGTGCCTAATGACACTCGGAGTTCTTTAAGCATTCTGGTGCTACATGGTCCCAATCTGAATTTATTAGGACTCCGAGAGCCAGAAATTTACGGTTCTGTCACCTTGGGTGAGATTGACAACCTCTTACAACAAGAGGGGCAAGCGTTTGCTTGTGCGATCGCGGCATTGCAGTCCAATCATGAAGGCGTTTTAATCGATGCGATTCATGATGCCCGAGGAGAACATCACGGGATTTTAATCAATGCGGGAGCCTATACCCATACCAGTGTAGCCATCCGGGACGCTTTGGTAGCCGTAGAGTTGCCTGTAGTCGAAGTGCATCTCAGTAATATATATCAGCGGGATGCCTTTCGCCATCACTCGTTCATTGCACCAGTAGCTGTAGGACAGATTAGTGGCTTTGGAGCTGAAAGTTATCGACTGGGACTGCAAGCTTTAGTCTATACCCTGAGAAAATCGGCTGGAACAAATTGATTGGATGCGGTACTCACTTTTGAGCCGATTTCAAGGTGCATTATTAGGCAGCTTGCTAGGTGAAGTTCTCGGTAGCAGCAACTGTCACAGAGGAGTATTTGAGCAAGTCAGGCTAGTAGAGATCAAGTCAGCAGGCGACAACTTCGAGGAAAAAGCGACCCATTTTTTCCCCCTATTCTCCGATTGGAGTCAGATTGCAACGTGCGGTATCGAAAGCTTGGTTCGTTGTGGCAGACTAGATATTGATGATTGGGTGCTGCAATGTGGTAAGACTCAGCTATCTCTCCAGTTGTTAAAAGCAGTAGCAACCAGCAGCGAGGCGACGGTGGCAACGCTACCGACAACACTTTTTTTTCACGACAATCCAATCCAGTTACGGCAAAAGCTGTTACAGGCAGCAGGGGTTTGGCAGTCTGAGGCAGAAGGACTTGAAGGAGTCTTGGCAGTCGCTTTAACCGTTGCCCTCGCCCTGACTGAAAAACTCGACACTACCAGCTTAATTCCCCAAATTTTAACAGAGCTAGGACAATCGCCAGCTCCCTTGATCCAACAACTCGAACAGGTACAAACTCTAGTAGAACAAGGTGCAGAATTAGAAACAACCCTTGCTCAACTGCGGCGAGAGCAGGTGCATCAAAAAAAGACGGAAATGGGCTCTGATACCGCTATTGCCCTAGCCTTTTACTGCTTCCTCAGTACTCCAGAAGATTTTCGTCTTTGTGTGACTCGTGCTGCTGGTAGCGGATACCAACCCCAAACAACAACAGCGGTAGCAGGAACCTTGGCAGGCGTCTATAACGGTATCGCGGGTATCCCCGTGGGCTGGCGTCTTGCCGCCGATCAGATTCCTGCTACCGTTAAACGACTACAACTAGCCAATCATCTCTTTGCCGTTTGGTCAGGAGTTTTAGATACTTCAGGGACTAATAGGTGCGCTCAAGCGGCTGTAGCAGCACCGGGCGTGATTCAACCGAGATTATAAACAAATGATGTTCCAGAAACAAGAACCATTTGCTGCTGAGTTTTGTAAGGTAAAAAGGAAGCCCACTCAAAGGTTACGGTTTATAAAGAGGTAAATTTTTAGATCGACTGAATTTAACCTGTCTAATAATTCAAGCAAGCCGAGCTTGCACCCCCACTGCTACAGCTCACTTAAAATGGCAAATCCCCTGCTATGAAAACCCTTCATTCGTTGACGCAACCCATTGCGCAATTGCGTCGCAAATCTGAGCAACTTCGCGTCTGGTTATCATTCAGGCTCTTGGATTCCCATGCCATTCATACAGACGCAAAGCCTCCCCTTTCTAGCCAAAGCCAAACCCCGACAGCCGATCGCACTAGACAAAACCGACAGCCGAAACTGCCGCCAAAGCCGTGGCGCAAGCGTCAAGGACGTTCACCAGTAATGTGGACACTAGCGGTGGTTTCCCTTACTACCGTTATGGGGAACCGTTTCTATAGCCAGCCGAAGCTAGATGTCGGTAGAGCCGCCTCACAAACGATCCGAGCTCCTTACGATGCCAGTGTTGAGGATACTAAAACCACAGAAGAAAAGCGAAAGGCAGCTCGTACTGGCGCTTTCCCCGTTTTAAGGGTTGACCAATCCATTTCCCAAGAAATTAATCAAAATCTCCAGCAATCTCTTGACAAAATAGAAGAAGTACGCAGTCTTAGCGGTTCATTTCCCTTTGTTCAAACTGCGGTACTATCAGATTCAACTCAGCGATATCTGCGCCAGAGCCAAGAATGGGAATGGCAGGGGATTGTAGCCTTTGCTAAGAAAGATACTAGTGTTAACCCTTTTAATCCGGCAGTAAGATTGCCCGAACAAGGGAAGAAACCCTTAGAGCTGGGGTTTGTCCAAGCCGTTAACGAACTACAAAGCTACCGCCGGCTCTCTTCTCCTAAAGCATTTTCTGAACTGATTGATGCAATTGCTCGTGCTCGTCAAAGTTACAAGCGGGCATTGCGCCAGCTCTCAGAACTAAATACCCCTGAATCCACTCTCACCAACGATGCGTCCCTGCTCGATCTATCCGATTCCCTGTGGCAGGAAACTCGAATTGGCATCGCTCAGGCAGCCAAGCGCATCCTCACCCAGGGTATTCCACCAGGACTACCCCCCGATATCGTTAAGGATGCTGCCAAAATACAAGTGAGTAGGCTGATACCTCCAGAGGCAGAATCTTCGGCAACTCAGGTGCTGGCAAGCGCGTTGCAAATCAACTTAGTTGAAGATAAAGAACGAACCAAACGTAGAGCCGAACAAGCGGCACAAGCCGTCGAACCTGTTCTGGTGTCCGTGGAGCGGGGAGAGATCATCGTGGGAGCGGGAGAAGAAATTACCCAGACAGATTTTGTCTTGCTTGATTATTTTGGCTTGAGCCATCGAGAAATTAACTGGATTGGCTTAGTAGGATTTGGCGGTTTGGTTAGCGGTGCGGTTGGCATTTTTTGGCTGGTGGAACGGCAAGTCTACCCCACACTGAGGCGGCGCGACCATATTTTGCTATTGCTTTTGAGTTTGAGTACGCCAGTCTTGGTCATATTTGGCGTTCAGTATACAGACTTGCCAGCCGTTGGTTTGTTAGTCGGCACCTTTTATGGTTCGACCTTGGGAGGCACCGTTGTCACGCTCTTGACAGGGTTGGTGATGTTCAGCATGGATATGAACCGAGAATATTTATTCGCGGGTGCGGCTGGGGGTTTAGTCGGTGCCCTGATGGCTGGGCGGATGCGATCGCGTGAGGAACTGGCGCTGCTGGGCGGCATTGTGGGCTTGACGCAGGGGGTTGTTAATCTGACGGTTAATCTGATTTTCAGTGCGAGTGCAGGTACGATTTGGTATGCCGTGCTACCAGGAGCAATCATCTATGGCTTGTCGGGTTTGGCTTGGAGCGTGGTAGCACTGGGCGTATCACCCTACTTAGAGCGGCTGTTTGACTTGGTAACTCCCATCCGTCTGGCAGAACTGTCAAATCCTAATCGCTCCCTACTGAAACGATTGGCAACGGAGGCACCTGGAACGTTTCAACATACCCTATTTGTGGCGTCTTTAGCCGAAGCCGCAGCGCGAGAACTCCACTGTAACGTAGAACTGGTTCGGGCGGGAACCCTTTACCACGATATTGGGAAAATGCATGATCCGTTGGGATTTATTGAAAACCAAATGGGAGGACCCAACAAACATGACAAAATTAATGACCCTTGGAAGAGTGCTGGGATTATTAAAAAGCACGTCTCAGAAGGCTTAGTCATGGCTCGCAAGCACCAGTTACCGAAAGCGATTCGGGACTTTATTCCAGAGCATCAAGGTAAACTCCTGATTTCTTATTTTTACTTCCAGGCTCAACAGAAAGCGCAACAAGAAGGGAGTCAATCGGTCAAAGAGGTTGATTTTCGCTACGATGGACCCATTCCTCAGTCCAGAGAGACGGGTATTGTCATGCTGGCAGATGCGTGTGAAGCCGCGCTGCGATCGCTCAAGGATGTCACCCCTGAAACAGCCTTGACAACCGTTAATAAAATTTTTAAAGCTCGCTGGCAGGATAATCAGTTACTGGATGCAGGACTAACGCGAGAGGATTTGTCAACCATTGCAGAAGTGTTTGTCCGCGTATGGCAGCAGTACAATCACCAGCGCATTGCTTATCCAAAAGCGGCACTCAACTGTCAACCCGCCGCTAAATGAAATAATGACAGATGACCAATGACAGATGACCAATGACAAAATTACGGGTAGGACTGTTGTTTGGGGGTCGATCGGGAGAACATGAAGTCTCGATCACGTCCGCAAAAGCGATCGCCAAAGCCTTGATCGCTCCCCAAAATACTGAAAAGTACGAACTGCTGCCAATTTACATTCAAAAAGATGGGCTGTGGCAATCACAAGAAATATCCGGCTCTGTTCTAGAATCGGGAACCCCTCTATCCTCAAGTAGCGGTGGCAATCCTTGGCAATTTCCCCCTCAAGTCACAGACGTGGATGTTTGGTTTCCAATTCTCCACGGACCGAATGGGGAAGATGGCACCCTTCAAGGTTTGTTGATGTTAATGCAGGTTCCTTATGTTGGATCTGGCGTCTTGGGTTCGGCAATGGGCATGGATAAAATTGCCATGAAAACGGCGTTTGCCCAAGCCGGGTTGCCCCAAGTTAATTACATGGCTCTTAGCCGTTCTCAAATTTGGTCTAACCCCTGCGTGTTTCCCAAACTTTGCGACCAAATTGAGGAAACATTGGGCTATCCTAGCTTTGTTAAACCTGCTAATTTAGGGTCTTCTGTGGGAATTGCCAAAGTGCGATCGCGTGCTGAATTGGAAGCCGCCTTGGATAATGCCGCTAGTTATGATCGCAGGTTAATTGTAGAAGCTGGCGTTGTGGCACGGGAAGTAGAATGCGCCGTTCTGGGCAACGATTCTCCCAAAGCGTCAGTGGTGGGAGAGATCACCTATGATACCGATTTCTACGACTACGAAACTAAATATACACAAGGACAAGCCAACTTATTCATTCCGGCACCTTTGCCAGATAGCATCACCCGCCAGATTCAAGACATGGCAGTGCAGGCATTTGAAGCTGTAGATGGGGCAGGGTTGGCACGGGTGGATTTCTTTTATGTGGAAGCGACGGGAGAGGTTTTAATTAACGAAATCAACACGCTACCCGGTTTCACGGCAACGAGTATGTATCCTCAGCTCTGGGCAGCCACAGGCGTTCTATTCCCAGAATTAGTGCATCGACTGATTGAGCTGGCGCTGGAACGGCACAACTCTTAAACGGAAGTTGCCCCACGTCGCAGGGCAACTTCCGCTTAAAAATCAATGAGACTGTTGCTGGGCTAAGGAACGGGGAACAGTGGAGTTCTGTGTCCTATTCTGTTCCCTATTTTTTTTACCCTTAAACTTGCAAGCCGTACCCAACGCACCCACTGCCAATAAACCTAGCACCGACGCCGGTTCAGGAACAGAGGCAGGGGGAGTTGTAGATCTAGGAGCAAAACTTGTTAAGGTTAAGTTTTGACCAGTTTCCCCACCAGTTGTGAGTTGAAAGAAGAAAGTTCCGTTAGGTGCATTTGGATTGCTCAAGTTAGAAAAAATATTAAAATCTCCTGCCTCACCGAAAGTACCCGCTGTTCCGAAGGGAAGAGCGGGGGGAGTAGCTGGTTGTCCCACTAATTCTTGGGTAAAGTCTAACGGAGAATTAAGAGGAGTCTGAAAAATAAACTGACCAAAATCAGCTAATGTAAACGTTCCATTTCCTATAGTTGCGCCTGTAACGGTTACAGAAAAATCATCTACTATTAAGTTAAAGTTATTTCCAGGATTAGGAATTTGGGCAGGATCAAAATCAATAAATCCAGTGGCTGATGCGCCATTGCCAAAGAATTCACCTGACCATTCCAAGTCAAATATGGCGGCTTGAGCAGGATTAGCACCCATTACCCCTAAGCTAAGAGCAGCACCAGCAGCGGTGGCAACGGTGATTTTTGTGAGCAGAGTTTTCATGGTTTGATTCCTTGTTTCTTCGGTGGTGATGATTGATTGATTAAATAGCAGTTATCAAGAGATTAGTTCTTGTTGATAACGCAGTTTTGAGATTAATCTAAACTCGATTAACCTATTTTTACCCCCCCGATTTTTTGTCTACCCCTATTGCTAGGTTTTACCTAATCTTTAAATAAATATTCGGCAGAAAATTGATGTAAAAAGTAGCTGAATAGCTTACCCATTCAAGAGTTCATCTCGTTTTCGACTCAGAGGTTTGATAAAGTTACGGTGAAGAGAGAAACAGAAGAAAGAAAATCAGCCCGGAGTTCAAACTCCGGGCTAATAGCTCAAGTCCACTTAAGTGGACTGAAAGTCTTGTAGAGTCAGTATTTAGTCCTCATAGCGAGGACTTTATGTATGAGACAGTGGTTAAAACCACTGGCGGGTTGTTACCTCTGCGAAGCCGTACTAGAGGTGGTACGATGTCGGTGACAACAAAGATTCTTATCTAATGGGCGCGATCGCTTCAGAGTTGCTGACTGTAGCTGCTGCGGCTCTACTCAACTCCTCTAGCACCGATTCCCCATTCCCTATTTTCAGATGAAACTCGGAAAATTGTTATGTTTTTGGTTGGGATTAACTAGCCTAGTGGCTCAACCCGTCCTGAGTTTGCCACCACCAGAAGATCTGCCGGAAGAGGTGTTAAGGACAGAGATTATCACCGAGGCGCGATCGCCTATTGATGGTAAACTCCTGAGTGCGGCTGAGTATGCTGAACTGCAAGCTCGACTCGCCGAGCGCTCGACACCAACAGAACTCGATCCTCAGATTCAGCAGCAGATTTTTCTGCTACGTTTGCTCAAGCTGTTTCGTCTTGTGACTCCATGGTAAAAAATAGTAGCAAATTTGACAGAAAAATGTAACGGATAATGGTGTCCCTATGTTTTTCTGTAGAATTTATGGCTGCCTGATTCTAAAACGTGTAGAAAAAGTCAAAAAAGTATATAAATATTAAGAGTTGCGGAACTCTCCCTGTCCGTACTATTTGACATAGATAGCTTAATATCCCTCATGATTGCCCCTGAACAAATTGACCGGATTGTTTGGAATCAACATCATGACCCCTTTGAAGTCTTGGGTCCCCATCGCTTTGAGGAAGAGGGTCAGACAAAGTGGGTTGTGCGAGCTTATCTACCGAACGCGGATGCTGTGTGGGTGGTTCGTCCAGAAGAACGCCTAGAGTACCCGATGGAATCGGTACATCACCCCCACTTTTTTGAAGCTACCCTGGAAACACTCGAACTAGCCAACTACCAGCTAAGGGTCAAAGAAGGAGAACACGAGCGGGTAATATACGACCCCTATGCATTCCGTTCTCCCCGTCTGACAGAATTAGACCTCTATTTATTTAATGAAGGCAATCATCACCGCATTTACGAAAAACTGGGCGCTCACCTGACGGAAGTAGACGGAGTTAAAGGAGTTTACTTTGCAGTTTGGACTCCCAATGCCCGTAATGTATCGATTTTGGGGGATTTTAATCACTGGGACGGACGCAAACATCAGATGCGTAAAGGTCGCACTGGCGTTTGGGAACTGTTTATTCCGGGATTAGCGGTTGGGGAATCCTACAAATACGAAATCAAAAACTTTGAGGGACACATTTACGAAAAGTCTGATCCTTACGGCTTTCAACAAGAAGTCAGACCCAAAACAGCATCAATTGTTGCAGACCTCGATGCTTATGATTGGAACGATGAGGAGTGGATGGAGCGGCGGCGTCACACCGAACCGTTGACTCAGCCCATTTCGATTTACGAGCTTCACTTAGGTTCCTGGCTCCATGGTTCCTCTGGCGAACCTGCCTTGAACAGTAAGGGCAAACCTGAGCCTGTGGTCATGGTTTCAGATCTCAAACCGGGAGCACGCTTCCTGACCTATCGGGAGCTGGCTGATAAACTCATTCCTTACATCAAGGAACTGGGATTCACCCACATTGAGCTGTTACCCGTGGCAGAACATCCCTTTGATGGCTCTTGGGGCTATCAAGTCACCGGATACTATGCCTGTACCTCTCGCTACGGAACTCCTCAAGACTTCATGTATTTCGTTGACAAGTGCCACCAAAACGGCATCGGCGTGATTGTGGACTGGGTTCCTGGACACTTCCCGAAAGATGGTCACGGTTTGGCATTCTTTGATGGCACTCACCTCTACGAACACGCCGACCCTCGCAAGGGAGAACATAAAGAGTGGGGTACGCTCGTCTTTAACTATTCCCGCCATGAAGTGCGAAACTTTTTGGTATCTAATGCCCTGTTCTGGTTTGACAAGTACCACATTGATGGCATTCGGGTTGATGCAGTGGCGTCAATGCTCTACCTAGACTACTGCCGCAAAGAGGGGGAATGGGTTCTCAACCAGTATGGGGGACGAGAAAACATTGAGGCAGCAGATTTTCTGCGCCAGATGAATCACGTTATCTTTAGCTACTTCCCTGGAGTTCTCTCAATTGCTGAGGAATCAACAGACTGGCCCATGGTGTCTTGGCCCACCTACGTCGGCGGCTTGGGCTTTAATTTGAAGTGGAACATGGGTTGGATGCATGATATGCTCGACTACTTCAACATGGACCCTTGGTTCCGCCAGTTCCACCAGAATAATATCACCTTCAGTATGTGGTATCACCACGCTGAGAACTATATGCTGGCGCTATCTCACGATGAGATTGTCCACGGCAAGAGCAATATGCTAGGCAAAATGCCAGGGGATGAGTGGCAGAAGTTTGCTAATATCCGCTGCTTGTTTAGCTATATGTACGCTCACCCTGGCAAGAAAACCTTGTTCATGAGCATGGAATTTGGTCAGTGGAATGAGTGGAATGTTTGGGGCGATTTGGACTGGCATTTACTGCAATACGAACCCCATCAAAAGCTGAAGCGGTTTATCAGCGACGTGAATAAGCTTTACGGGAGCGAACCCGCCCTTTACACTCAAGATTTTGCTGAACCTGGGTTTGAGTGGGTTGATTGCAGTGACAACCGCCATAGTGTGGTCTCCTTTATCCGCCGCTCTAAGGATTCGGAGGAGTTTATTGTTGCAGTTTGTAATTTCACCCCTCAGCCCCACAGTCACTATCGGGTTGGGGTTCCAGAAATGGGTTTTTACACGGAACTGTTTAACAGTGATGCCCGTGAGTACGGTGGTAGTAATATGGGAAATCTAGGGGGCAAGTGGACGGATGAGTGGTCATTCCACAACCGACCTTATTCTATAGATTTATGTTTGCCACCCTTGGGAGTTTTGATTCTCAAGCTGGATAGGAAGAAGACAGCAGCCGCATTAGAGTCAGCGCGGTAATTGGCTTTGGGCTGGGAGTATGTCAAGTTTGCACATAACGTTTAGGTCGGTTGGGTAGAGCGATGGTGAAACCCAACCAGCTAACCCTCCAGTTGGTTTTCGTACCTCAACCCAACAGCCAACGGTAGACATACTCCCCTTCTTGCTTGCCTTCATTTTCATCAAATTCTTGGGCAGACAGGATGCCTACCCCCCCAGAAATGTGGGATGGGCATCTTGCCCGTTTTCCCTATTTTTGCAAGAGTTTCCTTTCCCCTTTACCCTAAAACCCTTAATGATGGTTAAGGTGTTGGTAACTGTAGAAAGCGTAGGTATCGAATAAGGCTGCCACTACGCTACAAGTCAGACCAATTACAATAATTCCTTCAAAGGGACAGCCACTGCCGAAAACCGCGAGAAACTTTAATAACGCTGCTGCACCCGCTTGAGAGATGGTTTCAAAACCGGGAACATATCCAATGGCTGAAATAGCCGCTAACACCCCTGTCAATAGGATAATAGGGGTATGAAAGCTCAAAAAACTTGTCAATAGTAAAGAACGGAGAAGGGTGGGCAACATGGTCATAAAAAACTGAACGCTAGTGCCGAAGCTAGGTTTGACACATTCTTTACCACAATAGGCGCGATTGTCGCCAATCACAGAAAATGTCAAAAATCTTAAATTTAGCTTAAAAATCTTGTTGAAACTCTGTGAATTTTACTCATAAAACGGCGATAGTTTTAGTCACGTTTTGCTAAATTTCCCGCTGAAGTATCTTGACAGCCAGACAATCCTCAATTGGGTTAAATAACCGCTCCCTGAGCTTCAGCAAAATATCTTTCTTGATACCATTTCCAGTCCCCTTTGCCACACCCTAAACCTGTACATGAAAAAATCCCTTTCCCGCTGTAGGATTTAATTTACGCTTGTGGATATGAGGGAGCAACGGCATGAAAGACTCTGCTTGTTGAGTATTTATACTCATTT
Organism: Coleofasciculus sp. LEGE 07092; assembly: GCF_015207375.1. Taxonomy (GTDB): domain Bacteria; phylum Cyanobacteriota; class Cyanobacteriia; order Cyanobacteriales; family Coleofasciculaceae; genus LEGE-07092. The sequence continues at coordinate 61,369 of NZ_JADEWY010000011.1, read as the reverse complement.
CTCATAAACGTCTTGCACTTATACCTTCCCTTGCATAGTTTTATGAAGATGGGCTTTGTTACTTAACCTCCCGAATTAGATTGAACAGCCCGAAAGACGTTTGTTTTGGCATAACAGCTTTGTGGATAATTCCCCAGGAGAAGCTAGAACGTGAAGCGTGCATTTACTCAAATCCGCAGCTCTATAAGCTTGTGTTTCAGTGCTTTTTTACTGATTGTGTTCAGTAATCTACTATTCCCGATTGCACCCAGTCTTGCGCAATCTCAAGAAATTGTTAGCTCTCCATCCACAGAATTTGTAACAGGATGGCAATATTACTGGGGTGACTCTCCCTTGGCGCGTGCCGATATTTCTAATTGCACAGATGAACCAATCGCCAATCCAAATCGTTGCTGGATATCATTTCAGTTTCCCAAACGACTTAATCTCCCAAATGAAACAAAGGTTTGGTTGCGCGTTACCTTACCTGAAGTAAATTGGAAATCTCCCATGCTTTATTTGGGAGCTATCCCTTATCTATCAAAGGTTTATCTTAATCATCAACTCATCTATACCTCTGAGGAAGAATGGGTATTACTTCGTCTTGAGCCGGGATTTCAGCGGAAATCTCTATTATTGGAACTTGAACCGAGGGAACGCTCTTCTATTTATATCGGATTATTTGACAGAGTTGTTATCGGTTCTCAAAATCCTTTAATTAAACGACTACTTCTGCAAGAATTGGATGTTATTTTAGGGATATTTTTTACAATTTTAGGATTGATTGCTTTATGTCTTTCATTGAATCGGCAAGAAACTCAAGCCTATATTTATTTCGGCTTATTAGCGATTCTAGTGGGATGTTACACTATTTCTCAATCAAGCTTTAGTCAATTCTTTTTCAATAATTATACTTTATGGGACATAATTGAATATACATCGTTTTACCTAATACCTGTTAGTACTTTTCTTTTTTATGAGCAACTATTTGGAGTGGGTTACTGTGCAAGTATTCGACGCTTATGGCAAATCCATCTTATTTACGCTTTGATTTGTTTACCCTTGGCGATCGATCATCAAGAAAGTTTGATTTCAGTTTTCTATATCGATCAACTCTTTTTCTTGTGCAGTACATTCATTTTATTGGTTAACACTATCCAAAATTCCTTTAGCCAAACCCGCGATGCTAAATCCTTTACACTCGCCTTTATTATCCTTGCCCTGTTTGCGATTCCCGATATTCTCGTTTATCGGTTTGAACTAAGTAACGAGTTTCAACAACTGTACCCTTGGGGAACGCTTATTTTCATCCTAATTTTAGGATTTATTTTAGAGCGACGTTTCGCCCAAGCCCGTCAACTTTTGCAAGCCTATACCCTAGAGTTAGAACAAAAAAATGCCACCTTACAAGAACTCAATCGACTCAAAGATGAATTTTTAGCCAATACCTCCCACGAACTGAAAACTCCCCTCAACGGCATTATCGGCATTGCTGAATCCTTAATTGATGGCGTTACCGGGAAGTTACCCCCTGCAACCGTCTTTAATCTTTCCCTAATCGTCTCTAGCGGCAGAAGACTGCATCAGCTTGTCAATAATTTGTTAGATTTTTCCCAACTCAAGCATAAAAAAATAGAATTGCACATTAAGCCCCTAGGAATGCGCGAAATTGCCGATGTTGTTTTAACCCTTTCGCGATCGCTCGTTGGTAAAAAAAATCTACGCTTGATTAATAAAATTGAGCCAACCGTCCCCTTAGTAGACGCTGACGAAAACCGCGTCCAACAAATTTTGTACAACTTAGTCGGCAATGCCATTAAGTTTACAGAAAAGGGGACGATTGAAGTCTCCGCCACTGTGGTTGATAACTGCCTAGACGTTACCGTTGCCGATACAGGAATGGGGATTCCGACTGAGAAATTTGAGCGCATTTTTGAATCATTTGAACAAGCCGATGGTTCCATTGCCAGACGCTACAGTGGCACCGGATTAGGTTTAGCGATCGCAAAACAACTAGTAGAGTTACATGGGGGCAGTATTCGTGTCGAGTCTACTGTCGGTGTGGGTTCAAAATTTACGTTCACCCTTCCCCTATCCGGGAGTCAGCCAGAAAGTCAACCCCCTCAGCCAGCATCCCAGATTCAATCGGTGGAAGCCATTCCCGTGATTCCTGATGAAATTCTAACCGATCAAGAAGCACTAACCCCCCCTGAAGGTGCATTTCAAATCTTAATTGTGGATGATGAACCCGTTAATCTTCAGGTTATTGTCAACCATCTTTCACTACAAAATTATGCAATTACCCAAGCATCTAGCGGTATAGAAGCATTAGAGATTATTCGCCAGGGATTCAAACCCGATTTAATCTTGCTGGATGTCATGATGCCAAAGATGACAGGGTATGAATTTTGTCAAACAATTCGCGAACAATTTCTTGCGAACGAACTCCCCGTCGTGCTCCTGACTGCCAAAAATCAGGTATCGGATTTAGTCGAAGGATTTAGCGCCGGGGCTAACGATTATTTGACTAAACCCATCTCCAAAAACGAACTACTTGCCCGCATAAAAACCCATCTTCACATCGCCAAAATTAATGCGGCTTACGGACGCTTTGTTCCTCATGAGTTCCTGCAATTTCTAGAACGAGAAAGCATCATTGAGGTGCAATTAGGCGACCAAGTGCAAAAAGAAATGACGGTACTCTTTGCCGATATTCGCTCCTTTACTAGCCTGTCAGAACGGATGTCCCCAAAAGACAATTTTGACTTTATCAATGCCTACTTAAGTCGGGTTAGTCCGGTAATTCGCAATCATCACGGATTTATTGACAAATACATCGGTGATGCGGTGATGGCACTTTTTCCCCCCACTGCTGATGATGCAGTGCAAGCCGCAATTGATATGCAAAAGCAAGTGTCTCTCTACAATTGCCAACGCCAAAAAAATGGGAAAGAACCGATAGCCATTGGCATTGGTTTGCACACAGGCTCTTTGATGCTGGGTACTGTGGGAGAGTTGCAGCGCATGGATACCACCGTGATTGCAGATGCCGTCAATCTTGCATCTCGTTTAGAAGGCTTGACGAAGATTTACGGTGTGGATATCTTGATTAGTGAACAAACTCGCGATCGCTTGCAAAACCCTCACCAGTACGACTATCGTTTTTTAGGTCGAGTGACAGTCAAGGGCAAAAGCCAACCCATTGCCGTATTTGAAATTTTCGATAGCAATCCGCAAGCGTTAATCGAACTAAAGACGCAAACCCGCACTGAGTTTGAGGAGGCAGTAGAACTTTATATTCAGAAAAAATTTGCCGAAGCCCAGGAAGTCTTCAAGCAAGTGTTACAAACCAACCAGGACGATAGAGTCGTTCGTCACTATATCGAGCGCTGTGAAAAAGCTCGCCGATTTGGAGTCTCGGAACTGGATATCGTGATTCGGTGATGACTAACCAGTTTAAACCAATGGGACGCAGGTCACAATTTAATGCCTTTCTCTCTTGTAAGAGGGGATATTTTTATGAGCCTGAGAGTCAACGGATAAACCTGTTAAGTTGTTCAACTAGCAAATGCACTGTCGTTGAAGGATTGTCACTTTCTGGGTTGGGGGGAACATATTGTGTCAAAAGCTTTTTGGCATTTTTAATCGCAGTCTGCTGTTTGCTTTCCAGTTCCTCGTAAATCGTCTCGCTGTTTTTCTTGTACTCGTGACCCAGTTGCTCAGTTAACTTCTTTGTATAATCCTTTCGGGGTATAGCCGTATCGTGGTAATTGAAATGTAACAAGTACCACAGTTCAAATGCCTCATTGGAATAGGCTACCTTAATATTGTTGTTTCTGGCAACCGTTAAGGCAGCATTAAAATTTTCTGCTGGAAATTCATCGCGATCAAAGACGCACCAGACTTGATCGTAATCATCTTTTTCTTTCAACTCTATAGCTTTTTTGACTAGGTTAATTGTATTTTCACCCACTCCATAGATATCAACCACATCTTTGGGAACGCGGAAGCTTTTAAAATAGTTTGGTTCCGTCTTTTCCCCTTCGCAAACAATCAAAAACCGTTCGATTAACTCTCGTGTCTCAACTGTTCTTTCTGAGTAGCCACGATAGGACTTCCGAGACGAGGATTTATCTTGTTTTCTAGAGGAGCCTTTTTTACTCATTAGGCTCACCGATCAAGCGGCGTAAGTCACCGATGAAAGGAATAGCGCCGTACCTACCCTGAATGTAATCAGTCTCGAAGGAGGCATCGTTTCGCACTTTGTACTCTACCAGAGAGTATAGATGAGTCGCACCCTGCCTATCCTTTTCAGTGAACCATATCTGGTCTCGTCTAAAAATTTTGTTGATCAGCAGGTTCGTATCATGTGTCATAAAGATGAGCTGTGCGTTCTGGGAACTCATTTGATCAGAATTGAATAGGCTGATAATCGCGCTGGTAATCAATGGATGAAGCCTCGCATCCAATTCATCAATGATCAAAACCTTTCCATTCCTTAATGCATCGAGTAGTGGTCCCGCAAATGTAAATAGTTTTTTTGTTCCGTCTGATTCGTGTTTGTCAATGTCAAATTCCTCTAGCTCAGTTTGATTACCTTCAGCATTGTATTTACGGTGAAAAGTCTTAATCGCTTTTTGACTAATTTCTTTGGTAAGGAATACTCCTTGTTTCCATAAAATTTCTTCTACTAAGCTTGAATTTTCGATTTGGATATCATCAATTCCTAAATCTAGTGTTTTTATGAATTGAATAATATCATATCTATAATTATCATTTTTAAAATATTCTTCTGTATAACGACGGTAAATACTATTGGGGTATAGACGAGAAATTACATTCAAGCTTTGATTGAACCACAGTAGTATTTTCTGTGATATTTCACCATTAAATTGTGCAACAACTGAAAGAAACAGAGCATTTGTTCTAGTCTTATCTGTGATATCTTTGCCCTCTTTGAACGCCTTTAAAACCTTAAAACTGTCTGATTGACGCTCAAAGAGTTTAGCTTCCCTGGTTTTCGGCACATAGAATAGCCACTCAGAAACAACCCGCTGTGTGTCTACCTCAAATCCGTACCTGTATGTTTTCCCCTCCAATAAGAACACAATTTCAAAGAAGGATGGCTTGCCTACTGTTTCTGTACTGAGTCGGAAGGGTTCAACGTCGATTCCTTCCGTAACTTGGGTTTCTTTAGAAGAATTTAGGACAAACCAGCGCATGAATTCAATCGCAGCAACAAGATTACTCTTGCCACTGGCATTTGCACCATAGACAGCCGCACTTTTGAGCAAGCTGAGTTCATCATCAATCTTAAAGACATTATTCTCGTCGAGGGTTTTGTCCTTTGCTGTTACCTTGGCAGCTACCATACTGAAGGTGACTTTTTCTTTAAAGGATCTGTAATTCCCGACGCTGAATTCTATCAGCATAAAGCGCCTCTGCAACAATGAAGTGGCATAAATTGTGAAAGTTTCACAAATATGCTCAGTATAACCCTGTGATGGCTCATCAAGAACACCCGATGGAACCCGGAAATGGCAAAAAACTCTCAGAGAGAGGATTCATCCTCAAGACTGTGCAACCACAGGCAATAAAACCTGTGAAGAACACCCCTCCCCACAACTCACCGTCACTGTAATAATTTGACCTCGTATTAAGTGTTTCTCACCTGGGTGTACGCCTGTGCCTGCATTCAGCGGATAAGCAGGAAAACAAGCGGCACTCAAACTCAAACGTAAAGCACTTCCCTTGGCAATTCTGATACAAGTGGGTTGTAATGCGATTCGTAGCGGTGTCGTTTCTTGTCCCAAATTTACCCGCACATATCCCTGCGTAAAATTGTAAACGCTACTGTCTGGTCGCACTTTGGAAAGGACGGCACACAGGTCAAAACTGGGTTGATCTGCACGGCAAAAAATGTCTATAGTGACATCCCCTACTATATGCAATGCTTCTACCAGAGGGGCAGAGGTATAAGTTAAAACATCCGTGCGACAATCAATCGCAGAACGCTCAAATGCTCCAGCAGGTATGGCGGCATGACCTCCCAAAGCCGGAACCGGACGCCAAGGGTCATGAACCAATGTATCCTGTTGTAGAGACGTTGTATCTAACACCTCTACTAATTTCCCAGAATCTTCCCGTACACTCGCTAAACCCGAACTTGTCAGATAATAAACTTTTTGAGAATGAGTAGACCAATCTTCAAAATAGCGCCACTGATTACTACCCATTTCAAACAAACAGACAGGCAGTTGGTCGAGTAATCCCGTATCCATACCCTTGAGAAACTGGTTAAACCAACGCACCTGCAACTCATCGACGGGACTAGCCGCATCAGCACCGTAATCTATCGCCCCCACCTTACGCCCCCACGGTAAATGCGCCCAAGCACCCACTAAAAGATGTTGAGGGAAAGCACTGCGGTTTGCCATCTCCTTGTAAAGGCGGAGAGTACCGCGTAGGTAAGGGTCGAACCATCCCCCAATATGCAGCATGGGTAAGTCTACATCTTGCAACTTGGGAGACAATTGCTGCCAGTAATCCCCCGGTTCTGGATGCTCTAGCCACTCATAATAGAATGAATTTGGCGTATACTTTCTAAAACTTTCAATAAAATGGTTTAACGGTTCGTAGAACGGCAGGTTCCGAGATGCGGCATAAAGCACCTGATAAGCAGCAGCATCCCCCTGTAAACGAGCCGTTTCTGCTGCTAGTTGGACTGCCCAACCTAGATTTGCTTGCAAGCAAAACGCCCCCCCTTCATACGCCCAATCTGCATACAAGTCATACCCAATCATCGAGGGGCAAATGGTTCTTAGTGCTGAGGGACGTCCCGATGCTGCATAAAGCTGCGTCATTCCCTGATAAGAAAAACCATACATTCCCATCTGTCCGTTACTGCCGGGGAGTTGTGCCGCCCAGTTAACCGCATCAATACCATCCTCAATTTCATGGGAAAATATCCGGAATTCCCCTGCTGAAGTGCCGCGTCCTCGTACATCCTGAATCACTACGATATAACCATGGGCAGCGTACCAAGTGGGATGGGCATAGACTACCGTAGAGGCGATCGCTTTACCATAGGGTTGCCGCATCAGCAGCACTGGCAACTCAGTAGTAGTATCAGGACGATAGATATCGCTATCAAGTCGCACGCCGTCCCGAGTCAGCATTGATGCGGTTTCTTTGCGAACCTTCAACATAGGGGAATTAATCATCCGTTACATCCGCTATCAAATCCGTTGCCGCCCTAATCGCCTCAACTCCTGCCGCAAATGGGCGATTTGTCGGCTATTCCCTTCTTCTTCGCCCATTTTGCTCAATTGCAACTTCTTCTGAGCTAATTCTGCTGCCACTTGAAATAAAGCCCGACGTTGGTATAGGCTCATGCCCAATGCTGCCAGCGTATCCGAACGATGCTTGCACAGAGCTTCGTAACATTCAGGAGAGATGAAATCTGGCACTTCTTCCCGTAAGTAAGTCCTCAGTCGCTGATGCTCCACATATCCGGCTACAAACCACAAGACGACCATCAACAGCCCTAGGGCGGCGTAGTTGAATAACGCCACGATTAACGTTAATCCTGAAGTTTTTTCGATCAGAGTGATGGCTCCATTGTGAATCAAATGTCCTGATATTGCCGCCATTAACCCGCAGGCGATCGCTAAAACTTTCTTGAGAGGATCACTACTGTAGCGGGCGAACCCGAAACCAATCCCCACCAGCGCCGACCAAAAGCCGTGCATTCCGCCAAACACGATTGCCCGCAAAAAAAACAAGGCTCCCCAATCCTGCCAGGTTTGGGTACTCGTTAGATAGATAATATTTTCCACGTAGGCAAATCCAAAACCAGCCGTCGCTCCGTAAACGATACCGTCTACCCAACCGTCAAATTCTCGGCGATGCCTGAGATAGACAATTGCCACTGCCATGCCTTTGAGAATTTCTTCAGTGACGGGCGCACTAACCGCCGCTTCGATCAGTTGACCCTGCAACGTCTCTTGACCGAAAATCTGATTCACAGGTACAGAGAAAACGAGTTGCAAAACGAGGGCAAAAACCACCGCTGGCACTGCGCCCCACAAAAAGGCAGCAATGAGGTAAAGGACAGGTTCTTTCTCGAACCGATCGATGGTTCTCACCAGCCAGGTGTAGAAGTATGCGGGAATTGCCAGCGCGATCGCTGTGATGATGTATCGCTCCATGCCAGTTAATCGGAAGAAGCCGTAAAATTTACGCCTAGAAGGGATGGGATATCAAGGAGCAAAAGAAAGAAATTTGATTACTTCCTTTTGGTCATTAACTTAACATCTTTGACGACTAATAAGCTATGGAACGAGTATCCCGTTGAAAAAACAGAACCCGAAGTCGCCAAAATCTATTCCCATGGCATCTACGAAGCGATCGCCCCACCCCTGTGTTCCTCCGGATTAACCGGACAAACGGCAACACTCGAACAACTCGAACACGGCTTAACGGATGTAACGGATGTTTAACTAATGACCAATGACCAACTTAGCGCTTTTGCTTCATTGGCAACTCAATAATAAATTCTGCTCCTTTACCTGGTGCGGAAACGCAGGTTAAATGACCTCTGTGTTTTTCAACGATAATTGAGTGGGAAATGGACAACCCTAAACCTGTACCAACACCAACAGGTTTGGTTGTGAAAAAGGGGTCAAAGATGCGTTTCTTGACAGCTTTTGAGATACCGGGTCCGTTGTCAGTAATCCGAATGATAACTTGTTCAGAATTCGGACGAGTGTTTTGATTCTTCACTTCGGTGTGAATGGTGATAGTGGGTGTTACTTCTGAGGGGCTGACTCGCTGAGGATCTGACTCTGATTCTAAGGCGTCAATAGCATTACTGAGGAGGTTGATAAATACCTGATTGAGTTGACTCGGATAACATTCAACTGGCGGGAGTTGCCCATACTCTTTGATCACCTGAATTTCCGGCTGAGATGGACGCTTTTTGAGTCGATGCTGCAAAATGAGTAGGCTGCTATCGATGCCTTCATGAATATTAACTGCCTTCATTTCCGCTTCATCCAAACGGGAGAAGTTCCGCAGAGACAAAACAAGGGAGTGGATGCGCTCTGCCCCTTCTGTCATGGACTTAAACAGTTTGGGGAAATCTGTTTTGATGAAATTCAGGTTAATGGCATCAATCTCGTGCGTGATTTCTGGTACGGGTTCAGGATAGTGCTGGCTATAGAGTTCTACTAAGTGCAACAAGTCAGTCGCATAGGTACAGGCATAGTTAACGTTTCCGTAAATGAAGCTAATCGGGTTGTTAATTTCATGAGCTATACCCGCAACCATCTGACCCAAACTGATCATTTTTTCATTTTGAATCAGTTGGGCTTGGGCTTGTTTGAGTTTACGCAAGGCTTGCTTGAGCTGTTGGTTTTTGGCTTTCAATCGACTCTCGGACTGCTGCAAGGCTTCCAGTGCCTGCTTGCGATCGCTTATAGTCGTACTCGTACCCACCAAGCGATAAATACGCCCTTGTTCATTCCGTAAAGGGGTCAGAGTCGTGAGCCACCAAGTATCTTTTCCGTTTAATAACAAGCATTCCTCGTAGCGAATGGGGGTTTCTGCACGCACACACTGCTCATAGCGATGATGCAAGGCGGCGGCAACAGGTGGAGGTAATACTTCTTCAGGTGTTTTGCCTTGCAATTCGGCTGTTTGGATACCGATTAAGCGCTCGTGAGCTGGGTTTAGACCTCTGTAGCGAAATTCATAGGCAGAAGTTACAATTTCTTCGGTTCTGGCTTCTGATGCCTCAGTTGTGATTTCTGAATTCTCTTTTTCTTGAACGTCTACTACAAAGATTGAGGACTCGATGCCATCGTAGATGCTGCGTAAAAACTCCTCTCTCTCTTGCAGTTGCGCCTCGGCTTGCTTGCGATCGCTAATATCGGTAATCATCCTTAAGACGCCGACAAACTGATTATCGGCATCAAAAATGGGCATGGCTGAAACAATTGCCCACAACTCGGAGCCATCCTTACGGCGAAATCTGAAATCGTGTCGTTCATGGAAACCTTGGCGGCGGCGCTCCACATAGGCATCAGCGAGGGCGCGACTTTCTTCATCCATGAAGTCAAATAGGGAGCGCCCCAGCATTTCTTCTACCTGATAGCCCAGCATTTGAGCCATGGGAGTGTTGGCAAAGGTGGTTTGGCTATCGGCATTGAAAATCCAAACCCCCTCGGATGCAGTCTCTACAATGGAACGATAGTGAGCTTCTGATTCCCGCAATGCTGCCTCAACTCGCTTGCGCTCGGTGATGTCTTCGCAAATCACCAGCAAATATTGGGGCGTATCGGTTTCGTCGAATAGGGGAATTTTCTGGGTATACAGGAACCGTTTCTCTGGATAAGGGGCGAGAGTTGTTTCGTCCAGACTCTCGATTAGTTGTCCGCCCGCTAGCACTTGTCGGTCTTTAGCACGTAAGTACCGAGCCTGTTGTTGTGGTAAAAAATCATAGTCATTCTTGCCTAAGACTGCTGCTTTGGAATAGCCAAATATCCGTTCACTGGCTTTGTTCCAGTACAGAATACGCAGTTTCTCAGCATCTTTTATATACACCCCCACAGGCAAGTTGTCAATCACAGAGTTGAGGAACCCTTGGGTACAGTGTAATTGAGCTTCTATTTGTTTGCGATCGCTAATGTCTAAGATTACCCCATCCAGCCAAAGGATTTCTCCTGTATCACTGAAGATAGCTTGACCTTTGTCATAAACCCACACTAAGGTTCCATCCGCTCGCACAATCCGGTACTCAATGACATAGGAATGTTTGAGTCTGGCATTCTGCCAGACAACTTGATCGACATTCGCCCGATCTTGAGGATGAATGATACTGCCAAAAGACCGCACTCGATTATTAATAAAGTCACTCGGCGGATAGCCAGAAATATCCTCAATCGCTTCGCTGAGAAACGCCATTTTCCGGTCTGAGTCGCAGGCACAGCGGTAAACAGCACCTGGAATATTTGCAACTAGAGTCCTATAGCGTTCTTCGCTTTGCTTAAGTGACTCCTGTACCTTTTGGTCTTTGGGATTGGGGTAAGTCACTTCCGTAAATTCGTTTCATACTTGTTCTAGAGCGCTTGGTGCGTAACCCAACAAAGCTGAGTGTAGGAGCAAGCGATAAGGATTATAATATTATCCTATTATTGACTTAGCTTATAAGATTATACAATTAGAATTTGTTATGATTATAATTATCTGCAATCGATAGAAGATTTTTTATCAAACCAGACGATGGATAGGACAGTGATGCGATAAAGAAGGCTCTCCTTATATTTTCCTTGGAGCCGTATGCCTTGTATTTTTTGAGGGAGTCATTCAATGCTTTAACAAGTCACCAGCGCATCAGTACGACTCAGTACTCGTAAATCGTCCTCATCCAATTCTACAGGTGTTCCACTACGAATGAGTTCCGCAAAATCTTCATTGGGAACCATAAAACACAGCGCATACAAACGACCCATACCTGTATTTCTAATTTCATGAATGCCCGTTGGCGGCACCAATAAACTGTCTCCTGATCGAATCGGAACCGTTTTTCCATCACAAATAGCCTCCCCCTCTCCCTTGAGGATAAAGAACATTTCTACAGCAATTTGATGGCGGTTGGGGGGCGTTTTGCCTCCTTCATCAAAAATTTCCACACAAAAGGTTAAGGACGCATCTGCTATCACTGGATCAAATACAATGGCTAAACGGTTCGTATCCTGAGGACTAATGCGATAAGCTTGATAGTCTTTGGGTGACTTGATTACGGGAATCATGCAGCGAGAGTCCATTCGCAATTTCTCCTAAGAATTCATCATTAAAATGTATTTCCTTCATTTTGCCTTACTGCTTAGGGATGTGTGGCAGATTTTGGTAACGGATGTAGCGGATGAGTTACTGGTAAGTTGCAACAACCCGCCAGTAGTTTAAACCACTACGCTCAACGAGATTTAATCGCTTTGATAATCGACCCAGAATCAGTGACAAAGCCAAAACATTGATTGACGTTGTAAATCGTAGCCTTAAAACAATAGTCGGGGGATGTTGTTGCTGCACAGTCTTTGACAAGGATGCAGTCATAACCCAGGAAGTTGGCATCTTGTAAAGTTGCCATGACACATTGGTCAATATTAACACCCGCAAAAAAGAGTGTAGTTTTGCCCAGATTGCGTAAAATGCTGTCCAAAGGCGTATCCCAAAAACCACTCATGCGATACTTATCAAGGCGGATATCTTCTGATTTTTGTTCTAATTCATCTACAACTGCGGCTGCCCAACTATCCTTGATGAGAACTTTAGCATCTCGTTTGGGTAAGCGATCGCCTAATCCTATCCCTTCACCGGTGGGGTTGTAAACGTGTAGTAGTCCGGGACTGATGTTGAGTAAGTCGGGACGGTTCCCCCAGTTTACCCAGATGATGGGTACTTTTGCAGCTCGCAATTCAGGTAGCAGGGTTTTTAAGGGATTGATCGGATCGCGGGCGGGTGTTACATCTACGCCGATGTGGGCTAACCAACCATCGGGATGACAGAAATCATTTTGCATATCGATGACGAGAATCGCCGATTTAAGAAGATCCAGGCGTAGGGTTTTGGTTTCTGTCGGTAGGGTTATGGGTTGGGGAGTGACGGGGGGACGGGTGAGATCGGCAGTTGCTTCACTGACTGTCCAAGTATTCGGTGCTACACCCAAAGTACGCAGAGGTTGATTCATAGTAGTGATGGAAAGACTTGAAAAATTTGTAATTAAAAGGGGAAAGCTACGGCAATTTTTTTGTGCTCGCCCCAATTCTGCTAGGAATGATGGATTCTAGGCTACTAGTTTTTTACAAAACTTTATCGGAAAGGCTGAATTGCGATCGCCAGGGCAACTCTAGGGGCTAACCCCTTTCGCACTAAACTAGATTTATCACGCTCTCCTTCGTGGAACTACCATGTCTTTCGCCCAAGAGCAAGAAACCTCCGAAGACCTATGGGATGATAAAGTGGGGAAAGTTAGATTTAGATTTTGAGCGATCGCACTCTCTCTCCCCTCAAAGGGTTTCATTTAAGTTGCCAAGAGCTAATGAATGTTAGGTTTCATGCTTCAACCCAACCTACGATGCGAATGCTCGCACTATCGGCGACTAGAATCGGTTATTTTCACATTTTTGAAGTATTCTTTTCGTGTTTCTTCATCTGTTGTAAATGACAACTTATTCCGAACCTTTTGGTTAAAATCTATGCTCATTTTCAAAATAGTTTTCTTTAAATTTTCCCCAGAATCAACTTGGAATTGGCTTTTCACAAATTCTATAGCTGCTTGATTTCTTTGTTCTTCACTATCAAATTTTTTCTCTCCTTTACGGATAGCTAATAATTCGCTTTTAACTGCACTTGCTAAGTTTGATAATTGACCAGACTTGGCTTCAATATCTAGATACAAATCTTGGAATTGTGGTCGCTTTTTAATTTCTAATACAGCATCAAATAATCGGTATAGATATTTCGATGAGCGGTAAAATGTTATGCCTGCTGAACCATTAGGTTTTTGTTCTTGTGGAGTGTAGTGGACAATATCTTTTAAGAAGTCACCCAGCTGTTCGTTATAAGATTGCAAAATGTGTTCAGGAGTAAGTTGAGCTAGTGCTTGGGCAGAATTTGGTCCTTGAAGACCAGCAACGACGTGTTTAACTGCACCTTCACTGTGATAAGCTTCAGAAGCAAAGAAACAAGCTTCACCTAACAGCTTTTTTACTTCTGTTTTCATGGAATTTATTTCACTATCAGAAGCATCTTCAGGCTGATTAATCAGTGTTTGCAGTACACGCACTTGCCGCATTCTTTGTACATATATTTGGTTGCTTTTCTCTAAAACTACGTCTCCCTGTTGGTGACTAATTAAATGTAATTCTTGTTCGCCTAAAAGCTGTGCTTCAATTTCATCACGAAGATTATTGTCTTTGATGTTTTTTAATACTTTTTGTTCTTCTACTCCTAGTTCTTTTCTTGCTTGTTTTTTAAGTTCAGATTGACGTTTTGAGGACAATCCTTGTTTGACTTCAGACAAGAGTTCATAAGCAGCAATTTGATAAATGCCATCGGCTTCTTCATATTGTTTTAAAATAGCCTTTGCTTGCTCTGGATCGCTAATGTTTTGAACCACAGTTTGAGTATATTTATCCCATTCAGTTTGGTTCATAAACCGTCGCTGTTTCACTAAAGCCGCTACATCTTGATCGAGATTGCTAAACTCTTTTAAGCCGTTTTCTGGTTGTAACAAATCTTTGTCTGCTGCCAACTGTTGTTGATTATCAGCTTTAATATTTCCTTCGACTTTGAGAAAATCTTTGGCATAAAGGTTAGTGTCGAACAGAGTCCCTGGTTGGACTCCAAATTCTGATTTGACTATATTGTTAAAATCATTAACTGCTTCAACATCTTCTCCCGTTTCCGGAGTTGATACTGTGATATCATAGTCAGAACTGAGGTCTGTACTGCCTACCGATTTAGCAATGAGGGTAGGATATTTCTTTCTAAGTTCGTTAATTTTGGTATCTACATACCATTTGCGATATTCGGCAAATTTCTTCATTATATCAGGCGTTGTCAGGTAACATTCTTTAACTGCATTCCAGCTTTTTAACTCCTTCAAAATTTGGGGAATTTTTAAATTATGAGCATTTTGAGATTCAACGGTGCTTGCTGTTTGGTCGGCGACGGCGGGCGGGTTTTGGTTTGCTGGTTGCGGTATTGATAGAAGCTCAAGTCCTCTTGCCTTGCGGATGCGATTTGCATGCTTAATTTGATCTGGGGACATTTTTGTTTGTTGACCATCTTTTCGCCTCTGCACCGTCTCATTCTGTCCAGACTCTGCAAGTTGTGCTGCGTTATACCGATTCCTGATCTGTTCAGCTACAGCTAGTGCTGGATTAGTCGGTGGGAGTTGTGTTCCTCCCGATGCAAATGTCGGAATATCCGCCGCATTGTACCCAAACTGTTCTGCCCGTTCCCTTTGTGTTTGGATATCTGCTGGTTCCTGCTGTTGCAGTGATGGCTGGGGCGGAGAACCAAATCCACGAGTTTGCAAAAGATTTGTTGTCGGTAACTGCGCTGAACGTGCTTGAATTCCTTTGCCAAAGCCACGAGTTTGAAACGGATTCTGTGCAGGAGTCGGTGAAAGACTAGAATCTTTTTTGCCGATGTGCTGACGGATACTCTGAGGGTCACTCATCTATTATATTTAATTATCGTTGTCAAAGAATAATCACTAATTATAATATCCGCATTTCTCAAAAAGAACGTGGACACACTCGTCAAGACCTTACCTAGACTAGGTTTCGGGCATTTTGGGTAAGCCAGGAATTGTGACAGAGTGTGGAACGCCTTCTTCTCCCGTCAATCTAGGTTTTATAAGCCCTTGAGAAATCGTGATGAGAAATCTCGAAATCTCGGTCATAGCGCTAACTGTTACTATTCTGTTGTTTGTCGGGAACATTACTGATTGTGTTAAAGTTTTACACTCAGGGGTTTCATCAGGTTCTATCTCGTGAGTTATACAATCGAGCAAGTTTTAATTCCCGTCGAGTCGGGTTATACAACAGCACAGGTGCAAATTGAGGGGGATACAATTGCTGAAATTATCCCTACAACCTCTTTAAATGCCCCCCCTAACTTGGTAAAGGAGGGTGAAGGCACTACGGTTAACGGTGAAAACAAACTACTTCTACCGGGTTTCGTCAACGCCCATACTCACTCCTCAGAGATGTGGCAGCGAGGTATTATTCCACCCTTGCCGTTGGAACTGTGGATTGCTGAACTCTACGACTTTACCCCGCTAGAACCGGAACAGGTTTATTTGAGTGCTTTGGGGACAGCAGTGGAAACGTTACTCTCTGGCGGCACGAGTGTTGTCGATCATTTAGTATTAATTCCAGGTCAAGAAATTGAAACCGTTGCGGCGGCAGTTCGCGCTTATCAAGAAATTGGCATTCGGGCGTTTGTTGGTCCTCTGATTCAAGATGAATCTCTCTCAGAAGGTATCCCCGATGGTAATGCCAAACGGGAACACGAAAACTACATCCGTTCCACCGAGGAAACCTTGGCGCTGATGCGGGAGGTAGTAGAGAAATTCCATAAACCAGAAGCAGGGGTAAATATTTTAGTCGCACCAACGGGGATTCAGTTGTGTTCGGATGCGTTATTTGAGGGATGTATTGAATTAAGCGATCGCTATAATCTTTGTCGTCACGCACACTTACTGGAAACTAAAGCGCAAAAGCTATTAGCTAAGGAAAAATATGGTTATAGTGCGGTTGAATACTTGAAGCGTATCGGGTATCTGAGCGATCGCACCTCTCTAGCTCACTGTGTCTGGTTGGATGATGCCGATATTGCTATTCTCGCAGAAACGCGAGCGACGGTGGTACACAATCCCCTGAGTAACTTGCGTTTGGGAAGTGGTATTGCCCCCATTTTGAAATACCGTCAGGCGGGGGTAAATGTTACATTCGGTTGCGACGGTGCAGCAAGTAACGATTCCCAGGATTTGTTAGAAGCGATTAAGATGGGTTCGCTGCTGCACAATATCACTGATTTAGATTATCGCCACTGGATTACCCCCCGTCAGGCAGTAAAGATGGCATCGTTAGGGGGTGCGAAGGGATTGAATGTGGCGGATGAGTTGGGTTCGCTGACGGTGGGGAAGAAAGCAGATTTAGTACTGTATGACCTGACTAGTTTATCCTTATTGCCCCGCACTGATCCGATTGGGTTGTTAGTTATGGGGCGTCCGACGAATGCGATAGATAGTGTTTGGGTGAATGGGGAACGGGTAGTTGCTGATGGTAAGGTGACGAGAATTGATGGTGATGAATTGAGAAAGGAATTATTTGAACGCAGTCAGTGGACTGTTAACCGTCAGTCGGAGATGGTGCGGAAGCTGGAAGCACATTATCGGCAGGTGATGGAGTTACCGGAGTGATGGAGTTCTTTTTAAGAGGGCATTGAAAAGAAGCGATCGCAAATGGCTTTCTAGCATAGGCGATTGGACATGAGTTAATCAAATTTCTGCTGGATTTCGGTAGCGCGATCGTACTGATGCTTATGTGCAATCAAAATCAATCTATATGATCTCGCCTGATAGCGTGCTCGCCCTTCCGTCTGGTACAGTGCATTGTTAGATCGAATAGTCTTCGTGTAGCCTTAAGATATGCCAACAGTTTTAAGAATTGGCGCTTACCGATTCTACTTTTACAGCCATGAACCAAATGAGCCACCGCACATACATATTGACCGCGATAACTTGTCTGCTAAATTTTGGCTAGAGACAGTCAGTTTGGCAAATAATATCGGTTTTAGTGCCAAAGAACTTCGTAAATTGCAGTCAATGGTGCAAGAAAATCAGGAAAAGTTATTGGAGGCTTGGTATGGGTATTTTGGCGATTCGAGCGGACGAGAGAGTTAAGGATATTCACTTTACCGAAGAGACAATCAGTGTCGATTTGATGGACGGTAGAACGATTACTGTACCTCTGGTTTGGTATCCCAGACTGCTGAACGCTACACCGGAGCAGCGAACCAAGTGGGAAGTATCTGGAGGAGGCTATGGTATTCACTGGGAAGAGATAGATGAAGATCTCAGCACAGAAGGAATGTTACGGGGTGCCCCTGCTCCGAGAACTAATGAAGCGATCGCATGAAAGGGCGAAGCACATACAAAACGGTAGGACACGATCTTATCGTGTCCCTACTCAGCTATTTTAGAACTTTAGTCAAGTTTATTCGTGAGTTGTGCCATCTGGCATGATTGCACCACTGAACTTTGTATTTTTGAGGATAGCTCCACTGAGGTTAGCGTCTTTTAAGTTAGCTTTTTCTAAGTTTGCTCCTTCCAAGTTTGCCCCACGCAAATCTGCTGAAGTAAGGTTTGCTCCGCTCAAATTTACGCTGCCTAGATAAGCTCCACAGAGGTTGGCTTTGTGCAAAGTTGCCCCACTCAAATTTCCTAACAACCTTGCCCCGACTAGATTGACTTCAATCAGATTCGCGCCGCTGAAGTTTGTTTTAGAAATTTGTGCATTTTTCAGATTTGCTTTACTCAGGTTTGCCGCCGTTAGATTAGCGTCCTTTAAGTTGACCTGATTTAGATTGGCTCCACTAAGGTTTGCCGCCGTTAAATTAGCACAAGTTAGGTTAGCCTCGCTTAAGTTAGCTTCACTCAGATTAGCTTGAAGGAGTCTTGCAATTTGCAAATTTGCCTTACTTAAGTTTGCCCTACTTAAGTTAGCTTCTCTCAAGTCTGCCTCATTGAGGTTGATGGAACTCAGATTTGCCCCTTTCAGTGACGCGCTAGGAGCAATCAAATAGACACCAGCTTTAACGGGGTCAAAATCGGCGGGGAAAATAGTTGCCGTATTGCAAAGCGCTTGCTGGAGATTAGCTCCTTCAAGGTTAGCTCCTTCAAGATTTGTCCCGAATAAAATTGCATTACTCAGATTAGCATCATTTAGATTCGCCATTCTCAGATTTGCTTCCCTCAAGCTAGCGTTCTGCAAGTTTGCTCTACTGAGGTTAGTCTTATTCAGGTTAGCTTTAAAGAGGATTGCATGACTCAAGCACGCTTCACTTAAGTTGGCTTCACTTAAGTTTGCCTGTCCCAGATTAGCACTATTAAGGTTTGTCTTTATTAGTTTGGCTTTCTCTAACTTGGCTGACTCCAGTCTTGCCTTGTAAAAGTTGGCATTGTTTAACTTGGCACCACTTAGGTTGGCGCTACAGAGGTTTGTCTCACACAGTTCAGCCCCTTTCAAATTCGCACCACTTAGGTTGAGGATGAAACCATGATTGAAACATTTTCCACTCAACTTTGCTCCGGCTAAGTTAATTCCAGCAAATTCATGTTCTTTATTTTTATACCGCTTCAAAAATTCTTCAGCATCTACAGGTATTTCAAGACTCTCTTCCTCGGCTGCATAAATTCTGTTCAACAGCCACATTATTCGTTCTGTCTTAAATTCTTCATCAGTAAAAGCTCTATCACTTTCATCTAATTCAGTAGCGTTATCAGCCTCTTGAGCTTGCGAAATTTCAGCATCATTAGTATTTACAGAACTATCAGCAGGTTGTATCGGCAATTCGCCAGACGGTTGAGTGACTACCTCTGTCAGTAATTCTTGACCCTGTTGCTGGTCAACCCGTTCAAAAAATTGCCTCACTATTTCAACATCATCAGGATTTGCCGATTCGGTGGATATTTCAAAAGTATTAATATTATCTACGTTATTACTCAACGCAGGTAACTGATTAAACCGCTGTTGCAGTGCCAAAAACTCATCTCTTAGACTTTCTATCTGCTGCAACTCAGGTCGTTGGTTAAATTGTTCGGTTAGTGTCTCTAACTGGCGCTTAATTCCTGCTGCATACTTCGCTACAGTATTGTAGCGCTGTTCGATTTCTTCAATCCTGGAAACTAAAGGCAGTTGTGATTCAGACATATTTGGTGATATTTAGGAAGCTATTTTCATTTTCATATAGATAGCATTCCCAACTCTCAGTCCAATCTCACACCTCATTTCCCAATTCGCTCAAGTTCCTCCCTTAACACTCGCCGTAGCGTTTCCTCCAACGGTTCGCGACGCTGTTGGATGTACTCGCCAAGTGCATCATTCATCAACGTTTGATAGTTTCCTCCACCTGCTAGATGGACTTGCTCACGAAACCATGCCAAAACATCATCATCCAATCGGATGGTAATACGAGTTTTTCCTGGCGATGTTGGCTCGATCGCTCCTCGTTTCCCCTGGCTAAAATCATACTCAGCTTCCATTAGTTACCCCTCCTGATATTGCTTTCGTTCACGACGTGTAGCTTTGCGGGCAGAAATCACTCGAATCTCATCGCCACGCCATGTATAAACAACCACTAAGACTCGACCAAAGGCATCTATCCCCACTGTGATAAACCGTTCTTCATCAAAACGTTCATCCGGGATAGTAATTGCCAGATCGTCTGCAAAGACTGACACTGCATCAGCAAAATCAATACCATGCTTACGAAGATTAGTGGCTGCTTTGTCGCCGTCCCACTGATACGTCATTTAACTATTATATGTACATTTGTGCATATTAGCTGAGTACGAACACCCAAGAAGACTCTATTATCCCGCCTAGATTAGAGACGATAGACACGGATCGGTGAATGCAAAAATTATCCCCTGCTCTTAATCAAGTCACGGTTGGACAAGCATACCAGGCATACGAAGTCTACCGCAAGCTGGAGCCATTCGCTCGTAAACTCTGGCAAGCTTGGAATTGGGCGCAACGGAGCTTATCTCAGCAAGCGATCGCACCCCAACTATGGCTATCAAAAATTGCAGCGTTTCACAACAAATTTAGTTGCCCATCTTCCACCAAAATGACAGGAACAGAACTCATTTCTAGAACAGCTTGTGACACAGAACCGACTCGCACCTGTTCCCAAGGTTGATGTCCCCGTTTCCCCATCACAATATCTGTCACTTGATACTCTTGCGCCACACTAATAATTTCCTCTGGAACTGAACCCTTAACGAGGATAAACTGATAACGAATATCTGAAAGCAATCGTTGAGTGCGATCGCGCAGCTTTTCGACTGCCTCTTTTTCTTCAAGATTCATGACGTGTAACACAATCACTGTACCATCCATCCGCCTTGCCATGCTTGCCGCTTTCGTTAAAACTTCTGTTGCCAGGGGAGACGTATCCACTGCCGCTAACAGCACGGTACGAGTTGCTACAGTGACTTTAGTCAAATCAACTTCTCCCCGTTCCAATAATTTTGGGGCAAAGGTGGGAATTGCCCAAGCGCCAATCGGTGCTGTAGTCAAAATTGAAAGCGCAGCAATAGCTAAGATAATTTCTCCCCCATCAATTCCCCTCGCTAAAGGAATAGCACCAATCGCCGCTTGCACCGTTGCTTTTGCCATATTTCCAGGAAGTAAAAACAGCCGTTCTGTCCACGTCCAATTACTACCTAATGTTGAGAGATACCAACCGACTGGGCGACCCACAAACAACCCAATCCCTAACACTAAAAGTCCCGGTAAAACAGTAGTTCCTAATACCTGGAGTTGAACGCTAGCTCCCAATAAGACAAATAAGACAATCTCTGCAACAACCCAGAGGCTATCAAATCCACCACGCAGGCATCGAGCAAGGGGTGCATCCAACTCAATCAAAAAGAACCCCATCGCCATCGCTGCTAAGTAGCCAGAATAAGGCAAACTTTTCTCAACCATCACCAATAACAGAGCAATTCCAGCCGCAATCAGAACATCGTGAACCGTGTTTTGTGTCCAGCTTTGTTCGGTTAAAAGCGAAACAATTAAACGAGCAGCCGCGTAGCCGATTAAAACCCCAAGTCCGATTTCTACTAGCACTTGAAGCGGTAGCAATTGCACTGAAGAAACAGTAACGCCTCCAGGTAGCGTGATGGTTTCAATTCCTCCCTGACCCAGAAAACTTAGGAGTAAACTAAATAGGAGTAATAACAGCACATCTGATAATGCACTCCCCGTCAGAATGGCATCGGGAATTCCCTTAGTTACACCCCAACCCAAACTTTTCAGTCGCAGCATTCCAGGAACAATTACCGCCGGAGATTCTGCACCAATGATGCAACCTAGGAGTAATCCAGTTGCCAAGTCAAATTGAAAGATCCAGATGGCGGCGAACGCGATCGCAATTGCCTCGAATGCGGCTGGCAGAAATCCTAACCGCAACGCCACACTTCCCTGAGAACGCAGCTTTTCCCGATCCAGTCCTAATCCCGCCTTCATCAAGATAACCATCACGGCAACCATTCGCAGGTTATCGGCTGCCTCTAGTACCTCTGGACTGATAACATTTCCCACTTGCGGACCCAGAACAATCCCCACCCCAATCATGCCAATCAACGGTGGAACACCTAAACGACGGGCAATCTGACTGACAAAAAAGCCCATCAATAAAATCCACAGCGCACTCGCTAACATTAAACCCCTCTCTCTATAAGCTGGTTGCGAACAACGGCTTGCTAGACGTGAGGGGTTCCGTGAAAAATTTCCATAGCCCTACTCTCCGGCAGCAAGCCAGGAAAGTAGGAGCCATCAGCTTTTCAGTCTTTACAATCAACGCTAGGACTGGCAGGCGGTTTTGGCGAGCTCCATCGCCATTTAGTTTTTTATAGAATCTTTTAAATCATATAATAGTGTCTTGAGTGCTAGGGCAACTACTGCTACCAGAAAGATACGTCGCAACCAGATATTACTCAATCTAAGAGCAACCTGTGAGCCAATAATTCCACCCACGAACATGGTAAGGCTCAGAATAATACCAAGTTGGTAATCTACTATCCCACGCACTGCAAATATAATAGTAGCAACCAGCGAAGAGAAAATATTAATAAGTTTCGTACTCGCCACCGCCTCGACAAATGTCATCTGAAAGAGCGTAACATAGGCTACTGTAAGCATCGTGACGTAGCCGCCGCTAAAGAAACCTCCATAGATTCCCAGTACGCAGGTGACTAAATATCCCGCTAGTTCTGCTAATCGTGACGGTTTTCCCTCGACTGGAACGACTCCAGCATTCCGTTTAGCAATTGTAAAACCAGCAACGGCAATCATCAAGATAGAAATTATCCTGGGCATCGCTTTCGACGGCACAACCAGTACCAGTAATGCACCCAAAATTGAACCCACTAGGGTTAGGACAATTAGCAGTGGTAAGCGGTGTCGATCAATTGTGCTTTTGCCAATAAAAGGTAACGTGCCGCCGATACTCATGAAGGTTAAGGCTAGCATATTGGTGGCAATAGCAGTGCGCGGTTCAATGCCAAACTGAAGCATCACAGGTACTGTAAGCAGTGAAGTACTACCCGTCACAGTGCTGATGATGCTAGTTAGAAAGAAAATGGCAATTAGAGGAAGAAGTTGAATTACACTCAAGAGAGACGTTGTTTTAGGTGGCGCTACAAATTCTATCCTTAGAAACGCGATTGGCTTTGCCACTGAACTGAAAGGGTGCGATCGCTCCTTTCTTCGGACTAAGTGAAATTAATGTATGAAAACTATCGTAATTTCAGGACTTACACTAGCGTTAGCGATCGCTTGCAGTTCTTTACCACCCTCTGCGACTGAATCTCCAACCCCTCAAGCTACGGTATCTCCAGTCAATACAGTCAACGGCAGTAGGAAAATTTTAGGGTCAGAGAGTGCTATCCAGCAAGGATCTCAGGCTCCAAGATTCGATGATTATCCAGCCACAGAAAGTTTCTCTGGTAGTCCTGCACCCGTTAATCTAGCCAGCCACCCTCAAGCCAGAAGATTCCGAACTGTTTTGCAACAAGGAGCCAAGCAAGGACCCAATTTTGCGGCTAAATACACGGTTGTGACATGGGGATGTGGTACAAGTTGTCAAGTCGTTAGCATTGTTAATGCTGAAACAGGTTCGGTTTATATGTTAGATAATGCGGCTGAGGCAGACGTAACGTTTCAGCTTGATAGTCGGCTACTTGTTGTTAATCCGCCGGAAAATTTCCCAGCAAATAAACCCGACTGGCTGGAAACTAGCTACTACGCCTGGGATGGGACACAACTAACCCAAGTTTTTACATCAACCTCTGAAACCCCAGCTTCCCCTGAAAACCCCACAGTTGCCACCGTCAAAGATATGGTTAACGGGGATTTGATGTGTTATGTCACCCTTGTTGATGAAAACAACATTGAGCATAATATTGGTGCTACTTTTGAACTCTGCGAAAATTCAAATAAGTTCTTAAATCAGAAAGTACGCCTCTTGTATGAAAGAGTTCCCGTTAATGATTGCGAAAGTATTGAACCCTGTGGTAAGACGCGAATAGAATCCCTCATTACCAGTATGGAAATTGTAGGGGAAGGAAACTCTGAAAATTCAGGTAATTCGCAAACTCTCAGTAATGACGAGTGGACAATCACGATCAGTAATATAAACTCTTGGTCGGGAGTTAATGGTACTGGAAATTTGAGTTATCGGGGATGCGATCCTCAGGGAAATTGTATTGATTTAACAGGGGGGCGCGTTACCTGTAGGGATGGAGTATGCATGATGGGGTGGATAAATGGAGATTATTCCTATGTGATTGAGCAGCCAATTGAGAATCCAGATCGTCCCGATGAAACTAAAAATTCAACAAGTCTGAGAGTTCGGAAAGGCTCTAAAGCAATCTTAGAAGCGACAGGATTTAGAGTTGTGTCTCCTTAGCATTTGCAGGACTCAACGACATGATGCGATCGCGTCGTCTTTCATCCGACTGGGCAAAAGTCTCACTAACCGCCAGTGGTTTAAACCACTGTCTCATAGCTTGCATTCGTCTTGCATACGACTGGATAAGAGTTTTAGTCCACGCTTTGTGGACTTGAGCTATTAGCCCGGAGTTTGAACTCCGGGCTGATTTTCGGGCTTATCGACAAAGGTGCAAGTTATCAGTTTCAATGGACTTAAGCTATTAGCCCAGAGTTAAAATCCGTTCACGTAATAGTTGCTGTTTTTTGCCCAGGGCATTGTGTATAGACGAAAGTGCTTTCCCTAGTCCAAACTAATGGCTATATAGAAGAATCGCTAACCGCTATGGAATATTGGGAATTTCTACTCCAGAAAGAGGGCGATCGCTCGTGGCTGCCCGTCAAGTCCGCCAAGATAGAATTGGAAGCTGGTCGGTATCGGGTTGTAGTTCACTCTAACCGCATCAACACCGATGTGGAAATTTGTCTGACTCATCAGAGTACCGACGAAGTGCCACCAAAGCGACGGTATCAAAAGCGATCGTGCCGCACCAACCCAGAAGGGTTAATGGTGGTTATTCCCTTCACTTACCTCAAGCCAGGTTTGTGGGAACTACGCTGCTGTGGCGACATTATGTCCGATTTTCTGGGGGATTCCTGGCAGGAAGCCGTTCAACTACAAATCGTACCGACTGTTAGGGCAGTTCTGCCTACCGACACACCAACATCAGCGGCAGAAATGAGTGAACCAACGGCAGAACCAGAACAAGTTCCTGCCCATTCTGACTCAGAGCCAGTTGCAGAACTGAAACCACCAGAACCGGAGGCAAGTCTTCTAAAACTTTTAGCAGCTACTGACACGGTTCAAACGAATGGCAGCGAACCCGCCTCTGTGAATTCCGATTTCAACCCCTCGGTTGAACCTCATTTAACCGAAACTGAAACCGAAACTGAAGTCGTTCCCCTAGCCCCCCTCACCACCTCAGACACCACTCAAACTGATGTGACTGAAACGGTTGAGCCCGAACCGTACCAAGAAACTACTCTGACAAATACAGAGGACACTAACGCAGATTTCCCGCCCCCTGTCACCGCCAAAAAAATAGAAATTCCCGAACCCGAAATTCCAGTAACGAACGGGACTAATGGCACGTCTACTGTTCCCAATCCCATCTTGGAACAATCGCTGCAAATGCTCGAAGAAGTCTTGCAGCAAGTCATCGATCCTGTTATCCAAGAATTTGAGCAGCCTGAGCCTCCAGATTCAGAGCCTGCTGTCACGTCCGAGTCAGAATTACCCTTGCTGTCAGAAACCCAGTGGCAAGGATTGATTTTAACCCTCGATGAAGAAGCCGTAGTCGCAAAGGGAAAAGAACCCTTGACTATTACCGGGCAAGTGGATGTACTTGATGTTAATCAGCTTCATGGCTGTGCAACGGTTGATTCGGGTACTACTCTTTTCCAAGGCACCTTACATTACGAACTACGTCATCCCCAAACCTCACAAGTCCTACTAGATATACGAAAGCCCCTGTCTGCACAGACGCTTCCCCTGACGTTCAGTCATACTCTAGATATGCCGCCAGACGGCAAGAGTTGTTTGCTTTTGGGGAAAGTCTCCCTTTACGAGTCAACATCACACGCTTTAGCCAGTCAACCCTTTACCGTGACGGTTGATTTAGATGAATTATTAGAAACAATTCAATCGAACAGTGAAGCTGTATCTGAGGAGAATGGCAATTCAGCAGATATTCTAAACCAAGACTCAGACGCCTCCGTATCCGCTAATCAGAGTTGGTTGGACTTGGTAGACTTTCCTCAAAATCGCCAAACCTTGCTCTCCCAACCCTCATCGAAACAATTCTTACCGCCGCAAATTTACCAACAACCGGAGAGTCAGGGGGTATCAAAACCTCTGGATCTACCCAGTTTTGCCAAGGTAGTTGACTCGGTTGAGGTGAAGTTGGAAACACAAGCAACTGAGCGATCGCATTTCGTTGCCCTAGTGCCAGCCGATCAATCTAAAGAACAAGCCCCCACTTCACCGGCTGATTCAACTGAGGAGCAAGAACAGCAGCATCTTGAGACAAAAAGCGAAGAGTTTACCAGTTCTGAAGGCAGGGATACTGCTGATGAAGGGGTGAAGGAAAAGGTATCCTCGTTACCATCCCCCTCTGATACACAAATTAATGATACTGTCAACAACCAAGACGAGGTACCGTCTTTAGAGAAAGCATCTTCAGTTGCCGATTCCGAGCTAGATACCTCCAAAACCACCGAAATTTCAGATGTTTGGGAATCAACAACAGAGTCTGAGCCAGAGACGTCCCAGAATGCCCTCCCTAAGGCTCTCGTTTCCCAACCCGTTGTTGAAGTGCCGACAGAAGTTGATCGCGCTTTCCAAGCGTTAAATGTCGAAGATCGTTTTTGGTTACGGTTGAATGCGTTAGTCGGAGACAATGAGTTGTCAGAGTGGTTGAAGTCGGAATTACTCTTATGTGACGCTGCGGCTGAGGCACGAGAAGAAGAGGAGATGGCATCAAAAATCGAGCTGGATAGTTTATCTACGGAGATAGAGACTGTATTTCCGGAGGTGGAAGACGCCACACTCCCCCCAGGAGCAGGCTCAGAGATGAGTGATTTTGATGAATCGATTTGGGATGAGGATACGGAAGAATTCGGGAGTGTTTCCTCTGAATCTGCCGAACTCAAAGCCTCTGTCGAACCGGAAAAGCCACGCATTACTGATCCCGCCGAGTGGAATGCTCGGGAAATTGTCGTAGATGACGAACAATTGTCAGAGGAAGAACCTTCAGGAGATGGCAGTAATGGGGCTGCAACGTCTAAGATATCGACTCAACCCAAGCCAGAAAGTTCTTCCCGCTTGGATCGATTGCCGCCCCTGCCCACACCAGAACTCTATATCCCGGCTATGGAACTTGCGGCTGGAGAACCTGTCCTGGTGCGTGTCAAATTGGCATCTCATCCAGCTCGTTTGGGTGTTAAACTGTGGGTTCAGGATCGGCAGAGTCGCTCTCTGTTAGACGGACCGCGCTGGTTAATGGATTTGATTCCCAACGAATCAGGAGAGTTAGAGGCGTTGACTCAGTTGGTAGTGCCTTTTGGTACGGTAGAAATTCGGTTTGAAGCGATCGCTGTGGAACTCGATAGCGACAGGGAGAGTCACAAGGTGTCAGTCGATTGCGGGGTGATTCCCCCTGACTTGCTCAATATTTCTCTTGATGATTTTGGGGCATGATGGGACAACGGCTTATCGATGTTGACTCTAAAAACCGTGAAAACTAAAATAGCATTTTGGTTAATGCCGTCAGCAGAAGATCGGGTATTTTTTCAGGAAACCCTCAATTTTCTTGCCAAAGAGTACGATGCTCCTCTGTTTACTCCCCACGTTACGATCTATACAGGACAGTGTAGTCTCACAGACTCTCCGGCTGCACTGATTGATCAGGCGATTGATGGAGTTCACCCCTTAACCTTAAGGGTAAATAAGCTCGACTATAGTAATGAATTTACTAAAACGTTATTTGTGCAGTTTTATGCTTCGGAAAGTCTAAGCCAGATTTCCGAAACCCTGCGCTGTCACTGTGCCAAACCCTCAGATTACCTTCTCAATCCTCATTTAAGTTTGATTTATAAGCCATTGAGCGAGAAAACTCAACGAAAATTAGTGACGGAGTTAGTTTTTCCTCAGTCAGAGGTGGTGTTTGATGAGATAAGAGCGATTTCTACGCCGCCACAAGTTCGCAGCCGAGAGGATGTAGAAGACTGGCAAGTCATTTGTCAGCTACAACTGGGTTAATCATTAAATTGTCTTAACCAAACACGCGGCTGGGAAAACTAAGCAATTCTACCCAGATAAGCTTTAGGTAAAACTTCTGCCGATATTTTGCGAAGAGTCTGAGTTTATTCCACAGCAAGATTAATCCCAGTTTCAGACGGACGAGTTGTTCCCTGATTGACATTTTACTGACTTTACTGCTTGCTTTGCCGTAAAGGTAGGTAGACATTATTTAAGAAACCACCAGCGTGAGAGAACGCTGGGGAAGCAGAAGAGAAGATACGGTTGACTCTATCAGAGTATCACAAACTGAACACCATTGATTAATAATTGAGTCGGTTGGATTAATTAGACCTAATTTTGTAAACTCTTGTAAAGAAAACGAAAAAAAGTTAAAGTAAACGTAGGATTTATTTCTCTGCTAGTCCTGCCTTTTTTTCTGGCGGTAAACCCCTTCCATTAGCTGGTAGTTGACGGTGTAAGTTCAGGATTCTTTTCCTGTGATATACATCACTAATCCAATTTATTTAAATCACAAATTATTTATCCATATATCATATTTTTCTGTGATGAGAATCACTCTTTTGAAGTTACTAAATTACAGTTTTTTTCTGGAGATAGAGCGATCATTAAAAGGGTAATTCAACTCAACATTTTTAGTTATCCGGGAATTATCTGGAGAATTAACCATGAAAGGACTAGGAAACAGATCATTAGGCAAACAAGATGTGGAAATTCTATTACAAGAGTGGGATGATTCACTCTTCTTTGAAGAATGGGATGGAGAGATTTTGTTGAATGACTTGGATGCCGATGTTTCGTTAGCGCCAAGGGAAGCAGATTTGTTATTTAGTGAGTGGAAAGATTTGGAAGAAACCCTAGACAGACTTCTGACGGTATGCCGCGAATGGGACGTTTAAGTACAGATTGTTTCGTGACAGCCAATTGAGTAATCGGACTGGCTTCGGAGGAATGGTTTTTCTGAGTTCATATCTAGAGCTATTGCCCCAGGGTTGCAAGCAGAAGTTACCCCACAAGGAATTGATGCTGCCGTTGCCCAAAAGCAGACTGTAGCGACGGCATCTGGCACCTTTGTGTCATCAGAAAAGCCCACCACAGGAAGGGTTCGGATTGTCATGAAAAACGGACAGCGCTATTTAAAAAAAGAATCTGCATTAACGAGACGTTCGTTTACCAAACTTCTGACGGAGGCGGGAGACTAGAATATCGACTTCGGGTAACTTGAGTTGTACGACGAAGACGGCAAAGATAGCGAAGGCAACTAGCATAGAAAGACTGATTTGTAAGAGTTGAAGAAGTAGATTGCCACTGCCAAACCATTGCTGCCAGCCCCAGCTAACGCCCCAACTCCCTAATCCAGCAACCAAACTGCTACCGGTTAGCGCCAAAAGTGCTAAACCCCATTCTGCTAAGGGTAAACCATTAAGTCTGCGGTTCAATATCCACAACAGCCACCCCATTGAGGTAATGTTAACTCCAATGGTTGCCAGGACTAAACCGGGTGTGGCAAAGGCATTGACTAATAGATAATCGAGCAGAGCATTCAGAAAAATGTTTGCCATGCTAATGCGAAAGGGCGTTTCACCATCCCCCAAAGCATAAAATACCCGGACTAAAACATCTCGTCCTAGATAAAAGAACATACCTAGACCATATGCCATTAAAACGGGAGCAACAACCAGAGAGGCTTCTTTTTCAAAGGCGTAGCGTTCGTAAATAACTCGCACGATGGGAACGGATAGGGATAGAAAGATGGCAGTCAGGGGTAACATGGTGAGGGCAGTGAGCAGCAATCCCTGACGAATGCGGAGTTTTAGATCTGACCAATTTTCTGGTGCCGCTAGTCGGGAGAATACAGGCAGCATTGGCACTAAGATCATATTGGAAATAATGCCCACCGGCGTTAATACAATAAAGTTGGCATACCGCATGGCTGCTGCTGCATTGGGGATAAAGGATGCAAAAAACAAATCGGTGTAAACGTTAATGTGTAGCATCCCCGACGATAGGGTAGCGGGTGCCATAACTCGCATCACATCCATGACACCCGGAATACGCCAGTTAAACCGCAGGCGCAGCTTACCCATCCCAGAACGCCACTGAGCGATGAGTTGCATCAACCACTGCCAAATTGCACCAGCTAACGTTCCGCCGGCTAAAACCATACCGCCGAGTTGGAGGTATTGAGGATTGTCAATTTGTCCTCCTAATGAGAACGCCAACCAGCCAACACCGAGTACGACTGCCAAACTGGAAAATAGAGGACTGACACTGGGCAACCAATAGTGATCAGAAGCATTGAGGGTGCCGAAACCGATACCAATGAGTCCAGCAAGGACGGCTAACGGTGCCATAATTTGTAGTTGCTGGATGGCGATCGCACGGGTTGTCTCATCCAAACCGGGTGCCAAAATATCAATGAAGGTTCCAGCAAAGAGAATTAGGACAAGGGTGACTAATAGCAGAATGCCGCTAACCAGAGTCGTCACGGTTTCCACCAAGGGGGCAGCGTCCGATTTATCCCGCTTTGCCAAAACGCTAACAAGGGCGCTGTGAAACGGTCCGTTAATCCCACCCAGTAAGATGAGTAAAAATCCGGGAATAACGTAGGCGTAGGCGTAGGCGTTGACAACCGCACCTACACCAAAGGCTGCCGCGATCGCTTGTTCGCGCACCAGTCCAAAGATTTTACTGATCAGGGTAGCAACGGCTACAATTCCGGCAATTCCGGCGAGGGAACGAGAAGGTTTTGAGGGTTCAGACACAAAGGGTTAATACTGACTCTAGAGACTCCTACTATTTAATCCTGAATCGGGTGATTCGCCTCAGGGAAAAGGGAATAGGAAATGGGGAGTAGTAGCAGTTTCAGCGCAATTCTCGCAAGTGAGCTAGCTTTTCAAACTCGCTTAGGGCTACTTGGGTGTCAATTTGTCGGTTTTCGTAGGCTTCTGCTATAGCAGAAGCCTCAATTGTTAGGACATTTCTCTGTTGCCTTTTGCTTGTTCCCTGTTCCCTTTACGGCTAAATATAATGTCCTAACCGATATGTCTGTTGCTATATCTTGTCGGCTTGACTAGGCTATAAAAGAACTGGAGAGCATGGGTTAAGCGCCTGAAAAGCTCCAGAAATTCAGAGTGTAGAGAATTAAACCAACCGATACAGGAGTAATTGCAGCGTGGCAGAAGAAAGCACCATCGGGCTGGCGGAACTGATTGAGCAGGTGAAGCGGGAACTACTTGCTCCCTCCCTGGAAGGCGAGACTGACATTCCCCTGTTGAGTGTGGATGAGGTGGAACTCGAACTCCAAGTAACGGTAAAGAAGGAAGCCAAGGGAGGAATAAAAATCTACGTCGTAGACTTAGGTGGGGGAGGTAGTCGGGATGATGTACAAAAAGTCAAGGTTAAGCTTTCTCCTATTGTTAACAAAGAAACTCTTTTGGGTCTGTACAAAAAACGCCATCCGGAACGCTTGAACGAACTGGTGGAGAAAAGTATTGATGGAATCTTGAAAGGCGATAGCGACGCGAACTTAAACGAAGGCTTCGGAACATAAGCCAGCAGACTCATGGAACTATTTGAGTTATACCTCTCACCCATTGATGCCACTCGGTTTAAAGTTATCGTCACTCAATCGCCAGCGGGTGAGGGGGAAACGGAGTCATCACTGCCGTTCTGTGACGGTTCTCAAGATAGGCGAATCACTCTGATCAAAACGCTGGAAAGTGCCAGCTTCCGTTCGGAGAGCTTTGTGGGAGAGGGTGAACAGGAATGGATGGTTGAGGCTGAGATTTTGGCGGCTGACCGGACAACGTTCCATCCCGATTATCAAGCCAGTATTGGTAAAGAACTTTATCGCGCCCTGTTTCCTCCCGGTTCTAAGGTCGAGAGAGCCTTACATTCCTCACTGCGCCAAGCCGAAGAAAAAAATACCCAACTGCTGGTGCAGTTAAAGTTAGAAGCGGATGCAGTACAGCGATCGCGTCTAGCCGATTACCCTTGGGAACTGCTGCATGATGGGCAGCGTTTTTTACTCCATCACCAGCTCGGTTTCTCTCGATACATTGCCCACGATACTGCACCACCTTCCTTACCGCCAGTCGAACAGGTGAATGTGCTGTTGGTGTCATCGGCAGCGTTTGACTCACAAATGGGACTCAAACGGCTCTCGAAACAGGAACAGCAAGCGATTCGTAAAGGACTGGAGAAGGCAAGCGATGCCGGACATATTTGTCTGAGGGAACTGGAGTATCCCACCTTCCAGGAACTGAGAACGTATCTCACCGAAAACCGAGGCAAGGAAGCGCCCCACGTTCTGCACTTTGACGGACACGGTTTGTTTGGCAAGCGGTGTCAGCAGTGCGGTGCGATGTATAAGGGAATCAAGGTCGAACGCTGTAAAAAAGAAGCTTGTCTTGCTCCACTGCCTGACCCTCAAGGATATCTGGTGTTTGAGGATGAGGAGGGTGAAGCCGATTATATCAGTGCCAAAGAATTGGGAACGCTGCTACACCAGACTCGTTTAAGCGACGGTACTCATCAAACGGGTGGGGTGGCTTTGGTGGTGCTGAGTGCCTGTCAATCGGGAATGGCAGTCGCTGGAGAATCCGTATTTAATGGCACAGCGCAAAACTTAATCGGTCATCGCGTTCCGGCAGTGGTGGCGATGCAATACTCGGTCAGTGTCGAGGCGGCTACTAAGTTTGCCGAACAGTTTTATCGGTCTTTGGGGCAGAAAGATTCTCTCACTGTAGCTGTCAATCAGGGACGAGAGGCGATGGGGGCTGACGGCAACCAGTGGTATCGTCCAGTTCTCTATCTGCGCTGGCGAGATAATCAGGGCGGTCAACTGTTTGCTACCCCTACCATTGCTGGTATTCGTCCAGAAGAGATTCCCTCGAATCTACCGCGCAGTGGTGTTATTCAATTCGTCGGGCGGGATGAAGCCCTCAAAACACTACACGAACAGTTGCAGCAGAAGGAACGAGTCGCCATTTGTGCCATTGCTGGAATGGGAGGCGTTGGCAAAACTGAACTAGCGCTGCAATATGCCCAGTCTCATCAGGAACAGGGGACTTACCCCGGAGGATTGTGCTGGTTGCAGGCAGCGGAAGCCGATGTAGGAACTCAAATTATCAGCTTTGCCAGGGTTCAGTTAGATGTGCAGATACCAGACGGGCTGGATTTGCCAGAACAGGTGGCTTACTGCTGGCGGCATTGGCGAGGGGGTGAGGTACTGCTGGTATTCGATGATGTCAGGAGCTATGAAACAATCAAGCCCTATTTGCCCCCAGCCGAACCTCGATTTAAAGTACTGATTACAACCCGACGACAAGGGTTAGGGGAATCTTTTGAGTTGCTACGCTTGGAGGTTCTCCCTGAAGATGCGGCGATAAAGCTGTTGGTGTCATTTGTTGGGGAGGAGCGCATCCATAGGGAACTCGACCAAGCTAAACAACTGTGTGCAGAGTTGGGATATTTGCCCTTGGGGTTGGAGTTGGTAGGGCGGTATTTGAAGCGCAAACCGGATTTGTCCCTCGCTCAAATGCGGCAACGATTAGGATTAGAGCATCGTTCGCTGCAACAGCGCTCTGAAGATATGACGGCACGGTTGGGAGTTGCTGCTGCCTTTGAGTTGAGTTGGCAGGAACTTGATGAGTTAGCTCAACAATTAGCTTGTCTGCTCAGTCTGTTTGCGCTTGCGCCCATTCCTTGGTCGTTGGTGGAGCAATCTTTGCCCGACCAAGAAAAGGAATCGTTAGAGGATGCTAGAGATGAAGCGCTGCTGAATCTCAGTTTACTAGAGCGTCGTGGTCAAGGGAGCTATCAACTGCATCAACTAATTCGAGAATTCTTGAGGATTAAGTTGGCACAATTAGCCGAGGCAGAGCAACTCAAACGAGGGTTCTGTCAGGCGATGGCAGCCGCCGCACGGCAAATTCCCGAAACCCCGACGCAACAAGATATCATCGCCGCCGCACCCACTATCCCCCACCTTGTCGAAGCCGCAGAACACCAGAAGGACTGGTTTAGTGATGAAGACTTAATTTCGCCGTTTTGTGGCTTAGGGCAGTTTTACATGGGTCAAGGAGCCTACAGTCGGGCAGAACCTTGGATCGAGCAATGTTTGATAACAGCGAGAGGACGCTTAGGAGAAGAGCATCCCGATGTCGCTTTAAGCCTGAACAATCTGGCTTTACTCTACTATTCTCAAGGAAGGTACGCCGAAGCCGAGCCGTTGTATCTGCAAGCTTTAGAATTGAGAAAACGCCTGCTGGGAGAGGAGCATCCCGATGTCGCCTCCAGCCTGAACAATCTGGCAGTACTCTACTAGTCTCAAGGAAGGTATGCCGAAGCCGAGCCGTTGTATCTGCAAGCTTTAGAGTTGAGAAAACACCTACTGGGAGAGGAGCATCCCGATGTCGCCTTAAGCCTGAACAATCTGGCTTTACTCTACTATTCTCAAGGGAGGTACGTCGAAGCCGAGCCGTTGTATCTGCAAGCTTTAGAGTTGAGGAAACGTCTGCTGGGAGAGGAGCATCCCGATGTCGCCAACATCCTGAACAATCTGGCTATACTCTACAAGTTTCAAGGAAGGTATGCCGAAGCCGAACCGTTATTTGTGCAAGCTTTAGAGTTGAGGAAACGCCTGCTGGGAGATGAGCATCCTGCTGTCGCCGCCAGCCTGAACAATTTGGCAGAACTCTACAATTCTCAAGGAAGGTATGCCGAAGCCGAACCGTTATTGGTGCAAGCTTTAGAACTATGGAAACGCCTGCTGGGAGAGGAGCATCCCGATGTCGCCGCCAGCCTGAACAATTTGGCAGAACTCTACAAGTCTCAAGGAAGGTATGCCGAAGCCGAGCCGTTGTATCTGCAAGCTTTAGAGTTGAGAAAACACCTGCTGGGAGAGGAGCATCCCGATGTCGCTACCAGCCTGAACAATCTGGCTATACTCTACTTGTCTCAAGGAAGGTATGCCGAAGCCGAGCCGTTGTATCTGCAAGCTTTAGAGTTGAGTAAACGCCTGCTGGGAGAGGAACATCCTGATGTCGCCGCCAACCTGAACAATCTGGCAGAACTCTACAAGTCTCAAGGAAGGTACGCCGAAGCCGAGCCGTTGTTTCTGCAAGCTTTAGAACTATGGAAACGCCTGCTGGGAGAGGAACATCCCCATGTCGCCACCAGCCTGAACAATCTGGCTATACTCTACAAGTTTCAAGGAAGGTATGCCGAAGCCGAGCCGTTGTTTCTGCAAGCTTTAGAACTATGGAAACGCCTGTTGGGAGAGGAGCATCCCCATGTCGCCGCCAGTCTGAATAATCTGGCTCTACTCTACTCGTCTCAAGGAAGGTATGCCGAAGCCGAGCCGTTGTATCTACAAGCTTTAGAACTATGGAAACGTTTGCTGGGAGAGGAACATCCCGATGTCGCCACCAGCCTGTACAATCTGGCACGACTCTACTCGTCTCAAGGAAGGTACGTCGAAGCCGAGCCGTTGCTTCTGCAAGCTTTAGAGTTGATTAAACGCCTGCTGGGAGAGAAGCATCCTTACGTCGCCACCAGCCTGCACAATCTGGCTAATCTCTACAAGTCTCAAAGAAGGTACGCTGAAGCCGAGCCATTGTATCTGCAAGCTTTAGAGTTGATTAAACGCCTGCGAGGAGAGGAGCATCGTGATGTCGCCATCAGCCTGAACAATCTGGCTCATCTCTACTATTCTCAAGGTAGGTACGCCGAAGCCGAGCCGTTGTATCTGCAAGCTTTAGAAATTGCTGAACGACAACTAGGAGTTAATCATCCCGACACGAATACTATCCGTAAGAATCTGCAATCCTTGCGCGACGATCGCACCACATCCTAAAAGCTTAGTTGAACTCTATCCGTCTTGACAATTAGTATTTATGGTTTTTCCATAGTTGCTCTGCAACTGCTGTTCTCGTTCCTCCCAATCAGGCAGATAGGCGTACATGAAGCTTTTGAATACCTTGCCGTGATTGGGAACCAGCAGATGCACCAGTTCGTGAACAATCACAAATTCTGCCAACTCCTGCGGTAGGGTAAGCACGTCCGTATTTAGGGTTAAGCGCCCAGTGGTGGACATCGATGCCCACTTGGTTTTCATCGGGCGCAGGTGAATTTGCTGCACGTTTACGCCGATTTTGGTTGCCCAGTGATGCACGAGCGATCGCAAATTATCAGTATCTTGACAAATTAATTCAGTTGTGCATCTCATATTCACTGGAGTTTCAAAAGGGTGTTGGTGACATTAATCATAGGTTGCGATCGCAGTTGTCGAAATCGATAAGTTTGATGTTGCGTTCCCGGTTTTCTTCGGGGACAAAGATGGATTGTTCGCCCCTCAGCCAGGAGAGGGCGTGGCGGTTGCCTTCGATATTTTCCTAATCGGATTGTGCGTCACCTTTTCTTCTCAAACCTCCATCAAGCTATCCATTTCCCTGCTTTAAAGACTCAGCAAACTCCCGGACTTGAACTAACGAATCCTCAGATAAATTATCTAATAGAGCCATTAACTCAGTTTTACTCCCATTCTCCTTAATCCCCTTACCTTTGCCATTGGTTACTTGAGAGTCAGTTCCTTCTAAAATCTGATGTCGTTGTAAAAACTCATCCAGTAAATCAAAAAAATAGGTAAACGCGGCTTTTTCATCTGCCGAATACAGCAAAATAACTTTTGCCCAAGAGCTAACCGTCTCAAGGTTAAACTTTTTTTGCAGCCAAGATTGAAACTCCCCGTGAAACTCTAACTCTTGCTCTGTTGATTCTATTCCTAACTCATCACGAGCAAATTCATACCCCTCTAGAAAAAAACGGAGTGCTGTCAGGGAAGGTGTCCCCAAGTACATCCCCGGTTTTTGCTTAATTTTGTGCAGCGTTTCATACAATCCACTCATATCTCTCTTATAACTCCTCTAACTCTTCAACGATAAACTGTCCACTCGGACAAGAAAAATCCTTCAGCCAATCTTCTTTTAACAAACCCTCCGGTGATAAATTATCAAAAATCCGTCCTCGTACCTCTACCCCATAATGCTGTCCATTCTCAGTAATTGACTCATTTTCACCAAAGCGATCGCTGATAATATATCGTTCTCTGAGATTCCGAGTTCTGAGTTTTAGGATTTTTCCATCAATGCCATTTGTTTCTACCCATTCCATCACGGCTTTAGCACAGCGATCGCATTGTAGAAGAGGAAATTTAACAACGATTTTACCGATTTCTGCAAAAACTTCCTCATCAGTCCAATCTTGCGGGCGTTTTGTGCTTTCCTGATTCATCGTTTAGCTGACTCGAATTTCTTCCTCAATCAACCTCCCACCTCCACCAACGCCGCCAATCGCTCATGGTTAGAAGTTGGCTTGACAGCCCACTAGGTTAGTCTTCAAAATTTAAGGCGATCAGCTTGAACTTGTATATTTTTACGGTTCAATCGAGCGCCTTCTTGTTAACTCGAACGATTTTGATGAACCTTCAGCTCAGTTCAGCTAATTATGCTCTTACACAAGTGTCAAACCGATAACTGCCAGCTATTCTACAGTCACCGACTTCGCCAAATTCCTCGGCTGATCCACATCCAACCCCCGCCGCGCCGCAATGTGATACGCCAGAAGCTGCAACGGAATCACCGCCAAAATCGGCGAAAGTAACTCTTCTACTGCTGGCACTGATAGCAAACTATCAAAGATTTGAGCCGCCTCTTGCTCATTAATCGGTGTCACCCCAATCAAACGAGCATCTCGCGCCTTGGCTTCCTGGGCATTCGAGAGCACCTTTTCATAAACACTACCCGGCATAGCGATCGCTACCACCGGCACCTTAACATCCAACAGAGCGATCGGTCCGTGTTTCATCTCCCCGGCTGGATACCCTTCGGCATGAATGTAGCTAATTTCCTTAAGTTTCAGTGCTCCTTCTAGAGCGATCGGAAAATTAATTCCCCGTCCTAAAAAGATAAAATCTTGAGTCTCAGCAAACTCGTGAGCCAACTCCTCAATATACCCCTCTTGACTCTCCAAAATTAGCTCAATTTGAGCAGGTAGCTGCCGCAAACCCGTAATAATTTCCTCAATTCGTGACACAGACACACTTTGCCGCCGATACGCCAAATCCAACGCCAAGCAGTAAAACGCCATCAACTGAGTCACAAACGTCTTCGTCGCCGCCACCCCAATTTCAATTCCCGCATGGGTTTCAATAATGTGAGGCACCAAATGAGCCAAGGAACTTTCCCGACGGTTGCTAATTCCCAGCAGTCGTGGCTGATAATCTACAGCCAAACCACTACGCCGCCGTCGTTCCATATCCAGCGCCGCCAGGGTATCGGCAGTTTCTCCCGACTGCGTGACACCAATCGTCAGCATATTTTTCATCAGGGGTGACGGTGCATAGCGATACTCAGAGGCATAATGCACCATCGTCGGAATCCCCGCCAACTGTTCTAAGAGGTATTTCCCCACTAAACTGGCATGCCAACTCGTACCGCAAGCCAGAATCTGAATCTGTTCTAAATTTTCATACAGCGACTCCGGAATACCCAGTTGAATTGGGGACAGAATATTCTCCCCTGCTCCCCTGCTCCCGTTCGACTGACGCTCACGGCAAGCCTGCTCCTCTGCTCCCCTGCTCCCATCCCAATCTTTATTGAGATACGTCTCCAAACACGTCCGCACTACTCCCGGTTGCTCGTAAATTTCCTTGAGCATGAAATGGCGGAACCCTTGCTTTTCCACTTGCACAGGATTCCAAGTGAGGGTGCGGGGGAATTTTCTGAGGCGTTCACCCCCAAAGTCATACACTTCCACTCCCAAGGGAGTCAACCGTGCTAATTCCCCATTCTCCAGATTTAACACTGCACGGGTATGGGGGACGAGTGCAGGGGTATCGGAAGCACAGAAAAATTCCCCTTGCCCCAAACCAATGGTTAAAGGAGCCTGCTGCCGTGCCACAATCAGTTCATCGGCATAGTCAGCACAGATAACCGCGATCGCAAACGCTCCTTCTAACAGATTAACCGCTTTCTGCA
This sequence comes from Coleofasciculus sp. LEGE 07092, assembly GCF_015207375.1. Taxonomy (GTDB): domain Bacteria; phylum Cyanobacteriota; class Cyanobacteriia; order Cyanobacteriales; family Coleofasciculaceae; genus LEGE-07092. The sequence goes on along the minus strand of NZ_JADEWY010000011.1, from coordinate 22,232 downwards.
CTGCCTCTAAGAGGGGTGTAGGGTGTGAGGTATGGGATGGGGGGGTTTCTGGCAAAAATTCCGCGATGAGGTGGGGGATGACTTCGGTATCGGTATCAGAGCGGAATTCATGTCCCCGCTGTTTCAAGTCCTCTCGCAACTCCCGGTAGTTTTCAATAATTCCATTCTGCACAACTGCCACCCGCCGAGCTGTATCCATGTGGGGATGGGCATTATATTCTTCTGGCTTGCCGTGGGTTGCCCAACGGGTATGTCCGATACCGATTTGTGCTGGATTTTCCAGACGTTCCAGCTTCTCACGCAAATTGTGGAGTTTGCCCTTTGCTCGAACGCAGTGAATCTCTCCTTCCAAGACGGTGGCAATTCCGGCAGAGTCATAGCCCCGATATTCGAGTTTCTCTAACCCTGCTATCAAAATATCTGTAGCTGCTTGGGTGCCAATGTAGCCGACAATTCCGCACATTTGACCGCTCACTCCTACTGCTTGATGCTTTCAACATCTTATTCGACGATTTGGAAGGTTAGCCAGATTTGAGTTGGAGGTGGGTTTAGATATAGATTCGACTCTCCCGGAGCTAGGTTGATACGTTTGATTTAATAGTCTTCCTCTAGAAGAAGAGTTTATCTAGTTATACCGCTTCCTAGTCTTGTGAGGTAAGTCTTTGAGCTTCGAGTCTCCCTTTATAAGGGGGATGCGAGGGTATTACATTTTACCTCATATAAGAGAGAACCGCTAGCTATATGTAAAAAAATGGGCTCTTCAGGACTTAGTATGCTAAACTAATAAATAAAATGCCAATTAAGCAAACATCTAATTCGGTAATTTTCAAAATTTCTAAAGCCGTAAGCCGAACGTTTTATGAGCTTGAGCTTGTTGTTAATTCCTTCAACAACACCACTAGTCGTTCTGTGATCAAAGTAAGCAATTATCTCATCCAGCCAACGAATAATAGTCGAATGGCTGCCGGGAAAAAATTTTGAGGCTTCTGATAACCATCTCCCCAGTTGAAATAATCCGGTTAACCAATGCTCTGTCTGAGCGAAAATTTGGCGGATTTCCTCTTTTAATTCATGCATCATTTTGAGAGTAGGAGATACATCTTTGACTTGAATAAGTTTGGCTTTTTGCTCTTCACTTAGGTCTTCTTCGTTCTTCAGCAAGACATATTTACTTTTCTTTGACGTTGAGCGAAGTTGAAGCGTCAATCCCTCTAAAACTTTCTCTGGCTCTGTTTTTTCTTCAGGCGATTTAGCTTTTTTGATTAAATCTTCTACTTGTCTTTTTTCTCGCTTCCTTTGTGCATCTAATTCTTTATTTATTTGTGCCATTACATGAAATCGGTCGGCAACTACCTGAGCATTCAAATTTTAACTCTTCACTAAAGGGTTTCTCACACTTCTTACACTTGAACTGTCGTCTGTTTATTTCTAGAAACACCTGAGTTTCTCCCCAGGATAAATCTTTTATTATATATCGGTGGTTTTGGTGTAATCTATGGCTTTTTGTTCCGCAACGAGGACAAATACTTTCTTTCTGGATTGACTCAATCTGTAACATTATTCCAATCCCTTTATGCTGTCGATGTGAGATGACTTTTATTCCTTCTATATTCAAAAGTTCGGTCAGCAGTTTTATGCTTTTTTTCGCAGGCATGGCTATCCAGGTATCAAATCGCTCTTTTCTCGATTGATAGTTAACAGCATAGGCAGCTTCTTTGTCAAGAATAGCAACGCTTAAATTGACTTCTTGATAAATTTAGTTCCTCTTTATTTACTTATCTAGCTGTTGGTTTAGCATAGTAAGTCCTGAAGAACCAAGCCCTGATTGATCTACTAGGCAGGGAGGTCAATATCAAGGGTGTCCTCAATGGTGTCGCGGCTGTGTTGCCAACGTTGTGGCATTTGCGATTGACCAACCAGAAGACACAAACGTGAACGAATTTACGATTAATCCAACCACGCAACCCTGGTAAGGATGTGCTGGCGGTTAGCCTGAGCGCGATCGCTGGCGGGATCATTTTCAGCTAGAGGAGAGCGAAATTATACCGTTGACTGCAATTGGACGGGTGACAGTGCGCTTGTTACAGATGAATCGTCCTGAACGGGTGGAGGAACGGAGGTTGCTGTTACAAGCCAATGTTTTGAATATACCTGAATCTTGAGGTTGACATCCAATACTGCTCGGCATTTGGCTGACCTAACCCCCCCAGCCCCCCTTCTCTACTAGGGCAGGGGGAGAGGTTAACCGAGTAGTATTGGGTTGACATCGAGCGATCTCATGTAATGAAGCGATCGCCATTTTCTAAGGGAGGAGGGGAAACCCTTGGACGGACTGACATCTGGCACTCTCTAGCTTTTACGTTCATTTATCACCATAGCCGATCGCGCTTTAGCGATTCATCCGCATCTAGCCGCTTACTTTAACCGCAGGATGAATCATAAATAGAGGTTTAAAAAGGTAGGAAAGGTAGGAAAAGATTTTTTCGACCTTATCTTCTTCATCAAAACTTTATACAAATATTTAAAAATAAAAATCCCTTCAACCCTTACTGTATCAGCACTATCGGTCATCTCAATTCGTAAATCGGTTGTTTGTAGAAGTTAAAGCTTCCGTAAAGTTTCAGAATAGTTCTTGACAAAAAAAGGGGGGGGATAACAATTTAATTACTGAAGCAAATTAAACCCTTATATATCTAATAACATGAAGCAATTAATGGTACGTTCTCAAGCCTTGTCTCAATCCATTGCTATCGCTGCTACTGCCGTCACTGGCACATTTGTTGCGTTTTCTGCGCCAACAATGGCAGCTACAGTTGGGGTAAACTGGGCAACTCCTACCATGGGAGAGTTAAATGGAGTCGATGTGAATTTTTCGGCTGGAGTCCAATTTTTTTCTACGGATCTATCCGGTAGTAATTATGCGGCGGCTCCCCTTTCCAGTTCCCAACAAACTACTTCTTACAGGGTAAGTAGTGACTGGACTGCTACTTTTTCGAGTCCTGTTTCTGATCTGTTGTTATATCCTGTCTTTTGGCGAGGAACTTTTTCAGGCGCTGATCCAGTTACTTATGCATTTGATCAGCCCTTTACCATTCTCTCTGGACTCGGAGCGGCAACGGTTAGCGGAAATACCCTGTCTGTACCGGGCAGTAGTTTTCATAATGGAGTTATTCAATTTAATGACCCGGTTAGCTCCTTATCAGTCACAACCAATGCTACTGGTACTTCATTTCAACCACTAACGTTTGGGGTTGAGATGAATAATACTCCTCCCCAACCTGTTCCTGAACCTATGACTATTTTCGGTTCTGCCACGGCTCTAGGCTTCGGTGCGCTATTCAATAGAAAGAATTCCAAAAAGCAGAAGAATAAAGATAACAATTAACTGAGAGAGTATTGAGCGACTCAATTAATATATCCTCGTTATCTGTCTCTCTGGAAGGGGAGACTTTTGTCTTGGTTTAATTCCCGATGATGAGTGAAATTGAAATAGTTTTTTGGATGACATACCTAATTACCCCTGCGGATTCAAACGCTGCACAAATGCCTGATGTTCCGCTGTCTGTACTCCCTGCTGCAACACTGCCAAAACCTCAGCTAAATTTCCCTCGCGCAATGCATTTACCGCTAACCATAATCCCGGAAAAATACGAGAGCGAATAATCCCCGCTTCATCGGGTTCTACGGAAACATATCGTCCTTCTTCTAAGCGAAACCAATCAATGCGATTTTCGTAACTTTGCCACACAATATACTCTTGGACACCATTGCGACGATAGGCATTCAGTTTATCGTTTAAGTCATAAGAGGCACTCGAAGCCGCTATTTCCACAATTAACTCCGGTGCGCCTTCGATATAATCATCCTCAGTAATCCGAGAATTTCCTCCTACCTCCGGTTCAATTCGCAGTAAAGCATCCGGTTGAGGTTCGTTATCGGCATCCAGACGGACTGTAGTATTATCAGCCAGATATGCACCCGGAGTTTCTGACTCGTACACTAACAACCAACCGATAATTTGAGCATGGGGTTTACCGTGACGGTTGGCGCGAACGGGTGAAGCCACGTAAACCACTCCTTCAATTAATTCGGCTTTTTTATTGTCTGGCATTTGCTGATAGCGACGCTCAAATTCTACTCGTGTGAGGCGATCGCCACTTTCTAGGGGAGGAGGAGAAATGGTGGGACTGATTGACATCTGGCACTCTCTAACTGTAATCGCTAATGATTACGTTCATTTTAGCGTTGAGTGATGACGGTTATAAATCATCTTTGGCATAAGAGTGAGGGGTGAGATGCCCAGGATTAAGGGCGGGTTTTGAACAAAGGTTAGCGGTGTTGATTCAAGGTTTAACCCTAAACCCGCCCCTACACGATGGCGATGGCGATGAAAATTTATTATTTTAGCCCTGTTCCTTCATCACAACTTTATAAAACGAGTTAAACAATTTCCCGTTAGTTTAAATGATTTGTGAACAGAAATGACCCTGAAACCCTTATTCTCTCAGGATTGCCATTTCACAATTCATTTATACGCCTGATGAATTTTTAAGTTTCAATTATTTTAAGTTTCTGTAAAGTTTCAAAATACATCTTTACACCATCGGGGGGGGGTAGGTCATGATTTATTTATTGAAGCAAATTAACTGCTCAAGCAAACGAAATCATCTAATTAAACCATGCTGAAATCATTATCTCTTGTTACCGTTGGCGCTACAGTTATGGCACTGGGAGCGATTACTCAAGCTGAAGCCACTTCAATTGTTCAACCTCAATCGGCTTCAACAGATATGGGAGAAAACTTTCCTTTAGTTCATAGTATTGACCAATCTGGATTGTCCGTTGGGTATACCACTGGTGTGACTGCCTTTGATACTTATTTGTCAGGAAATCCCACACACACTTCTGCACCAGGAACAGATTGGATTTCTTCTGATGCCACTGGATCGGTGACATTCGATTTTGGCAATGTTCTCAACCTGGAAGGGATGGCGTTATGGAATTTTTCAGGAAATCCCTCTTTTGGCGTATCAGACTTCGAGTTATTGGCTTCTTCTACTGGAAATGCTGGCAGTTTCATGAGTTTAGGTTCTTTTAATGCTAATACACAGTCTCAACCCAGCTCTGCCCAGGTATTCAATTTTAATCCCACCGCCGCCCAATTTATCCAGATGGATATTCTGAGTAATCATGGTTCTTCTAGCACAGGAATTGGCGAAGTTGCGTTTAAGACGGCTGACGTTACGCCTGAACCTGTTCCTGAACCTATGACTATTTTCGGTTCTGCCACGGCTCTAGGCTTTGGTGCGTTATTCAATAGAAAGAATTCCAAAAAGCAGAAGAATAAAGATAACAATTAACTGAGAGGGTATTGAGCGACTCAATTAATATATCCTCGTTATCTGTCTCTCTGGAAGGGGAGACTTTTGTCTTGGTTTAATTCCCGATGATGAGTGAAATTGAAATAGTTTTTTGGATGACATACCTAATTACCCCTGCGGATTCAAACGCTGCACAAATGCCTGATGTTCCGCTGTCTGTACTCCCTGCTGCAACACTGCCAAAACCTCAGCTAAATTTCCCTCGCGCAATGCATTTACCGCTAACCATAATCCCGGAAAAATACGAGAGCGAATAATCCCCGCTTCATCGGGTTCTACGGAAACATATCGTCCTTCTTCTAAGCGAAACCAATCAATGCGATTTTCGTAACTTTGCCACACAATATACTCTTGGACACCATTGCGACGATAGGCATTCAGTTTATCGTTTAAGTCATAAGAGGCACTCGAAGCCGCTATTTCCACAATTAACTCCGGTGCGCCTTCAATATAATCATCTTCAGTAATCCGAGAATTCCCTCCTACTTCCGGTTCAATTCGCAGTAAAGCATCCGGTTGAGGTTCGTTATCGGCATCCAGACAGACTGTAGTATTATCCTGCACATCAACTCCCGGTGTCGCCACCCCATACGTTCCCAACCAGGTGATTATTTTGGCATGGGGTTTACCGTGACGATTGGCACGAACGGGTGAAGCCACGTAAACCACTCCTTCTATTAACTCCGCTTTTTTGTTGTCTGGCATTAACTGATAGCGACGCTCAAATTCTACTCGTGTGAGGCGATCGCCACTTTCTAGGGGAGGAGGAGAAATGGTGGGACTAATTGACATCTGACACGCTTTAATTTTAATCGCTAACGGTTACGTTCATTTTAGCGTTGTGCGATGACGGTTATAAATAATGTTTGGCATAAGGGTGAGGGGTGAGATGCCAAGGATTAAGGGCGGGTTTTGAACATAGGTTAGCGGTGTTGATTCAAGGTTTATCTCTAAACCTTGAATCAACACGATGGTTATGGCGATGAAAATTTATGATTTTAGCCCTGTCGCTTCATCACAACTTTACAATAGGTTCTTTTCTTCAAAATTTTGAGTTGGGCACTGACACTACCCAAGTATTTAACTTCAATACAACTACTGCCCAGTTTATCCGAATGGATATTACGGATAGTTTGCTAAAAAGCAGAAGAATAAAGACAACAATTAACTGAGAGGGTATTGAGCGACTCAATTAATATATCTTGGTTATCTGTCTCCTCTCAACTGGATGCCAGAAGATATCAACGATGAAGGTTGAACCATGAGTTGCGTCTGCATTCTGTGTCCCCTGTGTTTTGAGTATTCTTGTCCTCATTTTAGTTGCGATCGCCAATCGGCTAGGCATCCAGCTTGGTTTCTTCAAGTGCGATTACTCTGCCCAATCAGAGTCTGAATGATAAATTCTGTTTTCTTGCCAGATTGCGAGGTGGCAATGTTGAAGGATAAAGCACACCACCAACTTCCTCTATCCGGTAAAGTTGTATTGGTATTTCAAAACAGAACCCATCACCAACTATGCAGTTGCTATGTCTGAGCAACGGTCACGGAGAAGATGTCATTGCCGTCCGAATTTTGCAGGAATTGCAGCGTCACCCGGCTGCACCCGAACTGGCAGCGTTGCCCCTGGTGGGTGAAGGAACCGCTTACCGCCAATTAGATGTTCCCATTGTTGGACCTGTTCAGCCAATGCCATCCGGCGGTTTTATCTACATGGAAGGGCGTCAGCTTCTGCGAGATTTGCGCGGCGGTTTGCTGCAACTGACTTGGACGCAATTCAAAGCCGTCCGTCGCTGGGCAAAAAAAGGCGGTGTGATTCTGGCAGTAGGGGATATCGTCCCTTTGCTATTAGCGTGGGCAAGTGGAGCGCCCTACGTCTTTGTCGGCACGGCTAAATCAGAATACTACCTGCGGGATGAAGCAGGCTGGTTGCCCAATCGCTCCCGCCGGGAAGGTTGGTCGGGTTCGGTATACCTGCCATGGGAACGCTGGCTGATGAGCCGGAAACGCTGTAAAGCTGTTTTTCCCAGAGATCAGCTTACCACGAAACTCTTATCGCAGTGGTCGATTCCTGCCTTTGATATGGGTAATCCGATGATGGATGGAATTGAGCCAGAGAATCCCCAACCCATCTTTTACGAACCCAACGCCGAACAAAAAGAAATGCAGCGACCCATGATTGTTACCCTGCTGCCTGGTTCTAGAGTGCCAGAAGCTTACGAAAATTGGCAGCTAATCGTGCAAGCTGTGTCTGGGTTACTTAATACCTTCAAAGAGCGATCGCTTTTATTTCTGGGTGCCATTGCTCCCTCTTTAAGTCTTGACCCGTTGCGAGAAGTTCTAGAAATTTCAGGTTGGCGTCAGCAATCTCCCGAATCTATCTCATCCAACCTTCAGTTTAATGACCCTACAACACTCACCTTTACTAAAAAAAATGCCACCCTAGTTTTGAGCCAAGATGACTACAACCTCTGCCTACTCAACGGTGACTGCTGTATTGCCATGGCAGGAACAGCAACCGAACAGTTTGTTGGCTTGGGAAAACCTGCGATCGCCATTCATGGTAAGGGACCCCAATACACTCCTGCCTTTGCCGAAGCACAGTCGCGTTTGTTAGGTCCCTCGTTAATGGCAGTAGAACAACCCAATAAAGTAGCAGAGGCAATCCAGAAATTATTGCGCGATCCCGATCGCCTACAGCTTATTGCTGAAAGTGGTCGCCGACGAATGGGTCAACCTGGAGCAGCTCGCCGCCTTGCTACCTGCTTGATGGAGCGTTTTGCAATTTAAGTTATGCTCAAATTCTTTATTAATCTTTGGGCGAAGAACCAATTTCTGGTCTAATCTGTGTTTGGTGATTCTTGCAAACATTGAGGAGAAAAACTTGGAGAGAACATTTCTCATGGTCAAGCCGGATGGCGTCCAGCGCAATCTGGTGGGTGAAATTATCCAGCGGTTTGAAACCAAAGGCTTTACCCTAGTTGGACTTAAGCTGATGAGTGTCAGCCGTGAACTGGCGGAAGAACACTACGCGGTTCACAAAGGCAAACCCTTTTTTGGCGGACTGATTGAATTCATTACCTCAGGTCCTGTTGTGGCAATGGTTTGGGAAGGAGAGGGTATCATTGCCTCAGCCAGAAAGATTATTGGTGCGACTAACCCCCTCAATGCTGAACCGGGGACGATTCGCGGTGATTATGGGGTGACAGTGGGTCGTAACTTGATCCACGGTTCCGACGCCTTAGAAACGGCGCAACAGGAGATTAAGCTCTGGTTTAAGGATGAGGAAGTAGCCAACTGGCAACCCAGCTTGACCCCTTGGATCTACGAATAAGTTATTAATCGCCGTAGAGACGTTGTGTAAAACGTCTCTACAAATAGAACGTCTCAGCTCCTTTCAACATCCTTATCGATACGCTTAGAGAAGCCCCAAGCGAAGATTAGAGCAATAGCGGTAATCATCAACCATTCGGGCGGCACCAATTCCGGGCTAAGTGCCCTGACTAAGAGCCGCAATCCTACCAAACCCACTGTAATGTAGCCAGCATCCTCAAGATTGGCATATTCTTTTAGCCAGCGGATAAACAACCCTGCCATAAACCGCAGTGTGAGCACGCCGATGGTGCCCCCGGTGAGAACGAGCCAGGTTTTATCAGAAATAGCGATCGCTGTTGTGACACTATCTAACGAGAACGCCAAATCGGTAATGGCAATTAAGGGAACAACCTGCAATAGCGATGTAAAGCGAGGTCCGTGATGGTGATGTTCTTCATCTTCCTCAGAAGTGAAGTGTTCAAAGACTAACCAAAGCAGATAGGCAGCTCCTAGGAGTTCAAACTGCCAAAACTTCACGACCCAAGTCGCTGTAAGAATTAGGGTAATGCGCAGGATATAGGCGACTGCCAAGCCGAAGTTAAGCGCACGGCGCTGAAGTCGGCTACCTTCTAACCCTTGAGCGATCGTTGCCAGAGCGATCGCATTATCCGCTGATAGCACCGCTTCCAGTGCAATCAGAACCAGGAGTACCAAAGGAGCTTCTATTCCGACGTTGAACGGGGAGTTAAAAACTTGATCTAGCATTAAATATTGATTTCAAACCGTAACGTTGCCAATTATTCTTAATTGCGCAAGCTGCTGGTGCAAACTTGAATTTGCGCCTGTCTTAACTAATCTTAACCTGTCATCAGGATTTTCTGCTCAAAAGTCAACGACAGCCAGTAGACTATAGGGGATAAAGAATTGGCGATCCCTTCATCTTTAGAAATAAGGAGTTTGCAATCATGACAATTTCGGATACTCAAGTCTTCGTGGCTCTAGTTTTAGCCTTGATTCCTGGCATCCTAGCCTTCCGGCTAGCTACGGAACTCTACAAGTAGTTCCAACAGCCCACAGGACGAAAGAGCTTATCTGCGGCAGGCAGAGAACTTAGAGCAAACAGCACGATTGCACTGCTTCTGTCTCGCTTTCAGTGGGTCGCTCAATTTTCCCGGATAATCACGGCAACGGCTGTAATTTATCTGGTAACATGGGCGTGCCACTGGCTCAGATAGGCTCTATTTCTATTGACTCCGATTTTTGTTCGGTAGAAAACAGCAGTATTATTTGGTGGTGTGCGTACCGTACACGCTCTTTATGCCAGGGGGATGGTGACTAAAGTCTTAACCCTTATTTTCCTCCAGAAGCTAAAAGGGCGTGGTTTTCAACTGCGAGGTTTTATTTAGATGAATGCCATTCAACCCACCCGATCCAATCGGCAACCCTTGCCACCCCGCCGGATGGTTCCTCGGACTCAACGCCGCCAACAGCATCATTCTTACCAAGCCATTGTCGGGGAAACGACTGCTAAATTAACGGTAAATCTGGTGTTGTGTGCTGCCGCGATCACTGGGTTGAGCCAACTGTTGCCCTATCACCTGTCCCAGCAAGGCAAGCTGCGAGAAGTGCGAGCAGAAGTGAGGCGAACTGAGACAAGGGTGAAAGACTTGCGAGCTGATTTCAGTCGTTCATTTGACCCAGGTCAAGCTAAAAATGTGATGCACGAGCAAAGTTATCGGGTTGACCCAACTCAGCGCCAAATTGTCTGGGAAGATCGGGGCATCATTGATGATAATTGATCAGTTGAGCATCCCTGAGTCCTTAGTCCACTCTACAGGCTGAGGACTAATTAACCCGACTATACAGAATTCGTTTAGGCACACAGGGGTTCTAGAAGCTGATTCATCCACGTTTCAACTTTCCGATACAAGCGACTCGAATTCCCTGATAGTGACAATTCATCTAAGGCACGTTGATAATCAGCGATCGCGCAATTCCAATCGCCCCGCAGGTGGTAAGTACGCCCCCGTTCGGCATAGATATGGTCTTGTAAACATCCTAAGATTAAGCCCAAATCCAGATTTTCCAGGGCTAGGTCATACAATCCCAATTCCCGGAACGTGATAGCTTGGTTAATCCAAGTGCGGACGTTACCCGGATTAAGATCGAGTGCCTTCTCATAATCGCCAAGGGCTTTTGCGAGTTGTCCGGTAGAGGCGTAGTAGTTAGCACGATTGTTGTAGGCACTATCTAAGTCCGGATTGAGTTGCAACGCTCGGTTGTAGTCCGCGATCGCTTTTTCCCGTTGACCCATTTGAAAGTAAATCAACCCTCGATTGTTGTAATCAATCGCACGGTTGGGATAGCATTGGATTGCCTGAGTTAGCAGCGTGAGGGCGGCGTTGTAATCCCCCTGTTTCGCTTTGCGTTGAGCTGAGGCACGCAGGCTTTTAACAGAAAGGGTTTGATTTTGCCTAGGTGCCAGTTTGACAGATGGTAAATAACCGGGAACCCTGCGGGGCATAGGAGACCACTTTCTATTGTGGTCTTGCCGATTGACAAATGTATGGCTCTTCATAATAGTCCTCCAACAATACCTGCGACCCATCTACAATCCACATTACGTCTAGTAGCACCCCGCTGGCTGGTATGAATGTGTCACTTCCTAAGGCGTCTTCACATCTTCAAAAATTACTCCCCAAATTACATCCAGAGAGTTTTGGATGGTCTTAAAGGATCTACAGTAGGGTTTGGTGACTTTCCTGAAAGCTTAACGAAAATATTGCTACTCACACATCTTCCCTAGGTTTTGAACATCCACTTCCTGGGTAACGCTTTAGAAATTGCCACACACAGCGAATAGTCCCTGTCGTAGATGGAAATATAATTTCCGCAATTCGCTGCACCTATTCAGTGGGTGGCGAGGGATACAGTTTGGTTAGTACTCTTCCACCCCTGTAGGTTTCCCCAACTCCACTCAAAGAGGAGACTGGCGGGAAGCCATTCTCATCCGAACTGGATAAAGATACTGGTAAAATGCAACCAAAGCTGTGGATTTCTCGTGGTTTGGAATCGTTAACAAAAAATTGTCTTATGGTAGCTGCAATGTCCCTGAAGAATGCTCCTGATGTTTCAACCGATGACTACCTGGTTGTTGGTTTAGCCACCTGCTTTTTAAAAGAAGAGGGTGAAGTTCATGAAGTAAACATTCTCGAACCCATCCCCTCAGCCGCTCTAGAAGCTATCCTCAAAGGAATCCCTACCTCCTATTCTATGGCTCGCGGTGTCACCGTGGGTGAGGTAATGGGTGAGGAAATCCCTCAACTCCCCGTTGAGTTTCCCCCAGCAACTCAGTTTTGTGATGACTTTGCCGAACGAGCGATCGCGGCATGCCGTACCTACAAGATTCGGACTGAAGCACAATCCCATATTCCCTTGGGAACGATGCGCACTGACTTCAACTACTCCACCGAACGCAAGCGGGTGCTAAATCAGACACGAGTAGTTCGTAAGGAAGACGATGTTAAGCAACACGAGTACACTCACAAAGTTCTTTAGATCCCTACTGCAATGCTAAAACTTTACGGTGGTGCCCGGAGTCGGGCTTCAATTGTCCAATGGTATTTGGAAGAACTGGGAGTTCCCTACGAATTTGTCTTGCTAGATATGCAAGCGGGTGAACATCGACAACCCAACTATCTGGCAATTAATCCTCTAGGGAAAGTCCCAGCCATTGTGGATGGCAATTTTCAGCTTTGGGAGTCTGGGGCGATTCTGTTCTATCTGGCTCAAAAGTATGGCAAGACACCGATATCAGTAGAGACACAAGCCACAATTAACCAGTGGATTTTATTCGCTAATGCCACACTCGGTCCAGGAATTTTTGTAGAAGCCAATCGGGAACGGGAAATGCCCCGGTTGATGACGGCATTGAATCAGATTTTCGAGAAGCAGTCATTTTTACTCGAAGATGACTTCACAGCAGCGGATGTGGCAGTTGGCTCAGTCTTGGCTTATATCCCAATTATGTTGAAGCTTGACCTGAGCGACTATCCAGAGGTTGTAGAGTATATCAAACGTCTCTCAGAGCGACCTGCGTTTCAGAAAACGATTGGCAGCGCGAATAAAGGATAATTCTTTAGAAACAAGACAGGAGTCACGAGTATAGATGAGTGTACTCCATTCAGCGTGAGAACCGTCATATCACAAAAAGAAGGACATCTAGTACTAGATGTCCTTCTTATTCGGAATGAGGAACTTGGGATTTACCTGAAACCCACAGCAGCTTGCCAAACAAAGGCTAATAGCAAGAAGAAAACCGGGATAACCGGGAGTACATCCACGATGGGATCAAAGATGGAGTAAGCCTCCGGCAGTTTTGCCAATAACAGTGCAGCGTCCATACCTAAATCTTCCTTTCCAACACACTTTTCAGAATTGAAATGGATCTTAACATGAACCCTGTTACCACTGAGCAGGTGTTAGTGTATCCAACAAGACTTTTGGGGCTGATCAGCTTTAAAGTTCCAGATGTCAGGATTTGTTATCTAATCCGCCATCTATAGTGTTTACCTTCTGCGCAATACCATAACCGATCGCTCTGTCATGGGTATGGGTTTATCCCCTTTGTAGCAAATCTCCCCGTCTACAAAAAGTGGCTGAGTGGTATCGATGATAACTTCCCACTCCCGATGTTGCAGTCCAGGTGGGAGGATAAACTCTAGCATCTCGTAGTGGGCGTTAAAGCACAGGAAAAAACTATCATCCATAATCCGTTCTCCCCGATCCCCCCGCGTGGCAATTTCTTCACCGTTTAAGAAGATGGCAATTGCCGTGGTAAATCCATCGTGCCATTGCTCCTCCGTCATCTCACCCCCATCGGCATTGAACCAACCAATATCATGGACACTAGAACCGTGGATGGCTCGACCTTGAAACCACTTGCGTCGCTGAAAGATTGGATGCTGACGGCGAAAATAGATGAGCTGCCGGGTAAAGTCAAGCAGCGCCGCGTTATCCTCCTGCAAATTCCAATCGAACCAAGAAACCTCATTATCCTGACAATAGGCATTATTATTGCCCCCTTGCCCTCGCCCCATTTCATCCCCGCCCAGCATCATGGGTACGCCTTGGGAAAGCATGAGAGTAACTAGAAAGTTACGCCGCTGTCGATTTCGCAACTTGATGATTTTTGGGTCATCGGTTTCTCCTTCAACGCCACAATTCCAGGAGCGGTTGTAACTTTCCCCATCCCGGTTATCTTCGCCATTGGGTTTGTTGTGCTTTTCGTTGTAGCTAACCAAATCGTTGAGGGTGAACCCATCATGGGCAGTAATGAAATTGATACTGGCATTTGGTCGCCGTCCATTGGATTCGTATAAGTCAGAGCTACCCGTAAAGCGATAGGCAAATTCCGCGAGACTGCTATCTTCACCCCGCCAAAAGTCTCGGATTGTATCCCGATACTTGCCATTCCACTCTGACCACAACAGGGGGAATTTCCCAACATGATAGCCTCCCTCACCCACATCCCAAGGTTCAGCAATTAGCTTTACATCAGAAATGACCGGATCTTGATGGATGATATCAAAGAAGGCTGCCAAGGTATCCACCTCATAGAGTTCTCGCGCCAGTGCTGATGCCAAGTCGAAGCGAAAACCATCGACGTGCATTTCTAAGATCCAATACCTGAGGCTATCCATGATTAACTTCAAAACTTGGGGATGGCGCACGTTCAAGGAATTGCCGCACCCGGTAAAGTCCATGTAGTAGCGAGAGTCATCTTCCAGCAACCGATAATAGGCTGAATTATCAACACCCCGCAGGGATAGGGTAGGACCGAGATGATTACCTTCTCCGGTATGGTTGTAGACCACATCTAGAATCACCTCGATACCCGCTTTGTGTAACGCCTTGACCATCTCTTTGAATTCAGTCACTTGCCGTCCCTGAGTGCCACTAGCGCTGTAGCTGGCATGGGGGGCAAAATAGGCGATGGAATCGTAACCCCAGTAATTAGTTAAGCTCTTTTCAACTAAATGACCGGGATAGGTCAAGAAGTGATGGACAGGGAGCAATTCTACGGCTGTAATACCCAAAGATTGGAGATAGGTAATCGCTGCCGGATGAGCCAATCCTGCGTAGGTGCCGCGTAGGGCTTTGGGAATATCTGGATGTTGTTTAGTAAATCCTTTGACGTGAGTTTCGTAGATGATCGTTTCGTGAGCCTGTCTTCGCAGAAGTTGGTCGCCTTCCCAGTCAAAGGATTCATCAATCACGACAGCCTTGGGAACTAAGTGGGCATTATCGAACTCGGAGAAGATCAAATCTTTTTCTGGATCATCCCAACGATAGCCAAGGTTCTCCGACCCATGGCGAATATCTCCATCCAGCGCCTTAGCATAGGGGTCAATTACAAGTTTATTGGGGTTGAATCGATACCCCTCTTGGGGAGCGTAAGGTCCATCAACTCGGAAACCGTACCGCTGCCCTGCTCCTATTCCCGGTATGTAGCCGTGCCAGACGAAGTTACTGATTTCGGTCAAGGCGACTCGTGTCTCCCGATTCTCCCTATCAAATAAGCAAAGTTCGACACCTGTTGCGTTCTCGCTAAACAGGGCAAAGTTTGTGCCTTTGCCATCCCAGGTTGCTCCTAAGGGATAAGCTTTACCGGGCCAGACTGGTACGTACATGGTATAAACCTCCCAATCCATCATAATGACATCCTCAAGGTTGCAGGGTTTCTCCTGATCCATGAGGTTAGTCATTACCTCGTTATCGCATTTGCACGTTCCCAGGATCAAGGGTTCGTTGGAGAGTGCGTTCCCTACCTTCCTAACATTGGAATGCTATCGAGAGATGTTGATGTTGTAAACTACTGGCTAGTATGGATGCGATCGCTGTGAACAAAAGCTATCTTGCATTAGTGATTGGCAATTCCCGTCTGCACTGGGGTTGGTTTGCTGATGGCACTCTGCAAGAGGCTTGGGATACTGACTATTTCCCTGAAAAACAAGTAGAACAGCTAATCCAGTGCTGGGTATCTGGTGTCATGCCAGCCGAACTTTTTCCGCCCGTACTACAGAAATCTTGCCTGTCTCCTCCGCTCTATCTCGCTTCAGTCGTACCAGAGCAGACAAAACTATGGCAAGCCTACCCAGCAACCCGTATCATCAGTCTCGACCACCTACCCCTGTCAGGACTGTATCCCACTTTGGGAATTGATCGCGCCTTGGCTTTATTGGGAGCGGGGGAGACTTATGGTTATCCCATGCTAGTCATTGATGCAGGTACGGCGCTGACGTTTACGGGTGTGGATAGGCACCGCCGTCTCATGGGGGGCGCGATTTTACCAGGATTACGGTTGCAGTTGCAGTCTTTAGGACAACGGACGGCAGCGTTACCTACTACCCAACTCCCGCCTCAACTCCCTTCCCGTTGGGCAATGCAGACTCCTGCGGCGATTGAGAGTGGCGTAATTTACACCGTACTGGCGGGGGTTCAAGACTTTATTGGTGATTGGCAGAGTCGGTTTCGGGGGAGTCAAGTTGCCATAACTGGCGGTGATTATAACCTATTATTGAGGTATTGGCAAGCTCAGTATCCTGATCTGGGATATCTGTTAATTGCCGATCCTCATTTAATTTTTTGGGGAATTCGGTCAGTGTACAGACAAGATGCCTTTACTACTGCATCAGGCAAAGGTCGAAAATCCTAAATCTGGGGGAACGTCCTGAAGGCGTCCGGCACCGACGGCTTGAATCGCTTCTTTAAGAGAAACATCGCCAGTATAGAGGGCGCGACCGACGATCGCACCCGTGACTCCCATCGGTTCGAGTGCCAGCAGACTCAACAAATCGGTAATTGAACTAACGCCACCGGAGGCAATGATGGGGACAGAGATGTTTCTGGCAAGTTCTCTGAGGACATCTCGGTTAGGTCCGGTGAGGGTGCCGTCTCGGTGAATGTCGGTATAAATGATGGCAGCAACGCCTAACTGAGCCATCTGCTGGGACAGTTCTGTGGCAGCAACTTCTGAGGTTTCTAACCAACCGCGAGTGGCTACTCGTCCGTTGCGAGCGTCAATTCCGACTATGATTTTTCCTGGAAATTCTGCACACAACTGGCTGACTAAGGGATGGTCTTCCACGGCAGCCGTTCCCAAAATCACCTGCCCAACGCCAATAGTCAGCAGTTGAGAAACACCCATGCGATCGCGCAATCCGCCCCCAACTTGCACGGGTACGCCCACAGTTTGGACGATGGCATCAATGGTTTTGGTGTTGACTGGATGACCGACTTTTGCCCCATCTAAATCTACAACGTGTAGCCGCGTCGCTCCTTGGTCAACCCACTGCTTGGCAACATCAACGGGGTTGTCGTTAAATACTTGCGATCGCTCATAATCTCCTTGATACAGCCGCACGCAGCGACCTTCTAGTAAGTCAATTGCTGGAATTACATCCATTGCTGATTTCCCAATTCACCAAAAAAAACGGCTAGATATTTATCTACTAATACGGAGTTGCATTCAGACAGGCAATAGTCTCTCCCCGTTCCTCTTCATCCCTTGAAAATTACCTCTTTGAACGCAACTCAGTATTAAGGTTAACCTTCTGGCGACAATTCCTCTAAAATTTTGAACCGGACGTGATTGATGGCTAACTCACCAATGGAAATATTTTCTTTTTTCACCAAACTCCCTTGGCTTTTGAGAGTTTCAAAGGAAATACCTTTGCCAATTTCCACATGATACCAAGCCAGACCCATAAAAAATCGAGTTGGGTAGGGACCCCCTTCAACGGTATCGTCCGGATTGGATTCCATCGGTAGCCAGCCAACACCTGGCACGTAAAATTCTAGCCAAACATGATTGAAGTCAGGTTCTAAGGGGACGCCCAGTTTGTCAGGATGGGGAGGACATTTGTAGCGCCCGACGGTGCGAGTGGCAATTCCGTTAAGGCGTGTCAGCGCTAGCAATACGCCCAGATATTCACCGCAGGAGCCAATTCCCCGTTCTAAGACAACATTGGGAGTATCAATATGCGGTTTAATTCCGTAGGAGAGTTTGTCATAGACATAGTTACGAATGCTGTACATTTTCCGCAGCAGGTTTGTTTCGGTGCCGATTGCTTCGCGGGCAGCGCGGCGAATGATGTCTGTTTCCATGGCTAACTCATCATCATCCACTAAATACTGCTCTTGAAACTCTGGCGGTAATTCTGTCAATTTTTCCACGTCTCGCGGGGTTAGACGGTATTTGATACTCCAGACTTCCAGCAGCGCTTTCCAGCCAAATAAATGGCGTTCGCCCGGTTTTAGGGTGTCGAATTTAAAGACGGCGACTCGCTGATCCCCTTGGATTTCTTCGGTAAAGGGAAGTCCGACGGATTCGATTTTTCTCACCTTTTGACGGTCTGTTTCTGAGGGTAGGGCGATGCGCCATTCCACGTCTTTAAATTCCACCTCTTCGAGGGGGGAAAGTTCTTCGACGTAGGACATTTCGATTAAATAACCGGTGGAAAGGGTGTAACGATTCTCAGGATCGGCGCGAAAATAAAGGGGGTGGATGAAGGTGCGATCGCGAAATTGCAATTCGTAGTTGGGTTGGGCATTAGGGTTATCTCGGATGTAAGGCTCCTCACTGGCATAGGCAACGTAGAGTGTATCTTGATTCGTCTGTTTGTCTCGGTAAAATGCCAAACCAGTAGGGTTCTCAAAAGGAGTCAGCAGGCTGAATTGGATGTTTCCTGTTGCTCGGTCGAGGCAGTAAATGGTTTGTTCTTCTCGATCTGAAACCCATAGTTCCTCATCGCGTACTGCAATGTTCTCAACGCCAATCCCTGGGGCGTACAATCGTGTAATCTCGCGACCTGTATCGCGGCTGTAAATCAAAATATATCCAACTTTCTGGCAGGTAATATAGATGGTTGATTCTTTGACGGCAACGCCATCGGCGGTGTAGGGCAGAGTAACAAAGGGCTGAAGGCTCAAATCACCATTGAGCTGACAAAAGTAAACGGTTTTTTGCCAGGTCAACCATAGGGTGTCTCCTGCTATTGCCAAACCACTGGCATCGACAAAATCCAACTCGCGGGAAGAGTTCAAAATTTTGGTATTCTCGTTGAGCGGATCGATTTGCAGCAGATAGCCATTCGTAGCATCAATAGCGACCAGTGTTTCCCCCCAAAATGCTATACCCTGTAAGGCAGAGGCTCCAATTGGTCTAATCGTCCCAAACGACTTGGGTTTGGGTAAAACAGAGAACGCTGAATCAGGAATCATGCTCATCGATGATGAAGATTTAAATAAGAATGGAAACGAAAGTGCCGATACTGCCCATACTTCAAGTTAGAATATCAATACTAAGGCAGATCTTTGTCGGACGAAGTTGATTATCATATAAATTGCTATCTCATGCTGGAACTTTATCTTCTGTTCTGACATCATTAAACTGTAAAGACTCGGTTCTACGAGCAGGTATTTCATCATGGCTTGGTTCACCCGCTCATCACGCTTAACAATTCTGACTGTAGCTTTGACACTAGGTCTGGCAGTGTATTTGCCTAAACAGGTGCAAGCTCAGTTCAGAACGGCTTCCCTTAGCTCTCAGATTCCTGATCAATGGCAATTTACTCCCCCCAAAAACCCTGATTCCGCTCCGGTTTCAGTGAATCGAGAGGGCGGGGCAACCAGAGGTCCAGAGTGCATTCGGACGAATGAGTCGCTGGTAGCATTGGTTCCTGAGTCAGGAATGAATAAAACGCCAGGAATAGGCAAAACTATGGCGGCATATCCCACTGTTTTTTGGTATATGCCCCAAACCAGTGCATCAACAATGGAGTTTGTGTTGCAAGATGCTGACGCCCGAGATATTTACAGGGTCGAGTATAGTTTGGATCAGTCAGGGAACGACATGGGTGGCACTCCCCGTATCATGAGTTTGACCCTTCCTTCCTTTTCTAACTTACCGCCTTTAGAGACCAATAAGGACTATTACTGGCAGCTCGCCTTGGTTTGCGATCCCCTAGATCGGTCAGCCGATGTCGTTGTCGGTGGCGGAATTCAGCGAACCTCACGGGACCTAGTTCTCGAATCACGACTTCGACAGGCAACTCCCCAAGAGCAAATGGCACTCTATGCCAAAGAGGGAATGTGGTATGACACGCTCAAGACGTTGGTGAGGCTCCGCCAAAATTCTCCTCAAGATCCAGAGCTGGCACAGGCTTGGGACAAGCTGCTTAATTCAGTGAAACTAGAGGTCATTTCCAAACAACCAGGGTTAGAAGATGTCATTGGAGAACAACCAAGAATCGATGAAACCAGCGGTTTAGTGAACAGTAACTAGGTTTCCCATGGGAATGTAAACCTCAAGGGAAAACTAGAACTGATCTCATGCTGTAACTTGCTTCTGGCAGGGTACGGCATTAATTTTTTTTAGGGTGGCTGAATTCAAATGAAGATTTAGATAAGAGTGGACGCTTACGGTAGCGATACCGCTAATGCCTCTTAAAATGTAAGTATCCAGGCAGAAGCTTGCCGCAACCTGATTGTTGCTAGACTGAATCATCCTTATTGGAACGCGGGCTTCTGTTCTGAGTTCTTAAGACAAAGACTCTATTTTACACTACAAATACAGTTGTATTATGGCTTGGTTCACACGTTCATCATACTTCACAAGGCTGACTGTAGCCTTGGTGCTAGGGATTGCTTTCCATATCCCCGCACGGGTACAAGCTCAATTGGAGCCTCCTCCTCTTAGCAGCCAGATTCCCATTCGATGGGATTTCACTCCGCCAACTAATCCAGATCCAGACAAACCCATTGCTATTAATAGAGAAGGCGGTGCCTCGCGGAACCCCTGTATCGCTCAAAATAATGGATTTCTGATTGGATTGGTTCCACCTTCTGGGATAGGAACAACGGTAGCAGAGTATCCTACTGTATTTTGGTATCTGCCCAAAACAACAGCTTGGGGGGTAAAGTTTGTGTTGCGGGATGCCAAAAAGCAGGAGATTTATTCGACCCAGTATGCCTTCACCCATTACACGGAAAAAGGGGCTGATGGTTTCGACCAGGAATTGGTTATCGGTGCTCCCGGCATGATGAGCCTAACCCTTCCTGCTTCTGGTGGTCTCCCTCCTCTAGAAATCGGTCAGGAGTATACTTGGCAGTTAACACTCATGTGCGATCGCACAGACAGAGGGGGCGATTATGATGTGTATGGCGGATTCAAACGAGTGGAACCCGAACCGATGTTGGCACGTCGTCTTGAACAGGCAGATCCTCGCCAACAAGTGGCTATTTATGCAGATGAACGACTTTGGTATGAAACCTTGAGTACTCTGATCGAGCTGCGGCGCACCAACCCCAACGATCCAAATCTGACCGAGGCTTGGAACACACTGATCAACTCGGTGGGGCTAAATGAACTATCTGAAGACTTTGTAGTTCAGGACACCAGAACCTTTAACAACTAATCAATAATACTTGTAGGGTAGATATGCGGTTCCATTTTCGCAAGTTTTCTCTAGCTCTCTCGATACAACTAGTACTCCTTGCCGGGGGTTTGGCTTTTCTACAAACTCCCCGAGTTCTCCTTGCCCAAGGAATTCCCCAAACTTGGGAAGCCAAAGAATATAAACCGCCAGCAGGCATCGGCGCCCCCACTCGTACTGAACCAGGAGGAACGCGAAGTCCTGTTGACAGTTGTCCGGTTAATGGCAAGGCACTCAAAGCTCTAGTTCCCAGCAATAACTTTGGAACAACAGTAGCCGCATATCCTACATTCTTTGTCTATATGCCTGCGTCATCATCTGGGACGACGTTGCCTGTGGAGTTTGTCTTGGAGGATATAGAAGACAATCCAATCTACAAAACTACGTTTGACAGCAGTGGCAAGTCAGGTATTATTACCCTCAGCCTACCGACTGAAGTCGGATTAGCGCCGTTGAAAGTTGGTCAGGATTATAAGTGGTCGTTTTCGGTGATGTGCCAATCTAACGAACGGTCAAAAGATCTTGTCGTAGAAGGGTGGGTAAGACGGGTAGAACTTGACCCACGCCTTGCCACCCAACTGGCACAAGCATCACCAGAACAACAAGTTGACCTGTATTCCGACGCGGAAATTTGGCACGATGCCTTGGCAAAGTTGGTGGAGCAGCGCCGCAACAATCCCGGTGATTCAAAGGTGGCGAATCAGTGGGTTAAGCTTCTGAATGCTGCTAATTTGAGTGATTTGATTCAAGAGTCACTGGTATCGGATTTAACAACTCCCGAAGAGTTATTGTCATCGTCTTACTAGCTCACCAGCGTGGCAGAAACTTGTAACCCGCCGCTCTCTTGATGAGGGAGAGGAGGAGAAAATTTATCTCTTTGAGCGTAACGAAGTAATATCGATTACCGAAATATTGGCTATACAATCGGGAGAACCCATAAAAGACTACCTCGATCTCGATATTCCAATCATTTGCGTAAAGGATATATAGCGGTTCTCATTTACATGAGGTACAGTCCCATTCCCTACTCCCCACTCCCCAC
>NZ_JADEWY010000201.1 GCF_015207375.1 Coleofasciculus sp. LEGE 07092 | reverse complement strand
CCCTTATCCTGACCTTTAGAATTTTCACCAAATCCATAAATCTCATTAATATGAAGCATAATAACTGTGTGTCCGTTCTCAGAAAATTCCCTCAATCTCTGGCAGAATTAGCGATTGAAGGCGGTGTCGAAGCGGTGTAGCATCGTTTCGATACCAGGGATGAACGTTCGATCGACCGTTCTGACTCGTTTGAAAAGGTTGGCAGGTGCTTGTGTTTCTGTTGTTGAAACAGGAAAAACCCCTCAAAAAAAGAGGGAACGGCGACTCGTCGTACCTATCCAGCACGTATACAATGTGGTTTGGCTTCATGGATGACCGATACAGCTCACACGAAATGAATTCGACTGTTAATGAGTTGATTCGCACAGCTCCTTTTTTTGCTGGCTTACCGGATGCCAGTGTGGAGCAAGCCAGCGCTCACGTTGTTACTCGCAGCCACCCGAAGGAGCGAGTTATTTTGCTGGAGAATGACTGGGGAGGCTCTGTTTACTTTATTTTGGAAGGGTGGGCAAAGATTCGTACCTACAACCTGGAAGGGAAAGAGGTAACTCTTAACATTTTAGGGAAAGGAGAACTCTTTGGGGAAATGGCGGCACTGGATGAAGTTCCTCGTTCAACCGATGTCATTACCCTAACTCCTACCACGATCGCTAGCATACCCGCCCAGGATTTTGTCCAGTTGATTCACAACGAACCCCTAGCAGGTGTTCGCTTATCTCAGCTTATGGCAAAGCGCCTGCGTCAAGTCAACCGCCGCCTGCGCCTGCGGGAGTCAGATAGTACGTCGCGAGTCGCAGACACGTTGCTGTTTTTGGCAGAGGGGCAGGGAAAACTTAAACAGCAAGGAACGGAGATTCCCAACCTACCTCACCGAGAATTAAGCAGTTTGAGTGGATTGGCGCGGGAAACAGTGACTCGGGTTCTGACTAAGCTAGAAAAGAAGGGACTGATCAAGCGAGATAGCGATATTATGTTTATTCCCGATTTGTCTGCTTTAGAGCGAATTATTGCTTAGAGAAAGGGTAAATTAGTCGAGGAGTTGTCAACTACACCAGATACCCACAGGCGGAATTGATTTAACCCTTAGCTAAAAGCAGAGTTAAAGTGAAGATTGATTAATGCCTGCTAAATTTACATGAGTGAATCTTTTGATGATGACCGATCCTCTCGCCCAAATTTTTCCCAAGAAACAGAAAACCAACCTTTAAACTCAGAAACCGAGTATTCTAGTCAGGAACAGCTAAAGTCTAATACCCCCTTAACCATGGTGGAAACGGCTTTTCTCGCTAGTACCGCCAGCTTGATTTGGCTGATTAATTATTACTTTCCCCTAGGACCCGTGCTGAAGATGTTTTTCCCAATACCCATTGCTTTGGTTTACCTGCGACGGGGTAGTCGGGCATCTTGGATGGCGGCATTGGTTTCAGGATTGTTGCTATCGGTACTTCAAGGACCAACCCGCAGTATTCTCTACATCATGCCCTACGGTTTAATGGGTATTCAGCTTGGTGCGTTATGGAAACGCCAAGCCAATTGGTTATTTTCTATTGGAACGGGTGCCATTATCGGTACATTTGGCTTCTTTTTTCGATTTTGGCTGCTCTCTATTCTTTTGAGCGAAGACCTTTGGGTTTATGTAATGAGTCAGATTACAGAACTAACGGAATGGGGATTTTTGAAGCTGGGGTTACTAGCTCAACCTAGCCTAACTCTAATTCAGGCAGTCGCTGTGACAGCAATTGTCATTAACAATATCGTTTATTTGTTTGTGGTGCATCTTGTCGCTCTGGTGCTGTTCGATCGCTTGGGTAATCCAATTCCCCGCCCTCCCCATTGGGTGCAAGTTCTGTTGGACTATGAGGGCTAAGAGCTGATATTTTTTTAGGGTCAGGCGCTATCGGCACTGGCATAGACTTGGCTGAAAAATTGGGAGAGTTTACTTTCATCCAATTGTCCTTGAGTACGAACCCCACTACAAACATCCACTCCAAAGGGTTGTACGGTTTGGATGGCGTCGGCAACGTTGTCAGGAGTAAGTCCTCCGGCTAGGAAAACTGGCACATCTACGAGTTCGCGGATACGCTTGCTGATTTCCCAGTTGTGAAGTTGTTCTGTATCGCCTAGCTCTTGAGTTTCTGATGAATCGTTGGAGTTGAGTACCAACGCTGATACATGAGGGGCTATGAATAAAGCCTCTTTGATCGATTCTTCTCCGGTAATGCTAATCGACTGGACGATCGCAATTCCCGGTAGTGCCTGACGCAAATCGCCGTGAGTTCCGTATTGAAGGCGATCGCAAATCTGGATGGCATTCACGCCCAACCGCCGTTGCTGGGCAACAATGGCTAAGGTATCGCTCTTACTCGTGAGTAAAAAAGAAGAGACTCCAGGGGGAACCATTGAGGCGACTTGGGCAATTAATCCTTCAGAGACTAAGCTAGAACCATTGGACATTTCCGAAACTAAGCCCAAGGCTGAAGCACCGTAACGAATGGATTGTTTGGCTTCTTCAACACTGCCAATGCAGCAAATTTTTATTCTAGGTCGGGTTGTAGGTTCCATTCAACTAGGGGTAGAGGTTAGGGACTAGGAATTTTCATAATGAATCTATTCCAGTGGATTGCTACTTTAGCCGGAGGGATGATCCGCTAACTGAAAAAACAGCTTACTGCGCTGCACGCCCTTATCGATACCGTAGCTACTGATACTGAGCGATCGCAAATGGTCAAACAGAGGTTTACCAATGAGTTCTACAACTCGCACAATCGGTAGCTGTCGCTCGATAAATGCTTGACTTTTTTCCCAGTCAAGATACAGATAACCATCATTGTCCCTTGGCAGGGGTGCGATCGCATACTCAAAGCGATCACTTTTTAACAATGAATGATTCAATCCCTTCAATGCTTCGTCCATCGCCTCAAGGGATGTTGTGAAAATCTCGTAATTGCCGACAGAGGCGTGAACTCCATCTACTTGTGCCTTCAAACTCACCAATCTGTCCGTTTTACTGGCGAGTGCTTGTGCGGTTACTAACTTAGTCCAGGCGGTGATAGGGTATTCACCCAAGTTGAGTTGCCCGACACTCAATCCCCGTTTTTTAGCCGTAGCATCTAGATGATCAATTGCGGCTACTGCGTCCGTGTCGCGTTTTTGAGCGACGAAAATCCAGTCAGGATTCATTGAGTCTGGGCGCGGCAACAGCGAGAGGGCATATTCTCCTTGCACCCAACTGAAGATATCTTGAGGCAGTTGGATACCCCACCGGGACTGCCACGTGGCGATCGCTTGATCAATCAGGACTTTCAGGGTATTCTCACTGGCAAGTCCGGCGGTAAATTGATGCCACAGTTGGTTTAAGTCTGTCCCAGCAATTGCTAAGGCGCTTTGGGCTGGAATGTAATCTAAAGCATCGACGGGTTGAGAAAGAATAGGGGTTCGGTTTTCCGCACTTGACTTCGAGCCAAGAACGGCTGCCTGTGCCAGTAACCCCTGACGGTCTAGGGAGAACGCAAAGGTCAGGGTTTGAGATGCCTCAAAGGAATTTCGCACGGGCAGGGGTTGATTGGAAATCCATGCCGCTAGTGCTGGCAGATTGACGAAACTCAGACCAATTCGGGGTTCGGTGAAGCTTTGTAGCATTTGCTGGTATTCCGGCTCATCTGCCAAGCTGAGGTTGCCAACTTGGACGTTGTTGATGGCATCTCGCAATACCTTGGGATGGTTGGTAAAGAGGACGAAGCGATCGCCTACGATAGCGCTGGTTAGGGTTTCTGAGGTGGAGTTGGATGCGGAACTGTCGGTAGAAACAGCTAGTCCAGGAATAGGACGCCTGTAAATTAGATTGACGCCCTTGTACTGTTCAAAGACTAAATCTGTTGTGCCAGCGATCGCTTGCCGGGAATAAAACAATTGCAGCGATTCCCGTGCGGCTTGCGGGTCTTTGGTCGTAAAAGCTACTAAGTATCCGGGTTGAGCGGCATTTTCTCGATTGCGGTCAATGTCGAGGGACGTGACTGCCAGAGTGATTTCATTTCCGACCCACGGTTGAATATCTCGTTGATAGTCCAGATCGAGGTTCGAGAGTAAACTGTTTTCCAGTTCCTTGAATTGAGCTAACGCTCGCCTTCGGTTTCCCGGACGGGTTGCTAGCTGCTGAAATGCTGCCAAGCGGTCTGGATTCACCAGCAGTGACACCATAACGGGTGCCTGTTTGGGTACGAACATTGCCGCAGTTGGCTGTACTACTGCCGTTTCTCGCAGTAAAGTCAGCGGACTGTGGGAGGTTAACCAGAAAAAGCCGCCAGCGGCAACTAACAGCAGCATCGACACCCCTGCTGCTAGGACGTAAAAAAACGAGCGTAGCTTCATAAGTATTTTAACTACAGCGTCTTTTGGGCAATAGCATGAGACACAATCCCAATTCCACGCCTATCTCTATCTATCTTACCGAGTGGGATGCTCTCATAAACTACAAAATACCGTCTCATTACGTTATTTTTTAATGTATTTCACGTTATAGTGAGTTTTAGTTTGGGAGTCTATACTAGTCTAGTAATAAATAATCTCCCATTTTCTTACGTCCCAGCGCTCTCTCCAGCGCCGTTAAGGTGTTAGGTTATAGGTCTTAGGTACGCTGCCACCTACCGATTAGTCAGTCAAGTTCCAAGAGCTACTGTCTTGATACGGAGCTAGCATTGCCCTTGGGAAGGTAAATGCTTATTAGTCTCATCATAAAATTGAAGATTCTGAAAATGTATTGCAGTTGGGCAAGAGGTTAAGCTGATGAAATTCCCTTATTGTGGGACTATGGTCAACGCTTTCTCTTTAATGAATGCAGGTATGGAAGTTGTAGTTCGCTCTCTAAACGGTGTAGTCGTTAATATTTGTCAGTTGCTAGCATTGTTCGTGATTTCAGTAGGAATTATCAAAGCCCTGACAATCTTCCTCAGACACGCTTTGTTTAGCTATCACTCTGCTAATGCTTTTCAGGAAAGTCGCTTAGAAATGGGGTACTCCTTCTCCTTGGGATTGGGGTTTTTGATTGGGGCAAGTATTCTGAAGACAACGATTGCTCCTAAGTGGAATGATATTGGTCAACTGGCAGCAATTATTGCAATCCGAACAGTTTTGAATTATCTTCTTTTACAGGCAATTGTCAAACACACTGAGACAAGCCAGGATTCTGCGGTTTCGGAAAATTCTGATAATTGGCGTCCTCTTGTTGCTGCACCACAAGAGGCGAGGGAAGGGTGAGGGAAATTGGAAAACGGTTCAGTAGAGAACAACTCACAAAAAGAACACTTGAGTCAGCTATCATCCCGTTGTGATAGCGATCGCGTAAGCGCTGCTGCCAAGCAGCTCGCATATTAGTCATTCTCAAGCGCGATGCAATGAGATCCCCGACTTCTTAGAGAAGTCGGGGATCTAGACCACTCCTTAAAATCCCAAAACAACTCTACTTATTCATTTTCATCTTCCGCAGTTGTGTCTTGTTCCAGGAACAAAAAATTAACTATCTGTAAGACCATCTAACAAACCCTTGTCTTATAGCTATAGATATCAAAGGAGTGAGAGTACATTTATAAGCCGATTGAGTGATATAAATCAAATCCAGACAAAGAAATAAATTGATTAGAGTAAATACAATTGATTTCAGTTTTACCTATAATTAATTTTCAATATTTACTGTGTTTTGTATCTGGTTTTACTCGGTCTTGAGGTGAAAACAGCTTGTTAGCAACAGCAGGAATATTAGGGTTACTTGGCATCCCCCCATTCTGGGGGGAGTTCACCAAATCTTGCTTAAATCCATCACAAATCCGGGTAAGACCGACTCACAGCTAACCGTAGCCGGATTCTCCAAACATTCCACATCTACTCCAGGACGATAGATGTAAACCTGCCGATTTTTGCGGTCAATCAGCCATCCTAAAAGCGTCCCATTGTCAATATACTCCTGCATCTTAGTCTTAAGTGGTTCCAAATTATCAGAAGCAGAACGCAACTCCACCACAAACTCAGGACCAATAGGAGCAAACTTTTTCTGTTGTTCGGGAGTCAGGGCATTCCACCGTTCTAGCTTCACCCAAGCCGCATCAGGCGATCGCTCTGCACCATTGGGAAGCTTAAAGCCTGTACTAGAGTCAAAATAAATCCCAGTTCCGTCACGTTCTGCCCAAACTCCCAACTGAACTATTAACTTAGCATTCCGATTACCCGTTTCTGAGCCAGTGGGGGGCATAATCAGCAATTCTCCTGTAGCAGTGCGCTCAATTCGTAAGTCTCGATTAATTTGACAGAACTCAAAAAACTGCTCATCTGTCAGATTAATTACCGGGTGTAGGTGCAACACCAAAGGAGAATTTTCTACTTGAGTCGTTACTGTCGTCATGGCATCAATCCTTCGCTGCTGAATAATTATTCTTCCCCCTCACGGTTTGACTATCTATTACCCCCCTAACCCCCCTTGTCAAGGGGGGAACTAGAGTCAAAGTCCCCCTTAATAAGGGGGATTTAGGGGGTTCCAACAAGGTTTGCATGACAAAGAACAAGATCTGTGTACGCCGTAGCTGTCTTGGGGTAGGGGGTGAGGGCAGAGTTGATCTGACAAGCTACGCATAGCCCGTTTTTTGCCCATCCCCTCGATCTTGCCGCTTTTCCCCAATCTGAGGCAACGTTCCAGACGCTAAATCTAAAACCCTTTCCGTCTGCCTAGCAATGACAGATTGCCGCAATTGATTGTTATCGGGCAGCATTTCCAGAACTTTTTCCACCAGTTCCTCAATTTGCTCTTGACACTCCCGATCAATTCCTACAATTTGATTAATTTCTTCGCCATCGGGACGAGTCACCGTCAACTCCCAATCCAAATCGTAAACCTCTGCAATCACCAGCTTCGATTAGTGGTTTTAAACGCTCTAAATCGGGGCTGGGCATAGTCAGGCAAACAAACCAGCATCTCGACCGATAGTACGCCAGTCGCCTGGAAAATAAATTTTTACCACTACACGAGCCTTTGCTGCTGATAGACTGGCAAATAGCTTGAAAGTAGGGTTAGGAGTCTCTTCAGTTAGATAGGCGATCTCTAAAAATTGGTAATGGCTAGTCAAGAAAAAGTATTGATTTCGAGTGCAGGAGTGGATTTTTGAATAACGGCGGTATCCCAGGAAAACCAATAAAGCTCTCAGAACAACCCGGAGATGATATCCCCGTAGCGGTGCGGGATACCCCCGACATCAGACGCCGCTCTCGGTGGAAGCCCATCTTGATGGGTGTTGGCTTGTTAGGATTGGGAGCGATTGCTATGGGCTTCATGCTATCCCAACCAACCCCCGCCCCCAAAACGACAGAAGAGTCCCCAACGCCCATATCAGTCGATAGCACCACCTCAGATAACTCAGACGCCAGCCAAAGCGAAACCGATAATATCCTTGGACACCTTCCCTACGAAGAAGCCCCCCTCTCCGAACTCCAACCCATCACCCCTGATGGTCGCATTAAGCTTCGCACTGCTGCTGCTCAAAAATTCAAAGCCATGTCAGCCGCCGCCCAAGCCGAGGGTATCCTGCTCGTTCCAATTTCTGGTTTCCGTTCTGTTGAAGACCAACAGCACCTGTTTTTCGATGTTAAAGCCCAGCGTGGACAAGTAACAACCAAGCGAGCTGAAGTCAGCGCTCCTCCCGGTTACAGCGAACACCACACAGGCTACGCCATTGATATCGGCGATGGCAGAACGCCAGCTACCAACTTAAGTCCCAGCTTCGAGCAAACCGCTGCCTTCAAGTGGCTGGAAAAAAATGCCCCTCGTTACAGCTTTGAACTTTCCTTCCCCAAAGACAATCCTCAAGGTATTAGCTACGAACCCTGGCACTGGTGCTGGCACCCGGCGCCCGCTGGCGAAGCTAGTCCTGCGAGCGCTTGACCGGCGCCTTGTCCGGCGTGCCGAAGTCGGCGATGCGCCACAGGTACAGCGCCGCGAGGGTGCGATAGGGCCCCCAGGTTTCGCCGCGTTCGGCCAGGGCCTTGGACTTGGGCATTTCCTCGAGCTTGTCGAGTAGTTGGGCGCCCTTGCGCACGCCCAGGTCGTCTCTCGG